>CAYING010000089.1:2440-8781 GCA_964364715.1 uncultured Planctomycetales bacterium
CAACTTTGGGCCACCCGCAGCATAAATAACTGTCGAGACAGCATAATTTTCATTATAACTTCTATAACTGTATTTGAATTTTCCGACAAAACTCTCCTCATACATTTTAATCGCGTCCAAAAGACCCTGCTTATTCACTTCAACAAATTGGACTTTAATATAGTCGCCCTCCAACTGAAGGCATTTTTGAGTTACTGTATGCGTAGGCCAGCCCATTAGATCGGGGATCGTGTTTGTTGTAGCAATGAAATTTCCAGAATCCGGTCCCATTTCCCAAACTCCATGAGGCAGGACATCTGAAATGATCGCTAAGTGGCGGGAACGTTTTGTATTCTTGGGAACAACTTCATTTTTCTTTGCAGTGGGACGGGATATTATCTGAACTGTAATAAATTCCTTTTCTTGAGCACTCCCAACAAAGGGATTATTGCTAACCACAAGCAACAAAAATAATAAACAAAATAATTTTTTAAACGACTTTTTAATCATATTTTTCCAACTTTATCGCTTCTTCCTTCTTCATCCCAAAGCTATGTTCGGCGTCGGGGAACTTCCCGGTTTTGACCTCGCTGTAAAATTGGCTCACGGCTTTTTTGATCTCGGCCCCTAAGTCGGCGTACTGCTTGACGAATTTCGGATGAAAGCGCGTGAAGATGCCGAGCATATCGTAAGTCACGAGCACCTGGCCGTCGCACGCCACACCGGCGCCGATGCCGATCGTGGGGATCTTTAAGGCGCGGGTGATGATAGCGGCAATTTCGGCCGGGACACATTCGAGGACGATCGCAAAACATCCGCATTTTTCCAAAATCTTGGCCTGCTCAATGATCTTGGCAGCGGCCGCGGCGTCTTTGCCCTGAACTTTAAATCCGCCGAGTTCATCCGCACGCTGGGGCGTCAGCCCGACGTGGCCCATGACCGGAATTTTCGCTTTGTGAATAGCGGCCGCCACCTTGTCGCAGCCTTTGAACCATTCGATCTTGACCGCGTCGCAGCCGGCTTCTTTGATAAAACGCTTCGCGTTCTTGACCGCCGAGAGAGGTGTTTTGTACGATGGATACGGCATATCGCCGACGAGCATGGCGCGTTTGACCGCGCGGTTGGCGGCTTTTGTATGATGCAGCATTTCGGCCATGCCGACCTCTTTGGTGGACGCGAGCCCCAAGACCACATTGGCAAGCGAATCACCCACGAGGACAATGTCCACGCCCGACTCATCCAGAAGCGCGGCTAAGGGATAGTCGTAGGCAGTCAATATGACTATTTTCTCGCCGGAGCGTTTCTTTTGTAATATTTGTTTCACTGTTATACGAGACAATTCTGAACTCCTTTAAAAACTCTAAGCACTAAATCCTAAACCCTAAACAAATTTAAATCACCAAAACTCAAGTAACCAAACGTTTAGATATTAAATCATTAGTATTTTGAATTTATTTAGGATTTAGGGTTTAGGATTTTTATTTATTTAAATATTGATCAATCTGTTCCGCAATTTTTTTCCCCGCGGCGATGGCTTCGACCACACTGCCGTCGGCGGTCGCGGAGGGTTCCGGGACGAAAATGCCTTCCATTCCGACGAGACCTTCCATAATTTTATTGCGCTGCTGGCCGTGCGACAGGATGACTGTGTCCGCCGGCAAAATGAATTCCGAGCCCTCGACCGGGATGACCTGCCACTGGCCGTTCGAGCGCGGGTCGGCAAAATCCATACGGACGGCTTTGACACTGGTGACAAATTTTTTCGCATTGCCGGAAATTTCCAAAACCTTGGTGAGCGGTTCGACCTTGACGCCTTCTTCTTTGGCCTGCTCGAGTTCCGCGGCAAAACCCTTCATCTCACCCTCGACGTGCGGGAAGACGAGCGTAACGTCCCGCCGGAGACGCGCCGCGCTGCGCGCGCAATCCAGCGCCGCGTGATTGGAGCCGATCACGACGACCGAATGGCCCGCATACGTCGCGTGCGAATCGCGCCGGATGCGTTTGGCTTTGTAATGGTTGGCGCGCATTAAAAATTCCCGGGCAAAAAACACGCCGCCTAAATTGACGCCGGAAATATTCGGCACGACCGGGGCGCCGGCCCCCACCGCCAGGACGACCGCCGACATCCCGTCCTGAAAAAGGCGCTTGATATGTTCGCGCTGGTTAAAAAAGACATTGGTCTTAAAGACAACACCCTGCTGAATAAGCGCGCTGATCTCTTCGCTGAGCAGTTCTTCGCTCAAACGGAATTCCGGGACGCCGGCACGGAGGATGCCGCCGGGTTTTTCCATGGCCTCAAAGACCGTGACCTGATAATCTTTCGCGGCCAAAAGCGACGCGGCAGCCAAACCCGTCGGGCCGGAACCGATGACCGCGATCTTTTTGCCGGTGCAGGTCTTTTGTTTGCTGAAGAAAGATTTTTCCTTGCCGTTATCGGCGGCAAAACGCTCGAGCGCCCGGATGCCGATCGCGGCGTCGTCTTTGGTCAGAACGCACAAAGTTTCGCACGGCGCCGGGCAGATGCGGCCGCACACCGACGGCAAAGGATTTTCCTCTTTGATCTTCTTAAGCGCGGCAGGCGTGTTGCCTTCCCTTATGAGTCGGATAAAACCCGGGATGTCGATGCCGAGAGGACACCCCTGCATGCACACCGGGTCGGCGCACTGCGGGCAGCGGGCCGATTCCTCCAGGGCTAATTTTTTAGGATACCCGAGAGAAACTTCCCGAAAGTTCCCGAGCCGCCGTTCTTTTGGCTGGATTGTGACCGGGAGTTGTCCCATAAGAACTCTCAATGAGCCCAAAACTTACGGAACATTGGTGACGTAAGTTTTTCGGGCGAATTGATCCCGTCCGCTTTGCCGAGCAAAGCGAGGCAGACGGGATCGTATGCGCTTAATCTTACCTTGTAATCTTCAAAATCAACCTGGTGCGCGTCAAAGACCGGCCCGTCGGTGCAGGCGAACTTTGTCTTGCCGCCGACCGTGACCCGGCACGAACCGCACACGCCTGTCGCGTCGAACATGACCGGGTTCAGGCGCGCAAGCGTGCGGATCTCTTTTTCCCTGGTAGCTTCGGTAACACTCTGCATCAATTCCGGCGACCCGGCGGTGTAGACCAAGTCCATTTTTTCTTTTTTCAAATAATCGCGCAGCGCGTCGGAGGCAAACCCTTTACGCTCCCACGACCCGTCCTGGGTTGCCATAAAAATTTTGTAAGACGCGAGCCGCATCTGCGACTGCAAAATGAGCATTGATTTATTCGGCGCGCCCATAAAGGTCAGAATTTTATTGCCGGCCAGTTTGAACGCGCGCGCGGCCGGTAAGATCTCCGCGACCCCGATCCCGTCGGCAACGCAGGCGACAAAACCTTCTTTCTTTATCTCGATCGGATTCCCGAACGGGCCTGACACCATATGGACCTCGTCGTTGATCTGCAATTCGCCGAGCTGTTGTTTCGCGGGGCTGTCTTCCTGAAAGATCAGGGCAATGGACCCGCGGTGGGCGTCGGCCTCGGAAACGGTGAACGACACACGGTCATCGTCGGAGTGAATGGAAACAAGGATAAATTGCCCGGGGAGGATCTGGCGGGCCACGAGCGGCGCGAGGACATCCACGCGTTTAACATCTTTGGAAAGAATCTGACGGTTAACGACTTTGAACGGCATCCAAACTTCCTTATGCGAAAATATCACCCCAGGGGTGATATTATGGCACTTATTTACCTAACATTTTCTCGACCTGCGAAAGGGTGCGCGTGTTCAGCACGTTCTCTTTGGTCAGCCAGCCCCGTCGGGCGAGCGACACCCCGAACTTGATGAACTCCATATGCTCGGTGTGGTGCGAGTCACTGCTCACGATGAACTTCACACCCTGTTGCCGGGCATAATAGGCGTTCGCCGAGTTCAGGTCCAGCCTCACCGGGAACGAATTTATTTCCAAGAATGTATTATGCTCAACAGCGGCCCTGCACACTTCCTTGAGATCGATGTCATAGGGTTCTCGTCGGCCCAGGTGAACACCGGTGGGGTGCGCGATCGCTGTCACAAATTTATTTTTACAAGCCGTTACCAGGCGGCGCGTCATTTTGTCCTTGGGTTGTTCAAACCCGCTATGGATCGCCGCGATCACGATGTCAAATTCGCTTAAAATCGCCTCATTGTAATCTAAATTGCCGTCCGTGTCTATTTCAACTTCGGCGCCGAACAGGATGCGAAAATTTTTCATCTTCTTGTTCAGCTCATCGATCTCTTTCTTCTTTTTTTTCAAATCTTCAGGGGAAACGCCTCCGGCTATACGCAGGCGCTGCGAATGGTCGCTGATCGCCAAGTACTGGTAGCCCCGTTTCTGCGCGGCCTCGGCCATTTCCTGAATGGTGTTATGCCCGTCGGAATACGTGGAATGGACGTGAAATTCTCCCTTGAGGTCGGAAAGCTCGATCAGCTTGGGAATTTTCGCTCCGGAAAAAATGTCGTTCTCGCCGATGTCCTCACGCAGCTCCGGCGGAACGTACGGCATATCGAGCGCCTTGAGGCATTCCTCCTCGGTGCGGCCGGCGAGAAGTTTTTCCTTCTCCCCTTTTATAGCGAATATGCCGTATTCGCTCACTTTCATATTCTTTTTGATCGCGAGCTGGCGCATCCGTACGTTGAAATTTTTGTTACCGGTGAAATACAAGAGTGCCGCGCCGAAACATTCCGGGTCCACGACGCGCAGGTCGACCTGGATGTTTTCGTGCGTCAAAATAGACGACTTGGTCTCACCGTGGCCGTTCACGCTCTTGACCTGCGGGAGTGTGACGAAAGCGTCCATGACTTTTTTGGGATTGGAGGAATCGATCAGGATGTCGATATCGCGGACCGTTTCTTTTTGGCGGCGCAGGCTGCCGGCGACCGAGATCTCCTTGATTTCTTTTAATTTCTTCAGCTCACCGACGATCGCTTCGGCTAATTCGGTCGCGTCGCCTAAGTTCATCCGCTCCCGGCCTTCTTTGACGATCTTGATGCCGCTTAAAATTTTCTCAATGGTCTTTCCCTGAATGCCGGGAAGCCCAACGAGTTTCCCGCCTTCGGCGGCCTTCCTGAGGTCTTCGACGGTCTTGACACCGAGTTCGTCGAAAAATAGTTTCGCTTTTTTCGGGCCGATGGACGGAATTTTCACAACGTCGAGCAGGGTCTCGGGAATTTCCTTGGTGAGTTCCTGGTAGGCCTTGACCTTGCCGGTCTTGCAGTATTCGGTGATCTTCTCGGCGAGCGCGGTGCCGATGCCGGGGATATCGGTCAAACGTTTTTCGTCGGCGAGGGTTTCAACGTCTTCGGAAAGGGCGAGGATATTTTCGGCGGCCTTGTAATGCGCGCGGATCTTGAAGATCAATTCGCCCTTAATCTCCAAAAGCATCCCCAGGCGTTCCAAAATGTCAGCGACCTCTTTATTCTTCATGAAAACCCTGCATATTAAATCCTAAATCCTAAACTCGAAATACTAAACAAATTCAAAATCCGAATAACCAAAATCTAAAACGTTTAGAACATTTGAATTTTTTATTTTGAATTTGTTTAGTATTTCGGATTTAGTGCTTGGGATTTAATACCTCACAGTACCTTCTCGCCCTTCAAAATTTCCGGGATCGCTTTCACGTCGATCCGGATGCCGCCGTCGTGCTCGATTCTCAGGGTATAAATGAGCCCCGGCACGAACTGGGTGCCCGGCGCTTCGATCTGCGCGTTCTTGATGCCCTTAAGCTTGGCCCGCTCCGGGTCGAGCGCGTACTGCCAAAAATTACGCCAGATCTCTGTCTCAAAGGAATTGCGCGGCCCTTCGATCTTGTAGCCCTGCGGCACTTCGTTAACGTTCGTGACCGGATATTCCTGGGTGCGTTCGCCGTCGAGCACAAAAACTTTCCAGAACAAATAAACGCTTTTCCCTTTCAAGGCATCGGCATTACGGACAAATTTGTCGTCGAACCGGACGACCAGCGATTGGAACTGAATGATGTTACCGGCAAAAGTGAAATATCGCGGCTCCAGCGGCTTGCCAAGCGCATCAAGTTCTAAGAACTTGATCGTCGTCATATGCCGGTCCGTCAACGGATTGAACACCACGTCAATGACAAATACCTTCGCAATGCGCGAATCCGCCTGCAGCCGCTCAACCATCGCCTTCAAAACTTTATTTTCAAGGATGTTCTTATAATAGAATTCGTAAAAAATGAATCCGCCGGCAAGGATGGTGCCGACGAGGAGGAGGTTGACAAATTTTACGAATGGATTTTTAGGCATTTAAAAGCTTTCAGCTAGCAGTCTTCAGCTTCAGCCAAATCTCTGCTGATGGCTGACCGCTGAGGGCTTTAGAAGAACACCCACGGCG
>CAYING010000090.1:0-8732 GCA_964364715.1 uncultured Planctomycetales bacterium
CCGTGGATCGTATACACGGTCGCCCCGGGGTGATAGACAAAATCCAATTCGGTGTTGTTCAGCAGCCCCGCCGTCGTCGCCGCATACGCGCCGTCGATATCGTTCCCCTTTTGATGCCACCAGGGGTACGCGCTGTAATTATTGACATAAAAAAAATCATAGAGCAAAACAGAGCTCAGAACAGCTATGCACAGAATAAACTTAAGCAAAAATTTCATCGACCGTCCTTCGAAATTCTTAAAAAAGTCAATAAGAGCCCCAAAAGGCCGCTGACACCATTCAGTATTACATCTTTGTTGTCATAAAACCTGCCCGGAGTAAACGATTGAATGATTTCATCGCCCCATCCCAGCCCCAGCGTCACAAAAAAAGCCAATCCAAAACTCGGTTGATTCGAAAAATCAACTGTAAACGCATTAAATACCAGATACGCCAAAACTCCGTACTGCACAAGATGGATCCGCTCTTCCGGAATTTTCAGGATCACCATGCCGGATGCATAAAACGATAAAACCAATACCAGTAAGATTCTTGCCGGCAGCGTTAATTTTCCGAAGCCCAATAAAAGGCGCCCGATGATCAAAACCAAAAACAGGAACATGGCTGCCGTTACCGTAATATTGAGCAGCGTAAGGCTGCGAAGATATTCGCACACCGGCCGCACAAACGCCGCCGTCGAGTAGATCAATCCTGTCCAAAGAATGACCCACAGCCATTTTTCTTCACGTTTACTCTTATGCGGATCAATCTCCTGCATTGTTCACCGGGGTAATTTTTATTTTCTCTCCGTCACTTTCAACAACGATCGTTCCATTGCTATCCGTCCGGAACACCTTCCCCGCAACTTGTGCCAAGACTTCTTCCTCCGGCAGTCCCCAAAGGTTAGCTCCCGTCGAAATAATAAATTGGGCCTTAGAAAAAAAAGAAAGAAAATCCTTACTCAGCTGCCCGCCGTGATGCGGGATCTGGACGCACTGAGCATCCCTTAAGGACGGATTATTTCTAAGCAGGGCTTCCTGGGCCGGCACCATAATATCACCGGTCAGAAGGACAGCTGTTTTTCGAAAACGGATCAGCGAAACCAGAGAATTGCCGTTGACATCTCCGGACAACTCGCCCGGATGAATAATATTCCAAGATACGCCGTCAGGCATCCCCGGAAGGCTATCGCCTCGACGCAGTTTTGCAACCGGGATGGCCTTGTTTTTCAAAAAATCCAAAAGGTCTTGATAACCGTCCTCCGCGTTCATGTCTCCGTTGATAAAAACCTGACCAACCTTCATACGCTCCGCGATCGCCTGAGCGCCGCCGAAATGATTTTTATGCGGATGAGTGATGACCATCGCCGCCAAGCGCGACACCCCGGCGGACCGCAAATAATTCAAGATATCCGGCGCATCCTCCGCATCACCCGCGTCAACGAGAACAGCATTATCCGGCGGCCACTCGACAAGGATAGCATCGGCATACCCGGCGTTCAAAAAATGCACCCGCATTTTGTCCGCCGCTTCGCCGCGGATACTCACGGCAAGAAACAGAAAAAAACAGGATATTATTCGTAAAATTCCAAATTCCTTCTTGCGCCGGGAATGATTTAAGGTAGAATTAACTAGTACCGTGTACCCTAAATTGTATTCAGGAGAACACGGTACAGTCCTGCGTTCCTCAAATACAAAATTTAGGTAACGCAGTACTGGGAGATAAAAATGAGTTTTCAAGATTTCATGAACCAAGTCCGTCATTGGGATAATCTTTCGGCAAAGTGGATCGTCCGCCACTTCTATCTTCTTTTCTTCGAGTTGGTCCTGGTCGTCATATTTGGCTTCTTCCTCTTCAATACAACGCAATTCCTGGATTTTCTTTTTGATGTACAGCGGGATGATCTTGTACAGCGGTTGCTGGTAACGGAGGCGATCAGCTTGCTCATTATCGTACTGCTTTTGATGCTCAGTTCCTTCTGGATGCTTTATATCTTCAATACGATGCTGCGAATGCAGAACACACTGCGCGACATTGCCTTCCACCTCAGCCGAAAAAAAGACTAGTCCCGCGTTACCTCACTAGAAATACTCGTGGTAAAATTCCTTCATTTTGTTGATCAAGCGGTTATTCCCGCCGCCCGCATGGTTGTTCAGAAGAAATAGTTCGCTGAAGTATTTATTGGCGCCTAATTGCGCAAGCCCGACGGCCGGAGCGTACACGGCAACGCTTTGCGGATTATGGTTGGATAAACTTAATTTTCCCAGCCGCACCGGAAGGCCCAAGGCCTCTTCAATCCGTTCGATCAATCCCGGCAAAAGCGATCCGCCGCCGATCGCCATAATCCCTGAGTTGAGTTGGCCGAACAACGCTGATCTGGCGACGGCTTCCTTTAAGGATTGAACAAACAACGTGATCTCAGGATCAATAGCGTTACAGATCGCTTCACGCTTGATCGGGATATAGGCAGAATCGCGCTTAACCAGGATCTCTTCATCATTGCGCTGGTCGGTCTTCAAGGCTGAAGTATGCGTTTTCTTGATCTCTTCGGAAAGGTCCAGGGAAACCTGCAGATCATCCGCAATCTTCTGGACGACGTGCCTCCCGCCCCAATTGATCTTATCGATAAATTTCAAAACACCGTCGCGGAAGATCAGGATATTCGTCACCCGCGCCCCGATGTCCAGCAAACAGCATCCTTCCTGCAGCTGCTTTTCATCCAGAAGAACACGGGAAGCAGCGTAGGCAGAAAAATAAGTACCCGCGACGTCGTATCCGGCCTGCTGAACGGCTTTCACGATGTTGCGGATCGGGGTCCCATTACAAACGACCAATAGTGTATTGACCTCTAATTTCCGTCCATAAAGCCCCAATGGATTTATCGCAATATTAATGTCATCGACCTCATACGATTGCGGAAAACCATGCAGGACTTCTTCTTCCATCTTCACACCCAAAAGGCGGGCCTGGATGTTGACCTTCTTGATATCGGTATTGGTAATGACCTTACTGCCGCGTTCAATGAGCGGGATCGCGGACTTTGTGGTGCGCATCTCGATCAAGTCCCCGCTGAAACCGAGATAAACATCTTTAAAACGGACATTGTTCTTGCGCGCCATCGCGTTTAAAAGCGTTTGGATCGAATCAGCTAATTCTCCCAAATCACTGACGGAGGCGTCCTGAAAACCGTTCGTTTTGATCTCGCTGATATCCAAAAGCTGAATATTGCGCGGATCTTTCACTTTCAGCAAACTCGCCTTGATCCGCTGAGAACCGACATCCACCCCGCAAAAGATCTTTTCTCCCACAAATCGATCGAACATGCAGCCTCTCCCTGCCCCGCCGCCTGCCACGCCATAGGCGGGGTGGACGGGGCCCTTTAGTAATTATTTTTTCCCCAGCACCGGTTCGTTAAACCGCAGATCAATGTATTTAACTGTGTTTAAATCTAGTTTACCTTGTGTAAAAATTAACTCAAGATTTTTTAACTTATCTTGGATCCTGTCCTTATCCACGATGATATCCAGGCTGCGGCCGATGGCCAGATGGATCTTCGATAAATTTTCCATTTCAATTTTTTGGATCGGGTATGCGGCAAAAATGGGCATCGCCCGGTAGGCGTTAATGACCTTCAGCGCGACCGGTAAATTTTGCGATTTCAGTTTGAAACCGACACGGACCGGATCGCGGTCCAAACGTAACCCGCGGATCACCGGCAAACTGAAATCCTGATCGCCCAAGTGAGAAATGACGACCCCATCCGCGTCGACAATATAGTCACGGCCGTTCACCGAAACGTGCGCGACCGGGTTGCGCTTTTTGGCCAGAACGATCAATTGGTCAGGGAAACGCTTCACCACCTTTAAATAAGCGACCTGCGGATACTGTGATCTTAAACGCGTCTGCAGAGATTCAACATCGACGTCAAAAATACTTTTTCCCTTGAACCGCAGGATCTCCCGCGACTCACTGAACGGCAAGGTCGGGTCATAAATGATCGTCTTGATGAAGAACAATCGTGTATTACGCAGATAATCGATCGTATTTTGATAGAGGATAAAGCCGACGGCCATAACGAATAAAGTAAACAAAAAATATTTTACGTACGGCAGTATCTTTTTATTGTCTTTTTTGTTTCTCTTTTTCATAAGCGAGTTTGATGAGTTTTATACATAGGTCGGCAAATTCATACCCGCGGCATTTCGCGGCCTTCGGCAATAAACTGGTTGACGTAAAACCCGGGATCGTATTGATCTCCAAAACGTACGGCGAGTTATTTTTATTCAGCATCACATCCACTCTTGCAAAATCACGGCATCCGACCGCCTGATAAGTCTTGAGCGCTGCCTGTTGAACGCGCTTGGCCGTTTCATCCTCGAACACAGCCGGGACAATGTATTCGGTCAGGCCTTTCTGATATTTTGCGGTGAAATCAAAAAATCCTTCTTTCGGGCAGATCTCAATAACGGGCAAAGCTTCGTCCGCCAGTATCCCGACGGTCAGCTCCCTTCCCTCAATGAACTGCTCCACCAGAACCTGCGGCCCGAACGAAAAAGCTTCCTTAAATGCGCCGGCAAGATCTTTTTTCTCACGAACAACGGTCACACCGATACTGGAACCTTCCTGATCCGGCTTTACCACGACCGGCAGGCCGCCGAGCTCTTTGAGCAGATCATCTTCGCTGAATTTATCGGACTTTTGCAGCACATAAAAATTCGGGACCGGAACATTTTTATTCTTCAGCGCCTTTTGAGTTTGGATCTTGCTGATGGCAATCCGGCTGGCTTCGACGCCGGAACCAGTATACGGAATTCCCATGGATTCTAAAATAGCCTGAATTGTCCCGTCTTCGCCGAATTTTCCGTGCAGAGCCAAAAAGGCGATATCGATATCGGCATCGGAAATCACTTTCTTTACTTCGTTCTCATCCGCGGTCGTCAGATCGATCGCGGTGACCCGGCAGTCTTCGCTTTTAAGGGCCTCAGTAACCGCCTTGCCGGATCTGAGGGAGATCTCTCTTTCCGACGACGGACCGCCCATCAAGACCCCGATATGCCCCAAATCTTCTGTCTCTTTCATACCCGGCTCTGGCTGTGCTCGTTTAAATAACTGAGCAGCTGTTCTGATAATTGATTAATATCTCCGGCGCCTAAAATCAAAACCAGATCCCCCGGCTGAACCACTTGCGCCAAATGTTTTAAGATCTCATCCTTCTTGCGATATGCGCCGGCGATCTTTCCTTTAGTGCGTATCCTTTCCCACAATTTTTCCGACGTGACACCTGCGATGGGCTGTTCACTGGCGGCATAAATATCGGTCAAGATCAAATAATCCGTCAGCGCCAGCGTGTCCGCGAACTCTTCCATCAAAAATTTTGTGCGCGTATACCGGTGCGGCTGAAAAACAGTGACCAGCCGTTTGGGTTTAAACAGCCGGGCTGTTGCGATCGTCGCCTTTATTTCCGTCGGGTGATGTCCGTAATCATCCACCACCATCACCTCGTTCACCGTCCCCCGGATCGAGAACCGGCGCTGAACCCCGCGGTATTCCTTTAAACTGCTTTGTATAACTTTAGAATCTATCCCCATCAGCATACCGATACCGACCGCGGCCAGCGAATTCAATATATTATGTTTACCGGGAATGACAAGTTCTATTCGGCCGATCTTTTTCCCTTGATAATAACAATCATAGGATCCGCCTTGTTCATTCGCCGTGATATTGTCGGCGTAAATGTCGTTGTTTTTCTCAAATCCGTAGGTCAAAACTTTACACCTCAAATCCGACGCCAACCGCCGCAGGTTCGGATCTTCCCCCCAGGCGAACAAATACCCGTCATGCGAAACCTGCTGCATGAATTTTTTATAACCGGCGAGGATGTTGTCAAAAGTGTGATAATAATCAACATGCTCAAAATCGATATTCGTCACGACCGCGTAGCGCGGATAAAAGTATAAAAAAGTCCCGTCGCTTTCGTCCATCTCCGCGACAAAATATTTTCCGTCGCCCAAAGCCGCGCTGGAGGATGCCCCGTTCACAATGCCGCCGACGGCGGTAGTGGGACAAAAGCCTGCTTTGATCAACAGATTGGATATCATCGACGCCGTGGTCGTTTTTCCGTGGGCGCCGGCGACGGATACACCGGTCTGCGCGTTCATCATTTGGGCCAAAAGCTGAGCCCGCCGCAAAATAGGGACATCGAGCCGCTTGGCCTCGATCATCTCCGGATTTTCGGCTGTGACCGCTGAGGAATAGACCAAGACCTGCGCGCCCTGGACATTCTCCGCTTTATGGCCGATAAAAACCTCCGCCCCTTTCTCGCGCAGCTGTTCGATAACCGGGCTTTCCTTCAGGTCTGATCCGCTCACCTTGCAGCCTTTAGCCAGCATCAAAAACGCCAAAGGCCCCATGCCGGAACCGCCGATACCGATGAAATGATAATGTTCTTTCATTGTCCCTCTTCCAGATATTTGACCCAAAATTTGTTCAGATCATTGATATTGTGTATCCTCAGATAGGTCATACTCAGCGCATTATCAAATGTGCTTCCCTGTTTTAGCTTGCGGCAGAAATTCGAAAAACTCTGTTCGCCCAATTCCGAAATCATATAATAAACGATGCTGGCGGCCTCGGCATAAAAAAGCTCAACCGTCTCCTGAGAAGTGGAACTGCTCAACTCCATATACGCCAATTCTTCAAGCGGGATAAATTTTTTTGTATTGACCGCATCTCGGACGCGGTTATTGGCGCCCCACCGCTTGGCCTTTTCCTGGAACATCGCGACCCCCTCATCCAGCCACAACGGCAGATTGATGTCGTGCCCGACGAATTCCCTGAAAATAATATGCCCCATTTCATGCGGCAGGACCGAATCAAAAAATCCATGCGCCGACGGAAACGTACGGATCTCTTTCATCCTGGCCGAGGCGACCCCGTGCGACCAGCGGGCCTGCTTTGCGGAGTCAACATAGTCGTCCTGGTCATCATAAATATAGATCTTGGCCCGATCGTCGTAGCTCCAGTTCTGATACCGGGTAAACCCCAGTCCTTCCGTGATCTCAGAGTAATACTGTTCCGCCATTTTCTCGACGTTCTTCACAAAATCCAGCGGGGCTTTTTTATAATAAATGACAAAATGCTCGCTGCGCTCCTCCCGCCACTCGCTTTTCGCGGATGCGGCGGGGGACATCGCAACCAAACCAATGAGACACAAAATGGAAATGTATTTTTTCATGATCTGATAGTAATGATCTCTTGAGCTATCCGCTGCGCGGCATCGGGAAAAGAAACAACCCGGGTACGCTCTTCAATTTCCTGTGGCAGCTTTGGATTCCGCAGAACCGCGTCTACGGATACCCTCAACCGTTCCGTCGTCAAATCTTTCTCCTCAATAACCTCAGCGACACCGGCATCTCGCAGGACAAAAGCATTTTCCTTCTGATGATTCTGCGCGAACGGATACGGGATCAGGATCGCCTGCTTTTTTGTTAATGCGATCTCGGTCACGCTTAAAGCGCCGGCACGGCAGATGACCAAATCCGCGATCTGGTACGCCTTATTCATCTCTTTATAAAAATCATAAAGGCAGAACGGTATCCCTAAACTTTTGTACTCTGCTTTTAGGCTTTCGAGATCTTCCTTGCCCGCTATATGAAAAACCTGTACCGGGTGTTCTCCGCGGATCCCGCGCAAAACTTTCATAAATTCCGCATTAATTCGATGACTCCCCTGGCTTCCGCCCAAAACAAGGATGGTCTTGCGGACCGGGTCTAAATTAAATTCTTTTAAAAGTGTTTCACTCTGGAAACGATTGACCTCAACATGCGTCGGACAGCCGGTGACAACAACTTTATCCGGCGGTAAATATTTTTTACTCCGTTCAAAGCTCACCGCGATCCGCCGGACAAACACTGACAATATTTTATTGGCGCGGCCCGGGACAACGTTCTGTTCATGAAAAAGCGTTGGATATCTCAAAAAAGCCGCTGCCGAAACAACCGGGAACGCCCCGTACCCTCCGAATCCCGCCACCGCATCCGGCCTGATCTGCCGAACCAGTGAAAGACATTTCAGAAAAGATCGCGCCATCAAGATCACGGATGAGATCGATCCCGCAACCGAACCTTTCGCTAACCCTTTCGCCGGCAATTCTTCAATTCTTTCGAAGCCTTCGTTCTTGATCCGCTCCGCCCAGTGACGGAAAGCCCCGATAAAAATGACTTCGTGCCCTTGTTTTTTCAAACACCGGGCGACCTCCAAGGCCGGAATAATATGCCCGCCGGTCCCGCCGGTGGCAATGATCACCTTCATAGGTCTTGAACCCGCGAAATATTTAAAAGCAATCCGACGGCCGCCATATGAAAGATCAGCGCCGAGCCGCCGTAGCTTACGAACGGAAGCGGCAACCCCTTGGTCGGCAATGCCCCGATACTGACCCCGATATTGATCGCCGCCTGAAATCCGATCATCGCCACGATGCCGCTCGCCAGATAATAACCGAACGGATCCGCCGTCTTTTTAGCGACCCTGGCCCCCTGCCAGATAAATGCCGCAAAAAGCAGGATCACCAGCGTCGTTCCGACAAAACCCAACTCCTCCCCGATGATCGAAAGAATGAAATCCGTATGCGCCGCCGGAAGATAAAAAAGTTTCTGCACACTTTTCCCCAACCCCACACCCCAAAATCCACCCGTTCCCAACGCGATCTGGGATTGGGTCAGCTGAAATCCGATCCCCTTGCTATCCTGCCACGG
>CAYING010000091.1:0-8020 GCA_964364715.1 uncultured Planctomycetales bacterium
CTTTCAAATTTAAAACTTGATGTACTTATCCCAGTACAGGAACAGCTCGCGGGTGGCGACGATGTCCCGCATACAGTAGCGGGCAATGTCCTGGTAACGGCCTTCTTTGTACATATCATTGACCATAACGCCGGAAATCCCCTCGACTTTGGGGCTCTGGATGCCGAACGCCTGGCACCACATATGCAGGCCGAACTTGCGGCGCATCGCATCGTAAAAGGTCAGCTGGTCAGCCAGGTCGCAGTGGGTTTTGTGATCGTAGCGGTACGGGACAAGGTTCTTGCCGGCGCGGACTTTGTGCATCGCGGAACGGAGCATCACGAACGGGCCGTCAAACGCCCGGCCGTTAAAAGTAATGACCTGCTCACAGCGGTTCACTTTGGACCAGAATTGCTGAAGGATGTCGCGCTCGGACCCGGAGACATAGGTGATCTTCTCCTCGGTAAATTTTTCCTTCTCGCCGTTAGCGTTCTGGTAATACACCGCGCCTTCTTCGGTGTCCACATCGAGCATGCCGATGGCGACAATCTGCGCGGTCAGGGGAAAAAAGTTTAAACTCTTTTTGGCCTCTTCGATCTCTTCCGCGTTCTCGGCGAACTTGAGAAAATATTTTTGGGACGCTTCATCCAAGGTGTCGAAATCGTGGCCGACGGTTTCAACGTCGAAAACAATCTTCATAGTTAGTATCTCCTGATTCGTGACTCGTGACCAGTGGCGAGTGACTCGTTTTTCTAGTCACGGGTCACTGACCACTAGCCACGTTTAAAAAGAAGTCCCTCAGCAACCGTTCGTCCTTTTCCCCCGGCGCCTTTTCCAGACCCGACGACGCATCCACCGCGTAAGGTTTCACGTCACGGATCGCCTGATAAATATTCTGTGGATTTAAGCCTCCCGAAAGGATGAACGGTTTTGGAAAAGTTTTTTCCTTTAAGAGATCCCAGTTGAACGTCTTCCCTGTGCCGCCGAGGGCGTCGTCCTGATGTGCGTCAAAAAGATAAGACTGTACCGGATAACCGGCCAATTGAGCGAAGTCAAAATCATCTCCAATACGAAACGCCTTGATCAGTTGGTAATCTTTCAATCGGCGGCAGGTGTTAGCGTCCTCATCCCCGTGCAGTTGGACCGTCTTGATCCCGCAGAAATCCACGATATCCCGGATCGCCCCTTCCTTCTGGTTCGCAAATACCCCGACGGGTGTGACAAAAGGCGGAAGTTCCTGAATGATCCGTTTCACTTTATACGGAGAAACAAAACGCGGGCTTTTTTTATAAAAGACAAACCCGACAGCGTCCGCGCCCAATTTCGCGGCGAGGGCCGCGTCCTGGCGGTTCGTGATCCCGCAGATCTTGACCTTAACGTTTTTACGAGCCATGCATCACTTCCTTTACTTTTTTCGCGATATCAGGCGAACGCATAAATGTTTCGCCGATCAAAACCGCGTTGGCACCCAACTCCTTGAACCTCACGACCTCTTGGTGTGTTTCGATCCCGCTTTCGACGACGATCACTTTATCTTTTGGAATTTGCGGGATCAGTTTTTCTGAAGTCCGCAAATCCACTTCGAACGTGTGCAAATTACGATTATTGATGCCGATGATATCCGCGCCGGCCTTTAGAGCTCTGGCCAACTCCTTTTCATCGTGCACTTCGACCAGACAATCCAGGTCTAACTGACGGGCAATATCCATCAAATGCTTCAGCTCTGTATCCTTGAGGATGGCCGCGATCAGCAAGATCGCGCTCGTCCCGCAGGTATAAGTCTCCCATATCTGCCCCTCGTCGATAATAAAATCTTTGGTCAATATCGGAACGCTGAAATTATCACTGACCTGATTAATGTAAATGGGTTTCCCCAGGAAATATTTCTCCTCGGTCAGGATCGAGAACGCGTCCGCCCCGCTGTCGGCGTAGATCTTCGCGATCTTTAAAATTTCAAAATCCTCACGGATCAGCCCCTTAGACGGCGAGGCCTTTTTGATCTCGGCGATCAGATTGATCCGTCCGGGCTTCGAGATCTCTTTCTTAAAAATGTGGTAGGCGGTAAATTTTTCGCCGCCGACTTTTTTCTTCAGTTCAGCAAAATAAGGATCCTTGTCCTTGTTGATCTTTTTTTTATAAGCGATAATTTTTTCTAAAAAATCAGCGGGCATGTCGGGTAAATTCCATTAATTGGTCCAGTTTGTCGCCCGCGGCGCCGGTGTCGATCGACATCTCGGCCTCGCGGATCCCTTGAGTGATCGCCTTCACCTTCTCGGCGGTGTACAAAGCGTAGGCGGCGTTCAAGACCACGATGTCGCGGTGCGGGCCGTGCAGGCCGTCCATGACCTGGTTAACGATCTTCACGTTCGCCGCGAGGTCGCCGCCCAAAAGGTCATGGACCTTAGCGAGCGGGATCCTCAATTCCTGCGGGTCAATGTCGTAACTGACCACTTCTTTGCCGTTAAATTCACTGACAAAAGTTTTTCCGGTCGTGGTGATCTCGTCCAAGCCGTCGCTGCCGTGCACAACCAGCGCGCGTTTAAGGCCTAAATTCTTCAACACATTCGCCATAGGCTCGACCAGATCGCGGCTATAAACCCCCATGATCTGGTGCGTGGCGCGGGCCGGATTCGTCAGCGGCCCTAAAATATTGAAAATGGTTTTCACCTTTAATTCCTTCCGGACCGGCGCGACATTTTTCATCGCCGGATGAAGCCGCTGCGCGAATAAAAACGCGATGCCGACCTTATCCAGGCATTCACTCAAATGTTCTTCTTCCATATTCAAATTCACGCCGAGCGCTTCCAAAACATCCGCGCTGCCGCACCGGCTTGAGACCGAGCGGTTGCCGTGTTTGGCCACGACGACACCAGCGCCGGCGACAACGAACGCGGTCACGGTCGAGATGTTGAACGTTCCTTTAAGATCGCCGCCTGTCCCGCAGGTGTCCAGCACGACCGGATGATCGGTTTTTACCTCATAGGAGAACTGGCGCATGATCTTGGCCGCCCCGGTGATCTCGTCGGCCGTCGGGCCCTTGTCGTTCAAGGCCAGCAAAAACGCCGCGATATCTTCTTTCGCGGCTTGGCCTGACATGATCTCCTGCATGAGATTTTCGATCTCCGGCTGCAGTAAATTTTCCCGCCGTCGCAGCTTTTCGATGTACTTTCGCATAGATATTTATTCACAACTTTTCCACTCCCGGGGTGGAAAATTATTTTAACCGCAAGAAGTTCTTCAGGATGTCCTTCCCAACGCTGGTCAATATCGATTCCGGATGAAACTGCACGCCCCACATCGGAAACTCCCTGTGCCGCACGCCCATGATCTCCTTGTCATCGGTCCAGGCCGTGATCTCGAGACAGGACGGAAGGGTTTTCTTTTCAATGACCAGCGAATGATACCGTGTGGCTTCGAACGGGTCTTTCAATCCTTTAAAAAGTTCCCGACGGTCGTGATGGATCTGCGACGTCTTGCCGTGCATCAATTTCTTCGCGTGAATGATATTCCCGCCGTAGGCATAACCGATCGCCTGATGGCCGAGGCACACCCCGAAGATCGGAATTTTCCCGCCGAGCTCACCGATGATCTCGACCGAAATTCCCGCGTCCTCCGGACGGCCAGGCCCCGGAGAAATAACGATCCGACTGGGGTTCAGTTTCTTCACCTGGGGCAAAGTGATCGCATCATTGCGGAAGATCTTCATCGCTACGTTCAACTCGCCGAAATACTGCACCAGGTTGTACGTGAACGAATCATAATTGTCGAGGATTAAAAGCATATAAATTCAAAAGTCAAAAATTAAAGGTCAAAAGTATGGTGTCGCTTCGCGACTCCTCATTTTTGACTTTTGACTTTTCCCTTTTTTTACTCCTTCTCCCTATAAATCTTCGCGCCTAAATTCTTTAACTTCTCATCCATATTCTCATACCCGCGTTCCAAATGGTAAATGCGATGGATATCTGTTTTTCCCTTGGCGGCCAATCCCGCGATCACGAGCGCGGCCGAAGCGCGCAGGTCCGACGCCATCACCGGCGCGCCGAACAACGTTTTGACCCCTTCAATGATCGCGCAGCTTCCTTCTCTCCGGATATTAGCGCCCATACGGCTCAACTCAGCAATGTGAATAAAGCGGTCCGGAAAAACTTTATCGGTCACAATGCTGACCCCCGGCGTCATTGTCATCAAGGCCATAAATTGCGCCTGCAAGTCCGTCGGGAAACCCGGATGCGGCAGGGTCGTGATGCTGGTCGGTTTGATCTTCCGGCCCGCCGTCACTTTAACGGCCGAACCCTTTTCTTCAACATTGATCCCGGCCTCGTGCATTTTATCGACGAGCGCCAAAAGCTGGGCGTAAGGAACATTGCGCAGAACGATCGAACTCTTGACCGCCGCGGCCATGATCATAAATGTCCCGGCCTCGATGCGGTCCGCCGCGATCCGAAACTCCGCTCCGTATAACCTTTTCACACCGTTAATAATGATCCGCGGGCCGCCGTGCCCCTGAATTTTCGCTCCCATTTCGATCAGAAAATTCGCCAGGTCTTCGATCTCCGGTTCGCAGGACGCGGACTCGATGACCGTTTGCCCCTGGGCTAAAACAGCCGCCATCATAATGTTCGCCGTCGCGAGAACCGAAGAACCCAGCGCGCCGGCCAAATAGATCGGCGCGCCTTTTAAACGCGGGGCTTTCGCGATCACATAACCGCCTTCGATCTCGGTCTTCGCGCCGAGCGCCTGAATGCCTTTAATATGCAGATCGACCGGACGCACACCGATAACGCACCCGCCGGGGAGAGAAACTTTCGCCTGCCGCAATTTCGCCAACAAAGGGCCCAATACGCAGAACGATCCGCGCATCGTCGAGACCAATTTATAATCCGCGATGTGGGTCAAGGGACCTTTACTGGAGATGACGACGGTGTCGCCTTCCATCACGGCGTTTTTCCCGAGCGAGCGCAAAAGCTTGATCATCGTCAAGGTATCGCGCAATTTGGGAACATTATGGATAACGCATTGCTCGTCGGTCAGCAATGTCGCCGCCAAAATCGGCAATGTCGCGTTCTTGGAACCGCTTATCTTGACTTCCCCTCTTAAGGGGCGGCCGCCTTCGATGACCAGTTTGTCCATGGATTAAGCCTTTCGTTAAAAGTCAAAGGTCAAAGGTCAAAGGTCAAAAATGTGGTATCGCTGTCGCGATTCTAAACTTTTGACTTTTGCCTTGTCCTTTTGCCTTTTGACTTTTACCTTTTAACTTAAGATTACAATCCTGTCTCTCCCGCACAGATCCCGTTTGAACTCAATTCTAGCAAAGCCTTGCGTCTCTGAACATATTTTTTCCAGAGAAGTCCGCTGGGCCTCTCCAATCTCCATGATCAGCTGTCCGTTCTCTTTTAAAAAATGCGGCGCCGCTGGAATGATCGTCCGGTAAAAATCCAGGCCGTCCTCCCCGCCGTCGAGCGCGAGGCGCGGTTCGCTCTGAACTTCCCGGGGCAACGTACCGATCGCGGCGCTGGGAATATACGGGGGATTTGAAACGACGACGTGGAATTTTTGCTTTATGTTTTGCGAGAGATACTCTTTCATATCGGCAAGAACGCATTCGATCCGGTCCGTCACTTCGTTCAGATGCGCGTTGCCCCGCGTGACTTCCAACGCGTCCGCCGAAACATCGACGGCGGTGATCCTGCTTTCGGGAATAAGTTTTGCCAAGCTGATCGCGATATTACCCGAACCTGCCCCCAGGTCAAGGATCGCGAGAGGCCCATCTGCCTTAATCATCCGGGCGGCGGCCACAACTTCTTCGACCAACAATTCCGTCTCCGGCCGCGGGATCAAAACCCGCCGGTCCACAAAAAATTTAAATCCCATAAATTCGCAAAAGCCGAGGATATATTGCAGAGGCTCGCCGTTAGCTCGGCGCTGTTTGATCTCTTTAAGGTACTCTTCTTGTTCGGGGGTCAATGTTCTAGGCCGGGCGTACAGAGCGATGCGGTCGCAATCTAAAACAGACGTCAGGATCAATTCCTCTTCGGTCATTGCGCGTTCGCCTCGCTCTCAGCCTGTTCTTCCGCCTTTAAAAGCGCGTCGATCAATTCATCGAGATCGCCATCCAGAACGCCGGGCAGCTGGTGTGTCGTGAATCCGATGCGGTGGTCCGTGACCCGGCGGTCGGAAAAATTGTAAGTACGGATCTTTTCGCTGCGGTCGCCGGTCCCGATCTTGGCCTTGCGGTCCTTGGACGTTTTATCTGAATTCTCCTGTTTTAGCTTGTCCAGGATCCTCGCTCTTAAAACGCGCATGGCCTTCATTTTATTCTTTAACTGCGAACGCTCATCCTGGCAGGCAACCACTGTCCCGGTCGGAATATGCGTGATCCGGACCGCGGAATCCGTGGTATTGACGCTTTGTCCGCCCGGGCCCGAGGACCGGAACACATCGATCTTAAGGTCCTTCGGTTCAATGCTGATCTCCACTTCCTCGGGTTCGAACATAACCGCGACCGTCGAGGCGGATGTATGGATACGGCCGGAAGCTTCCGTCGTCGGAACGCGCTGGACACGATGCGCGCCGCTTTCCCATTTCAAACATCTCGAGGCGCCGGGGCCGCTGATACTTAAAACAATTTCTTTGAACCCGCCGTTTTCCGACGGATGGCTGCTCATCAGCTCGGCCTTCCAGCCCTTTTTGTCGGCGTACTTGGCATACATCCGGTACAGGTCGGCCGCGAACAGAGCCGCTTCTTCTCCGCCTGTCCCGGCCCGGATCTCGATGATCACAGCGTGATCCTTCTCCTCCTTTTTCGGGTTGGCAAGGTCCTTAAGTTTCTGAAAGAGTTCTTCTTCTTTCTCCTTAAGGTCCGCCAGTTCTTTGCGGGCCAGTTCCTCAAAGTCCTTATCGTGCTTCTCCTTGAGAAGGTGGATCAACTCATCGATCTGGGCATTGATCTCTCGGTACGAACGCAAGGTTTCGACCGTGGACGTGAGGCCGGCGTATTCTTTGGCCAACTTCTTGTACCGGCTCTGGTCGGCAATGACCGCGGCGTCCGCCAGCTGCGCTTCCAGCGCGCGGTAACGGGCTTCTGATTTGTCAAACTTATCGAACATAATGGCACACAACTCCTAAATCCTAAACTCTAAACAAATCCCAAAACCTAATCACCAAAATCCTAAACGTTTTGTATTTTAATCATTAGTATTTTGAATTTGTTTAGAGTTTCGGATTTAGTGCTTAGAGTTTTATGAAATTATTTATCCTTCTTATAGCGTCGAGAAAATCTTTCGATACGGCCGGCAGTATCCACGAACTTCTTTTCTCCGGTGAAGAACGGATGGCACTTGGAACAAATATCAACGCGGATGTTCTTCTTGGTGGATCGGGTGTGGATCGTTTCACCGCAGGCGCAGGTAATGGTTGTTGCTTCGTAGTTTGGATGCAGTTCGGATTTCATTTTTTGTTCTCCTTAATGAGCGCTTGACTTACGGCAGCCGAAGGCAACGTAAGTCAACTGCGCGAATTAATCCCGCCGTCCCGCACGCTTTGCTTCGCAAAGCGAAGCAGTCGGGACAAGAGGCGGGATAAGTTCCGACGATCAACTTATGTTCCGCGTAAGCGTCCATAAGTTGAGTCGTCACTTATTTGTTCATATTATCCAAAAAATCCTCATTCGTTTTAGCCTTCCCGATGCGGTCGATCAATAATTCCATCGCTTCCGCGGAATTAAGGTCGTTGATGGCTTTACGCAGCAGCCAGATCCGCTGCAGCTGGTCCTTATTTACCAAAAGTTCCTCGTGGCGTGTATTGGAACGTTTGATATCGATGGCCGGATAGATACGGCGCTGGAAAAGATTTCTATCCATCTGAAGTTCCATATTACCCGTACCCTTGAACTCTTCAAAAATGACTTCGTCCATACGGCTTCCGGTATCGACGAGCGCGGTCGCCAGGATCGTCAAACTTCCGCCTTCTTCGATCGCGCGGGCCGCGCCGAAGAAGCGTTTCGGCTTATGCAAAGCGCTTGAGTCCACACCGCCGGAGAGGA
>CAYING010000091.1:8030-8458 GCA_964364715.1 uncultured Planctomycetales bacterium
CCTTGCCCGACGACGGCACCACCGTGTTGTAGGCGCGCGCGAGGCGCGTGATCGAATCGAGCAGGATGACCACGTCGCGCTTGTGCTCGACGAGGCGCTTGGCCTTCTCGAGAACGATCTCCGCGACTTGGACGTGGCGTTCCGCCGGTTCGTCAAAGGTTGAGGCAATGACTTCGCCCTTCACGTGGCGCTGCATATCGGTGACCTCTTCCGGGCGCTCGTCGATCAAAAGAACGATCAGGATGACATCCGGATGATTGGTCGTGATCGCGTTCGCAACTTTTTGCAGAAGAACCGTCTTACCGCTGTACGGAGGAGCGACGAACAGGCCGCGCTGGCCCTTCCCGATCGGCGTCAGGAGGTCCATGATCCGCGTGGACATGTCCTTCGGCGAGGGCTCCAGCACCAGGCGCTGGTTCGGGTAGATC
>CAYING010000092.1:0-8332 GCA_964364715.1 uncultured Planctomycetales bacterium
CACGTGCGCGTTGGTAAAACGCTCGTAATGCCCCAGGTCCAGGTCCGTCTCCGCCCCGTCGTCGGTCACATAGACCTCGCCGTGCTGGAACGGGTTCATCGTGCCGGGGTCAACATTCAGGTAGGGGTCGCATTTGATGATGGTGGTGCGCAGGCCGCGGGATTCAAGAAGCTTTCCAATCGAGGCTGCCGCAATGCCTTTGCCAAGGCTGGAAACAACGCCGCCGGTAACGAAGATGAATTTGGACATAATTTTTAAACTCTAAATCCTAAACTCTAAATCCTAAACAAACTCTAAGTCCTAAACAAATTCTAAATACTAATGACCAAATATCTAAACGTTTGATTATTTGAATTTTGATGATTTGAATTTATTTAGAGTTTAGAATTTCGTGCTTGGGATTTCTTTGCTTTTTCTTCTAATAAATACTTGCTCGTGTTCGTCGGGACTGGGACCGGATATTCGCCGGTAAAACACGCGTGGCAGAAATCCTGCGGGCGCTTCATCACCGAGAGCATGCCTTCCAGGCTTAAATATTCCAGGGAATCGACCTGAATGAAATCCGCGATATTTTTGACCGATTTGTTCGCCGCGATCAATTCCGCCTTGCTGGGAAAATCGATCCCGTAAAAACACGGCGACTTGATCGGCGGACAGCTGATCCGCATATGGATCGCCTTCGGGCCTGTTGCCCTTAAAGCCTGGATACGGTTGCGGCTCGTCGTCCCGCGGACGATCGAATCCTCGACGACAACAATGGTCTTGCCTTTCAGTACATCACGGATCGGGTTCAATTTCACCCGCACGCGGAAATCCCGCATGAACTGCGACGGCTGAATAAACGTCCGGCCGATATAATGGTTGCGGATCATCCCTATTTCAAAAGGCAGTTTTAATTCCTGGGCATAACCGAGCGCGGCATAATTCCCCGAATCCGGGATTCCCATAACCATATCCGCGTTCTTGGCCGGGTTTTCCTTGGCCAGCTGCATCCCGAGCCGCTTTCTGACCTCATAAATATTGTCGCCGAAAATATTACTGTCCGGCCGGGCGAAATAAATGTTTTCAAAAATGCAATGCGCGCAACGGGATTTCTTAGGAAGATGCGCCGATTCAAGTTTATTCCCCTGGATGATGACGATCTCACCCGGGTCCAATTCGCGGATAAATTTCGCTTTGATAAGATCGAGCGCGCAGGTCTCGCTCGCCAAAACATAACTGTTGCCCAATTTTCCCAAACAGAGCGGACGGAAACCGTACGGGTCACGCGCCCCGACGATCGAATCTCCGACGAGAAAGACCAGCGAAAATGCCCCTTCGAGCTGCGCGAGGACATTTTTAAACCACCCCTTAAGATCGCCGTTCTTGGTCTTCGCCAGCAAATGCACGATGATCTCAGAGTCCATCGAGGTCTGAAAGATGGAACCCTCTTCCTCTAGTCTTGAATAAAGCTCTTCCGTGTTGGTCAGATTCCCGTTGTGGGCGATGGCGATGGGGCGGTTTTTATGAGTGACCAGGAACGGCTGGATATTTTTATAATTACTGGAACCGGTGGTGGAGTAACGGCAATGTCCGATGGCGACCGGGCCCTTCAGGCCTTCGATCTTTTTTTCGTCCAGCGAATCCGCGACCAGGCCGGGGTTCTTGACGATATGAATATTCTTCCCGTCGTAGGAAGCGATGCCCGCGGCCTCTTCCCCGCGGTGCTGTAAGGCATACAGCCCCAAAAAGGCTATCTTCGCCGCATCTTTATGATTGGAAACCCCGATGATCCCGCACATCGATAACCCCTAAAATTTAAAGGTCAAAAATCAAAAGTCAAAACTGAGGAGTCCCTTCGGGACACCTTAATTTTGACTTTTCAATTTTGAACTTTGAGTTCAGCGGCCGGAATTTTTTTGTTATGGCCGCTGTAATATTCCTGCAGCGGCTGTACTGTAAATTCCTTGGTCAGGCTCGATTCGATGCCGTTGACAGCGGCCCAGGCCCCCTGGAGGGTCGTGATGCAGGGGACATTGTGCAGGATCGCTGCCGCTCGAATCGCACGCATATCAGACTGACTCCGCTTTCCCGAAGGCGTATTAATAATTAAGTTTATCTCATTTTTTTTGATCAATGTCAACAAGTTGTTTTTGCCTTCGCCGTGCTTGTCCACGATTTCCACGTCCACACCGCTCGAGCGCAGCGCCTTGGCCGTTCCCGTCGTAGAAACGAGCGAAAACTTCAGATCTGCCAGCCGTTTCGCGAGAAAAACAATGTTCCGCTTGTCTTCGTCCTTGACGCTGATAAATATTTTTCCGAGCCGCGGTAAAGCAGAGTTCGCGCTGATCTGGGACTTGGCGAATGCCTGGCCGAAGGTCATCGCGATCCCCATGACCTCGCCGGTCGATTTCATTTCCGGCCCCAAGACAATGTCCACGCCTGAAAAACGAGAAAACGGCAGGACCGATTCTTTGACCGAAACGTGTTTCAATTCTCCGATATCCGGCAATTTGAACTCGCTCAACTTTTTTCCGGTCATAATCTGGACCGCGATCTTGGCGAGCGGAATGCCGGTCGCTTTACTGACGAACGGTACCGTCCGCGAGGCGCGCGGATTGACTTCCAGAACATACACCTTGCTGCCCTTGATCGCGAACTGGATGTTCAAAAGCCCGACGACGTTGAGGGCTTCGGCGATCACGCAGGTCTGTTTCTTGATCACGTTCACGATATCTTCGCTTAAGGTATGCGGCGGCAGGACGCAAGCCGAATCCCCGGAATGGATCCCGGCGTTCTCGATATGCTCCATGATACCGGCGACGTAAGTCGCTTTTCCGTCGCAGACCGCGTCGACGTCCACTTCCATCGCGTCTTCCAAAAATTTATCGATCAACACCGGATGGCCGCTCGAGACCTCTTTCGCCTCTTCAATGAATGACAGCAATGACTCCTGGTCATAAATGATCCGCATCGCCCGCCCTCCGAGGACGAACGACGGCCGCGCCAGGACCGGATACCCGATGCGGTTAGCGATCTTCACCGCTTCCTTGACAGAAAAAGCCGAACCGTTTTCCGGCTGGGAAAGTTTTAACTGATCGACCAGCTTCGCGAATAATTCACGGTTCTCCGCCTGATCGATCGAATCCACCGACGTCCCGATGATCGGAACCCCTGCCTGATGAAGCCGGCGCGCCAAATTCAACGGCGTCTGACCGCCGAACTGCACGATCACGCCGAACGGTTTCTCCACATCGATAATGTTCATCACGTCTTCAAAGGTAAGCGGCTCAAAATACAGCCGATCGGAAGTGTCATAATCCGTCGAGACTGTTTCCGGATTGGAATTGACCATGATCGTTTCAAACCCCAGCGGCTTTAAGGCGAACGCCGCGTGGCAGCAGCAGTAATCAAATTCGATCCCCTGGCCGATACGGTTCGGACCGCCGCCTAAGATCATGATCTTCTTTTTATCCGCCTTGCCTTCGCGTTCCAATTGCTGATTACGCAAAACCACTTCATCCTCGGTCTCGTACGTCGAATAATAATACGGCGTGTACGCCTCGAACTCGGCCGCGCAAGTGTCGACGAGCTTAAAGGTCGCGACGATCCCGTTTTTCTTGCGCAGTTCCCGGACCTCAAGTTCATTAGTCTTCATCAGCTGAGCTAACTGCGCGTCGCCGAATCCCCATTCCTTGGCCTTGCGCAATAATTTCGCGGGAAGAGTTTTCTCTTTATGAAATGTTTTGACCAGCTGTTTCTCAAAATCCACCAGCTGGGCCATCTGCGCGATGAACCACGGGTCGATCCGGGTCAGCTTGCAGATCTCGTCGAGCTTCATCCCCTTTTGCAGAGCGTATTTAATATAAAAGATCCGTGAGGCGTTGGGCTCGACCAGGCGCTGGATCAATTTTTCTTTAGGGATCGAACGGTAATCCAATTTATTGTCAAATCCGGTGTGGCCGATCTCAAGCCCGCGCAGGCCTTTCTGCAAAGCCTCCTTGAACGTGCGGCCGATCGCCATCGTTTCTCCGACGGATTTCATCGAAACGCCGAGGATATCTTTGGCTTCCGGGAATTTCTCAAACGTGAACCGCGGGATCTTGACCACGCAGTAATCGATCGTGGGCTCGAAAGAAGCCGGGGTCTCGCGGGTAATATCATTGCGGATCTCATCGAGCGAATATCCGACGGCCAATTTCGCGGCGAATTTCGCGATCGGAAAACCGGTCGCCTTGCTCGCCAAGGCGGAGGAACGCGACACACGCGGGTTCATTTCAATGACGACCATGCGGCCGTTCTTGGGATCGACGGCAAACTGGATATTGGAACCGCCGGTCTCAACGCCGATCTCACGGATAATAGCGAGGCTGGCGTTGCGCATATTCTGATATTCCCGGTCAGTCAAGGTCTGCGCGGGCGCCACCGTAATGCTGTCGCCGGTGTGCACGCCCATCGGGTCCAAATTCTCGATCGAGCAAACGATCACGACGTTATCTTTATTGTCGCGCATGACCTCAAGCTCATATTCCTTCCATCCGGCGATGGATTCTTCAATCAGGATCTCGTTGATCATGCTGGACTCGATCCCGAGCGAAGCGATGCGTTCCAATTCTTCCATATCATGCGCGATCCCGCCGCCGGTCCCGCCTAAGGTAAAACTCGGACGGATGATGACCGGAAAGCCGATCTTCTGCGCGGCCTTCTTGGCGTCGTCAATGTCATGCGCAAAACCGCTGCGCGGGACATCCTGGCCGATCTTGACCATCGCTTCCTTAAAACATTCGCGATTCTCAGCTTTTTTGATGACATCATAATTCGCTCCGAGCATTTTCATATTATATTTTTGAATAACGCCCGCTTCCCACAATTTCATCGCGATATTAAGCGCGGTCTGGCCGCCCAAAGTCGGTAAAAGTGCGTCGGGGCGCTCTTTTTCGATAATTTTCTCGACGAACTGGGGAGTTAACGGTTCGATGTACGTGCGGTCGGACAATTCCGGGTCGGTCATGATCGTCGCCGGGTTGGAGTTGACCAGAACGATCTCATATCCCTCTTCGCGCAGCGCCTTGCAGGCCTGGGTCCCGGAATAATCGAACTCGCACGCCTGTCCGATCACGATCGGGCCCGAGCCGAGCAGAAGAATCTTTTTTATGTCGGTGCGTTTGGGCATATGCGTGGTCACCACGTCACCAGATCACCAAGTCACCAGCAACTTCTGATGATTTAACTGGTGACGGGTGTCCTGGTGTCCTGGTGACTTTTATCTTTTTCCATCATCTCAATAAAATGTTCGAACAAATACTGCGCGTCATGCGGGCCGGGCGCCGCCTCCGGATGATGCTGCACGGAAAGAATGGGGAATTTCCGGTGCCGCAGGCCTTCGACCGTCTGGTCGTTCAAATTCACGCCAATAATATCTACCTCACCCGATTTAAAACTTTTGACATCTACGCAAAACCCATGGTTCTGCGACGTGATCCCGATGCGGTTATCCAGCATATCCTTGACCGGATGGTTCGCGCCGTGATGGCCGAATTTCAATTTGTAGGTTTGGCCGCCTAAGGCCAGGCCCAATATCTGATGGCCTAAACAAATTCCGAAAATAGGTTTTTTGCCAAACAGTTCGCGCACGGCATTGATCACGTACGTCACGGCCGCCGGGTCGCCGGGGCCGTTCGAGAGAAAAATCCCGTCGGGGTTAATCTTTAAAATATCTTTGGCGGTCGCGTTCGGAGGGAAAACGTGAATTTCGCAGCCAAATTTCGCCAGGATGCGGAGGATGTTCCATTTGATCCCGCAGTCGATCGCCGCGACCTTAAAACGCGGTTTGCCGACGGCTTTATCGACCGGCCAGATATATTTCTTCTTGGCCGCGACCGCCTTGACCCAGTCCGCGCCTTCCATTGAGGGGACTTTCTTGATCTTCTCCGCGAGCTTCGCGAGGTCAAATTCTTCGGTCGAAATGATCGCCTTCATCGCCCCGTTGATCCTGAGATGCCGAGTCAACGCGCGGGTGTCGATGCCCTCGATCGCGAGGATCTTATTCTTGTCTAAATATTTGATGAGGCTTGAAGTGGCGCGAAAATTGGAATGATGGCGGCAGAATTCCTTGACGACAAAACCTTTGACCCAGACCCTGGCGGATTCAACATCCTCCTCGTTGACGCCGTAATTGCCGATCAAAGGGTAGGTCATCACCACGATCTGTCCGGCGTACGAGGGGTCAGTCAGAACTTCCTGATAACCGCTCATGGCGGTATTGAAGACAACTTCTCCTGCGGTTTCTCCGGCGGCGGCGAGCGTCTGTCCGTAAAAACACTTGCCGTCCTCTAAATATAAAATCGCATCCGTCATCAACGACCTGCCCCGCCGCTTGCCCCGCCATAGGGGCGGGAGGGGCTTCTGGAATTGTGTGGAATTTATTTGGTGGGCGAACTGCTTGAAAAGTCCCGACGTGATCTAAATCACATTATTGTCGTCGGGACGCTCCGGCCTTCGTGATACGCAAAATTGTTGTCGGAGCAGCCTGGCTAACTATATCACCGAAACACTTTTTGTCAACTCACAACTTTCCTTAACTTTCCTTAGCAGCATCAGATGAAGTTGGAGTGACCCTGATTACTCTAAATTGTTAGAGGAAATCATGCTTTTCACCTTGACTGATTTTTCCTTAACAAAATCTAGAAAAAATCAGATCTAATCCCTATTCCCTCTAAAAATATTGCTATTAGCGCGGAAAATAGGGATTGCAGGGCATAATTTCCGATGATATTCTATAACCACTATGTACTTGTTTTCCTCAACAAATTTTAGAAGTAACAAGCCTGCCTGTCACCGCCGTTGGCGGGGTACTTATCCCAATTTCATCTAACGTTTAATGGGATTAAATAAGGAAAATTGGGATGCCGAACCTCTACATCATCGCCGGCGCCAACGGTTCCGGGAAAACGACCTTCGCGAAAGAATATCTTCCGCACTATGCCAAATGCAATAATTTCATCAACGCCGGCCTGATCGCGCTGGGGCTTTCCCCTTTTGATCCCGCGAATGTCCGTATCAGGGCCGGCCGTCTGCTCCTTGAGCAGATCAACATCTTGACCGAAGAAAAGACAGATTTCGCGATTGAAACCACTTTGGCAGGAAAAACATATTTAAATTTACTAAAACGCATAAATCTTGTCGTCTTTTCGCATGCCGATCTTGATGACCAGGACCACAATTTCCTTCTTAATAACGCGGTAGACGACCCGATAATCCTCGACCCGCAGCCGCCAATATCCGAAAAATTCTCCCTGCAAAGGCTTACCATACCCTTCAGGGTTCAAGGACAGTTTCTTTTGAATGGTTTTAAGAATTCTGGCTTTATACTCTGCCGGAATGCCCTTAAAATATTCTTCCAGAACCAGACGATGGATCTTGACCGACCACATAACTTATTTCTTCAGCTTTTTGAGCGCTTCCTCAAGCGCGATGTAATCCGAAGATTTGGATGACTTGTCGCGCTCTTTGGCCAAAAACCCCAAAGCAAAATCCTCGACCAGTTCGATCACCGCTTCCATTTCCTTATACCGCTCAATATCGATCAAAACCGCGATAGGTTTATTGCGCCGCTCAATCAAGACCTTATGTTTCTTGCTCTCTTCCAGGATCGCCTCAAGCCCGGAACGCAGCTCAGAGACCCCGACTAAAGTCGTATCTTCTTTTATAGTGATCATGTTGGGCCTCCCTGCCCGCCACAGGCGGAGCTAATATCACTAGTGATGATTAGTAATTTTACTAATCTTGATTAGCATTATAAAACACATTTAAAAAGTTATCCACAGCTTTTCCACTCCCGGGGTGGGTTTACCGCATCGAAAGCTTTTCCCCTTCAACCGCTTCTCTTGTCCCCAATAACAGCGGCAGATTGGTCACCGGCACGATCTGAATGATAAACGGCGTCAGCCCCTTAAAATCCGCGCCCTCGAACATCTTCATATCCATTGCCGGGACGTTCACCTGGATATTCTGCCCTTCGTCCTGGATATCCAGCTTCGCCGGATTTAAGTCGATACCGCCGGGGGTTTGCGGCTTTGCCTCTCCCATCATAGCGGAATCGCCGCTCTCTCCTGCCGGTCCTTCTGCATACCGAAATCTAAAGTACGCCCGTTTTAAAATGAAATTTTGGGGGTCATTTGCCAAATCGTAAGACAGGCCGTCTGGAATAAGATTACGGCCGGGGTCAGCGATCGATTGATTATTCCCAATTAACGCGGTTCCTCGGACAGCCAGCAGCCGTTTGCGGCCAATAGTTTCCAGCACTCTCTTAAAATTTCTTTCATCCATCTCAATGGAGATATCCGGTTTTGTA
>CAYING010000093.1:0-1560 GCA_964364715.1 uncultured Planctomycetales bacterium
ATTTGGCTTGCGATCGTCAAACTTCTTCTGAACACCGTTCAGACAGCATCCTTCAGCCTCGACCAATATTTTGAAAAAAATAAATAAGCTGTTCTCATGCGATATGCTCAGAAGATCATTGTCTTATTTTTGGGATTGATGATGATGACGCGCTTTTCCTTCGGGGAATCTAATATCAAAGAGCCTAATGTCAGCGGCCGGTTTTATGACGCTGATCCAAAACGCCTTTCTGCGCTGGTGGACCATTTTGTCATTGATGCCTCGATCCCCCAAATTAAAGATCCTATTGAAATGATCATTGCTCCCCATGCCGGGTATATTTATTCCGGCGCGGTGGCCGGGCACAGTTTTAAGGCTGTCCGCGAAGGGCAATATAAGACTGTTGTGATCATTGCTCCGAGTCATTTTTACGGATTTGACGGCGTGTCGGTCTGGAAAGAGGGGGGATTTAAAACTCCTTTGGGGACGGTTTCAGTTGATACAGAATTTACCAATAAATTAATAGGCGTGAATGAGAAATTTACTTTTGATCCTAAGGCGTTTGAGCAGGAACATTCTTTGGAAGTCGAAATTCCGTTTTTACAAAGGACGTTTAAAGATTTTAAGATCGTTCCCGTGATCATGGGGCAGGCGAATTATGAAACGTGCGCAACTTTAGCTGGAAAATTAAAAGAGGTTATCGCTGATCAAACGGATGTTTTGATCGTGATCAGCACGGATCTTTCACATTATCACGACGACAAATTTGCCCGGGCGATGGACCGCCGGACATTGGAAGCGGTCGCGTCTTTGGATTCTAAGAAGGTTTGGCAGGGGTGCCGTGCGGGAACCATGGAGATGTGCGGATGTGTGCCGGTGACGGCCGCTATGATCTATGCCAATTTAAAAGGCCTCTCTGCGCAGGTCTTGAAGTATGCCAACTCCGGCGACGTTACGGACGACAAATCGCGCGTGGTCGGATACTCGTCGGTTATTTTTTATGGCGGCACGCAGGAAATAAAAGTTGAAGGCGCCGCACCGCTTTCCAAACAGCAGAAACAAAAACTCACCCAAATCGCCCGTTCGACGATTGAAGAAATTGTCCGCACCGGTAAAATTTTCAAGGTCACTGAAAACGATCCGCGCCTTCAGGAACACGAGGGTGCGTTCGTGACCATCCACCGACGGGGACATTTGCGCGGCTGTATCGGTCACATCATCGGCGGTCAGCCGCTGTATCTGACGGTGCGCGATATGGCCGTCGCCGCCGCGACCGAGGACCCGCGGTTCCCGGCGATGAGCAAAGAAGAATTGGCGGATATGGACGTGGAAGTTTCCGTGCTGTCAAAGCCGCGCGTCGCCAAAGATGTGAATGAAATTGTGATGGGCGTGCACGGAGTGATCATCGGCCGCGGCGCGCAGCGCGGATTGTTCCTGCCGCAGGTCGCCACGATCCGGATGGCAACGGCGTCGGGAACATCGGGCGGGAGCACAGCGCGTTCAACTCCTACGACGCGATCCGCGCGATCCTGGACTTCGCGCCGCTGACCGTTGAGGGCGTGATGGCCAAGATCAACGAGA
>CAYING010000093.1:1570-7891 GCA_964364715.1 uncultured Planctomycetales bacterium
GCTGGAGCCGTGAAGAATTTCTATCCGAACTCTGCGGACAAAAGGCAGGCCTGCCGCGCGACTGCTGGAAAGACCCGAAGACGCATATTGAGATCTTTACGGCGGATGTGTTTTCGGAAAAGGATGTAAAGTGAAGTCAAAAGGTCAAAAGTTAAACCTGCCTGCCGGCAGGCTAACATCCAACGACAACTTTTGACCATTTGACCTTTTGACTTTGTGACCTTATGAAATTAAAAAATATACTCATTTCGATCTTCGTCATCCTCTGGACTGTCGTCTTCCATTATGAATCTACGCGTGAATTTTTTTTGGAACCTTTCTTGAAGAAAGAGCTCCCGAAGATAAAGTTTTTGTTCCCGCCGGCCGGATGGATCATGTTCTTTAATATCAATGATGAATACAGCTATCCGGAAATTTATGGTGTCAGTCCCGAGGGGGTGCAGTTGATCGATCCGCACCAGATCTTAGCAACGCGAACGATCGGGTTCGATAATATCCACCGCAATGTGTTGGGTGCTGTCTTTGCGGAAGGACTGCGCGGCCAGGTGTGCGCTTTTCTTGAACGGAAATTTCCGGACTTCGATAATTTTATTATCACGGGTGTCCTCTATCCGTCGGTCACCAAGACGCCGAACCGGCGGATCCAGAAAGTTATTTATGAATGTAAATGAAAAATTTAAAATGCAAAATGACAAATCATAATTCAAAATTTTAAATTTTTGATTATGATTTTGCATTTGTCATTTGAAATTTTAACTTATGATAAATTCCTGGCACAAACTATTTCTCGAAGAACGGCCCTCGATCAGCCTGTCGCTGTTTCGGATCGCGGCCGCCGTCACGGTCGGGGCGCACGTGATCCCGACGCTGTGTAATCTGACCGACAATTATTACGCGACGGCCTTTAAGACGTACAATTTCAATTTTTTTACGCCGGAAGTGATTTCTTTTGTTCAGCGAAGCTCCGACGGTTTTGTCTTGGGCGCCGCGATATTTTTTGTTATCGTTTGGTTTTCCTTTCTGGCCGGGCTGTTCACTCAGCTCAGCTGTGTCCTGATGACGTTGGCGTGTTATTATTTTTACGCTCTCAATTCATTTCACGTTGGGACGCTCTCCTGGGATATCCTGCTGGTCACGCTTTTTTTGATGTGCCTCACGCCTTACTCCGGCGATTATTTTTCCGTGGATGCCCTGCGCAAGGGCGACCCGGAAGGGTTTAAACGTAAACGATCCTTTTTCCTTCAAAGACTGTTACAGATGCAGATCGCGTTTACTTTTTTTTACACGGCGCTGTATAAGATCTCGCCGGCAGGGAATTGGCTCACCGATAACACGGTCTATTATCTGATGAACGAACCTCCGGCGGGCGTGACGAAATGGTTCCTTCTGCGTGACTTTGTGATGGATAAGCCGCAGCTCTGTTACGGGATCGGATTGGCGATTGTCAGTATTGAACTTTTGATGCCGTTTTTGTTGTTCTGCCGTAAGACACGGTTGTCCGCGATCTATTGTGGCGTATTTTTTCATATCGTGCTTTTATTGACGATGGATGTGCCGGCGATATTTTTCTTTCTGTTCCCGGCGCAATTGTTCCTTTTTATTGACCCGGGGAATATTGTCCGCTGGATCGAACAGAAACGGATGGTCAACGCCAGCACGGCCCGGGCAAAATTGATCTACGACGGAAATTGCGGGTTTTGCCGGAATAGTGTGCGGCAGCTCTTGGTGATGGACCTTTTTCGGGTGCTGCATATCGTTGATTTTCAAACAGTCCAAGACCCGGCCGTGCTTCATCCGGCGCTGACCAAGGAAAAATGCGTGAGCCAACTGCATCTCATTGAACCCAACGGAATGCTGTACGGCGGATTTGATGTTTTCCGCAGGATTTGTTTTACCCTGCCGATGCTGTACCCGATGATCTTTGTTCTTTATTTTCCTGGGGCGGGAATCGTTGGCCCACTGGTCTATCGGTGGGTTGCAAAAAACAGATATTTTTTTAATGTAAAGTGTAAAATTCAAAATGAAAAATCATAATCAAAAATTTTGAATTATGGTTTTTAATTTGCCATTTTACATTTTAAATTTATGAGAGGGGGAATCAATGAAAATAATTTTAGGAGTACTATTACTTTTGATGATGACGGGCAGCGCCTTGGCTCATCCGCCGACCGAGATCCTTTTGAGTTACAGCAAGGAAACAAAAACACTGCATATAAGCATCAAACATATTTCAGATTCTCGGCGCGAGCACAATATCCGCCGGGTGATCGTTTACCGAAATGACGAAGAGGTGCAATCGCTCAACTACAATACGCAAAAACCGCCCGGGATGGAAGATGATATTGTGGTCGAAGCCGCAGCCGGAGATACTCTGCGGATCAAGGCGATCTGCCGCGAAGCCGGCAACCGTGAACAATCGTTGAGTATTCCTGAAGAAGAACCGGCCGAGAAGCCGGAAGATGCGCCGGTGGAAAAATAGTATGCCTTCTTTTAAATTCACCAACCGTCTAGCTCAAGAAAAAAGCCCGTATCTTCTCCAGCATGCCCGCAACCCGGTCGACTGGTTTGCCTGGGGGGAAGAGGCGTTTGCCAAGGCCAAGGCGGAAGACAAACCGATTTTTTTATCGATCGGATATTCCACCTGTCATTGGTGCCACGTGATGGAGCATGAATCCTTTGAGGATGAAGCGATCGCGAAAGTCCTTAATGAAAGATTCGTCGCGATTAAGGTCGACCGCGAAGAGCGTCCGGACATCGATAATATTTATATGACCGTCGTGACCGCGATGGCCGGAAGCGGCGGCTGGCCGCTGTCGGTTTTCCTGACGCCGGACAGGATGCCGTTTTACGGCGGAACGTATTTCCCGCCGACATCCCGCTGGAATATGCCCGGGTTTAAAGAACTGCTTCTTGGGATCAGCCAGAGCTGGCAGACCCAGCGTTCGCCGATCATTACCTCGGGCGCTGGATTGGCCGCGACCCTGCGGGAGCACTCGCTCTCCGACCGCGGCAAGAACATTCAACTCGATCAGCAGACCCTGGAAGACGGATTTAATGATCTGTCGAACAACTACGATTCCCGCTTCGGCGGGTTCGGGCAGGAGCCGAAATTTCCGATGGGGCACAGTTTATCATTCGTGCTGAGATATTGGAAACGTTCGAAGAATGAAAATGCCTTGGCTATGGCCGAGTATACCTTGAAAAAAATGGCCCAGGGCGGAATATATGACCAGCTCGGCGGAGGGTTTCACCGCTACTCGACGGACCGTGAATGGCAGATCCCGCATTTTGAAAAAATGCTTTACGACCAGGCGATCCTGGCGCGCGTTTATACCGAGGCTTGGCAGGCGGCGTATGACCCGGTGTATGAACGTATCGTCCGCGAAACGCTGGATTATGTCCGGCGCGATATGACCGATGCGAAAGGCGGATTTTACTCTGCCGAGGACGCCGACAGCCTGGATCCGGACGGCGGGAAGGAAAAAAAGGAAGGCGCGTTCTATGTTTGGCATTTTGAGGAGTTGAAGAAAAATTTAACCGCGGATGAATTCAACACTCTTAAAGTTCATTTCGGGATCGAGCCGGACGGCAACGCCAAATTCGACCCGCATGGTGAATTCGCCGGGAAAAATGTTTTGGCGGCGGCGCACATGTTAGAAGAAACCGCGCAGATTTTGAGCCAGCCGGTTGATAAGATCGAGCAAACGCTTCAATCCGCCAAGCAAAAATTATTCGCGCTCCGGTTAAAACGCCCGCGTCCGCATCTCGACGACAAAGTCCTGGCGGATTGGAACGGCTTGATGATCTCGAGTTTCGCGTTCGCCGGACGGGTCTTCAAAGAGCCGCGTTATATCGACGCCGCGGTCAAGGCAGCCGATTTTATTTTAAAACATTTGGTCGACAGCAATGGGCGGCTGCTGCACCGTTACCGGGACAATGAGGCCGCGATTTTGGGCACGGTTGAGGATTACGCGTTTTTTATCCGCGGGCTGATCGACGTGTACGAGGCGGCGTTTAACGGTGATTACCTTAAGCGCGCCGGGCAATTTCAGGAAGAAATGCTGCGGCTGTTTTGGGACGAAAAACACGGCGGGCTTTTCTTCACAGCCGGCGACAGTGAAGAATTATTGTTCCGGCAGAAGGAGATTTATGACGGGGCGATTCCCTCGGGAAATTCCGTGGCCGCGCTGGATTTGATCCGCCTGGACCGGGCTAGTACCGTGTTTCCTAAACTATATTCAGGAGGACACGGTACAGTACCGCGTTCTCCTGTACAAAATTTAGGTAACGCAGTACTGGAGATCAACCGCGGCGGGGAAGCCAAGGCTCGCGGAATATTCCAGGCCTTTGCCGCCGAGATCGTCCAGCGGCCCAGCGCGTACACCCAGCTTTTGACCGCCCTGGATTTCAGCGTCGGCCCCTCGAGCGAGATCGTGATCGCCGGGAAAAATCCGGCGGAGTGCCGGGAGTTCATCGACGCGGTTTATGAAATATTTTTGCCGAACAAGGTCGTGCTGTTCCGTACTGACGACAACCAGCCGTCTGTTGCTATCTGTCAGAACCATGCCTGCCAACTACCGGTGCATACATTGAGGGAATTGACCGAGAGGCTTAAAAAGGATGACGAAAAGATCATTCGCTGATAAAATGGTACGGATTTCTTAACAGGAGAGCGTTCAGGGGAGATGTACTTATTTTCCTAAAAAGTACAGAGGGAATAAGGGTACTTATCCCAATTTCCTCTGACGATAGTTGGGATTATATAAAGCCCCGCCTGTGGCGGGGCAGGGAAAATTGGGATGCTGATCCGTTTATTCTACATATTGTTTTTTGGGATGATCCTTTTCGGGGTGAGCGGTTTTATCCTGAACTCGACCGAGGCCGGGCTGGCCTGGCCGCACGATCTTTATCAAAGCATAGTCGGCGGACAGGGGATGGTAACGCCGGATTCCAGCGCTCAAAAAAAAGTTAAAGCCAACCGCACGGAATCACGGGAATATTTTGCGAACATCAGAGTTCAGCAGGACCGCCTGCGAGACCAGATGCGGGATCTGCGCTCCAAGATTTCGGGGTTTCGTGACGCGGATAAAGCGAGGCGTCAGGAGGCAGACACCAGGCTTAACACGTTCAATCAAAGGAACGACGAGAACATCCGCCGGCAGCAAGACAGGATCCGTGACCTTCAGCAGATGGCGCGTAACCGGATGTCCCGCCTGAGAAATCAGCGGTAACAATATTAAAGCCCCGCCTGTGGCGGGACAGGGAATACTATGAAAGCGCTTAAAATTATTTTTATCACGGTCGTTGTTTTTATTTTTCTCGCGGTTTTAGGCCTCACTATTTTTTTAAAGACCTTTGATATCAAAAAATTCAAGACCCGGATCGTCCAAGAGGCCAGCCAGGCCTTGGGCCGCGACGTCGGTATTAAAGACATCGCGTTGTCCATGTCGCTTCAAAAGGGATTGCTTCTGCAGGTTGACGGCCTGACGATCAAAGACCTCCCGCAATATTCCCAAGACAATTTTTTTCAGGTCGAGCGCGTGAAATTCGCGGTTGATTTTCTTTCCTTCCTCCGGGAACGCAAGATCACGGTCTCCGGTATTTATTTCCAGTCGCTGAACGTCGTTGTGGTAAGGGCGGAAGACGGCACGATGAACGTGGAGACGATCGGGAAGAAAGAAAAAAAAGAGGAAGAAATTTCCGCCGCGAGCGGCCAGCCGAAGCAGGACAATGCGCCGAATGTTGCCTATCAATTGCCCGTTCTCCTGGTCAACGCCCTGGTCATTGACAATGCGACGTTCACTTATATTGACCGCTTCACCAACCCTTCGCTGAAGGTCGTCATCCCGAAGATGGATTTGAAGATTACGAATTTTTCCCTCTTTCGTCCGGCGGATCTCACCTTTGCCGCGGCGGTCTTAAGCGATGAGCAGAATTTGAAAGTGAACGGGAAAATGCGGATCGACCCGAAGAACCATCAGGGCCGGCTCGACGATGTGAAGATCAATTTGGACCTGGGGCAAGTGCGGTTGGAGCGTGCCGCGGCGATCTCGTCGGCGTTTGAGAGCGTCAAGATGGTCGATGAACTGCGCGGGCAGCTCCAGGCGGAGTTGAGCCAGCTCATATTCGGGATGAAAGGGATCGCGGTCCTTGCGGCGAATGGAAATTTAAAGAACGGTTTTGTGCGTATCGGTGAATACCTGCGGCAGCCTATTGAGAATATCCAGGCCGCGTTCGAACTTAATGAGTCGGATTGTGCGATCAATAGTTTTTCGATGTGGCTCGGCTCCGGATCGTTAAGCGGTTCCGGACGGATCAGCG
>CAYING010000094.1:0-7732 GCA_964364715.1 uncultured Planctomycetales bacterium
AATTTTCCTTTATAATCCCAATTATCGTCAGATGAAATTGGGATAAGTACTTGTTACATCTAATTTTATTCAGAGAAAACAAGTACATCCCAATTTTCCTTTATAATCCCAATTATCGTCAGATGAAATTGGGATAAGTACTTGTTTCTTCTGTGTTGTTTAGAGAAAACAAGCATATGATGTTTTTAGCATAACATCATTATTAATTTTTCGAAATAGCGATCTGGGAGAATTATTTCGACGCACGAATCATCAGTATCGGGATATCGGTACGATGACGAAGATTTTCAGCGACGCTTCCCAGCAGGATATCTTTAAAAAAGCGATGGCCATGAGTCGACATGGCGATGAGATCGCACTGCTCTTTTTCGGCAAGTTTAAGGATTTCTATGGCCGGCTCCCCGGCCAGCAAACAACTTTTAACTTGAAATCCATCTTGGGCAAGCTCTTGCTGACGCGTCTGCAAATAAGCCCGGTCTTTTTGTATCTCTTCGGAATCAGCCAGATCAAGTTCGGTTTGCAAACGGGCGGCGTATCCGTCCGCGACATGGACCAAAATAAGTTCAGCCTTGGTTAAACGCGCCAACGATCGAATATGGGTTAAAATAGGTTGATCGGCAGGTGAATTGTCCAAAGGAATTAAGATTTTTCGATACATTATTTTTGCTCCAATGTTTTGGTAATGGTTTTAATGATTTAACCACATCATCACAGTTTGAACAAGTAAATAAACGTTCAGGACAACGATTACGCTCGTCACCAGCCACGCCAACGTCTGTAACCATATCGGGTTAACGAATTTATCCATTTTTCGCCGATCGCTGGTGAACCAAACCAACGGAATAACGGCAAAGCTTAACTGCAATGACAGAATGACTTGGCTTAAAATCAATAACTGTCCCACGCCTTTTTCTCCATACAGCGAAGCAACGATCACCGCCGGAACAATCGCCACGAGGCGGGTGAGCAAACGCCGCATCCAGGGGCGAAGACGGATATTTAAGAATCCCTCCATAACAATTTGACCGGCGAGCGTTCCGGTTAATGTTGAATTTTGCCCGGAACACAACAACGCCACAGCAAAAAGAACGCTGGCGAACGGATTTCCTAAAACCGGCGAAAGTAATTGATAGGCATCGCCGATATCGGCAACACTTTCGTTAGGAGTCCCGTGAAAAGTAGCGGCGCTCAGAATTAAAATGGCAGCGTTTATAAAGAAAGCGCACAAAAGCGCGGCGGTGGAATCGATCGTCGCAAACTTGATTGCAATAGATTTCCCTTCATTATCGCGGGAGAAAGCACGGGTTTGGACAATGCTCGAATGAAGATAAAGATTATGCGGCATGACCGTTGCCCCGAGGATGCCGATCGCGATATAAAGCATTTCCGGATTGGTGATGATCTCCGGGCTCGGGATCAAACCCTTCATCATGGCCGGCACATTGGGATGCGAGATCATTAATTCATAGGCAAAACAGCCACCGATAATAAAAATTAATCCTGCGACCAGGCATTCCAAAAGCCGAAAGCCCTTATTTTGTAAAAATAAAATGAGCATAACATCGCAGGCCGTCAGAACTACACCGACAACCAACGGAATATGAAACAAAAGATTCAAGGCGATGGCCGAACCAATGACCTCGGCGAGATCGCATGCGGCAATGGCCAGTTCGCACAATATCCACAAACAGAAACTTACTGGTTTTGAATAATTATCGCGGCAGGCTTGCGCCAAATCACGTCCGGTCACAACACCCAGCTTCAAAGAAAGATGCTGCAGCAGAATGGCCATGAAATTTGAAATCAAAATAACGGACAATAAGGTATAACCGAATTTTGCCCCGCCGGCCAAGTCGGTCGCCCAATTCCCCGGATCCATATATCCGACGGAGATCATCAAACCCGGGCCGATAAAGGCCATGATCTTTCGCCAAAATGTGGACGGATGCGGCACAGCGATAGAAGAATGAACTTCTCTGAGACTGGGATTGGCCAGCGGCCTGCGCCAGCCGGTTTCTGCCTGATGATTTTTTTCATTATTTAACGTAGACACGTTTTTCTCCTCAGTTATAAATTAATACCGCATGGACAACCCGCAAAACGGATTGAGGTCCGGTGCGGACTGTGTAACGCCGATGTTCAGTCCAAGATCCAATTGGACATTTTCCTTGATTAAATACGTCAAGCCCATGTCGACGGTCCCGACCCAGGATGCCGCGTCTTCATTACTGACATTGCTAAAGAATTCGACATAACCGCTGAGTTCACCGATGATCGAATGACTAAGAGTGATCGAGTTAATAAATTCCGTATGATAACCATCCTCAGCAGCATTTCGGTTAAAATCAAACTCGGTCATAAACCCCATGTTCAAATCCATGGGCAGCTTAAACCCGATGGGGACGGTCACGCCTCCCTCCACGTCATCGTTTTCCAGCTCCTCAGCGTTCGTCGGAAATTTAATAAAAGGCATAATTGCCATGGCCGAAGAACCGCTGTCATTTCCCCAGATATTAACCTTAAGTCGAGTTTGCATTTCTCCAAACCCACTGATAGTGGAATCCTCGAGGCCGCGAGTATATTGCGAGTTATAAGGATTAATAACGAGCTGCAGATCCGCGTTATTGAGCAAGCCGACTTTAAGGTTTATCGGCAGGACAGAATAGGCATAGGTCAGGTGATCGGGATCGTCCGGATTGTCGTGGTCATATTCATAATCCAGGGAGCTCAGTTCAACCTGATAATGCCCGGCGTCGACTGTGTAAGGACTTTCCGTTTTATCCGGCCGGTCGGTCGCCATGCCGCGCATTAATTCTTTGGGCGTGGGATTCAATAAGGTATATGCAGAGTTATCTTCTGCGGATGCGCTGACAGCGCAAATACACAAAATTCCAAAACTTAAAACATAGCGGCGCATCATTACTCCTTTTTGAGATACTGCTCAAATATCTGTTAAAAAAATTCATGTCTGGCACTTCCGGCATATTCCATAAAAATGCATCTCGTGCCCTAATATTTTAAACCCTTCCTTCTCCAAGATCGGCCTGTATCGATCGTCTTCATGGAGGTCTGGAAATTCGATATTCCCGTGGCAACGGATGCAATGCGCGTGGTGATGCAACTTTTCATCGTAAACATGTTCGAAAAGCAGATGCTTCTCCCCAAAAGCAGTTTCCCGAATGACCCCGGCTTCCAATAATTCGCGCATCGAACGATAAACCGTGGCGCGAGAAACATTCAGATTGCTTTTTCGGCAGATCTTGACGATCTCTTCTGCCGCAAAATGGCCATGCGTATGAACAACGGTTTTAAGGACCTTCAGCCGCCCCGGGCTCGTTCGTAAGCCAGCCTTTGATAAATAATCTTCGAACCTTTGACGTTCGCGGATGACAGGATTGGAGCGTTCAGTTTTCATATGAGACACTGTATCATTTTAAAACTAAAAGTCAAGGGGGCTTCTAAAAAGCCCCCTTGACTTTTATTCCGTAAACGAGTCAGCCCGCCATTTGATGGAGCAGCCCATCGACGGGTACTGCTTCTTCGGGACCGGTGCCCCGGCAGCGTAATTATTGACCGCTTCCTTTAATTCTTCCCGCGTTACCTTTTCTTCATCCTGCCAATTGTCATCAATGCGGCCGTGATAAACGAGTGTGTGATCTTTGCTGAAAAAGAAAATATCCGGCGTGCACTGGGCTTTAAATGACTTTGCCACCTGTTGAGATTCATCGACTAAGTATGGAAAATCGATCCCTAACTCGCTGATCTTCTTTTTCATATTCGCTGGAGAATCATCCGGGAAATCAGGGTTGATATTGGGGTTGATCGTGACCGTATTGATGCGCATCCCTTTAAAATACTTTGCCAAACGGATCACGCGCGGCCAGACCGCGATGGCGTACGGACAATGATTGCAGGTAAAAACGACCAAGAGTCCCCTTTCCCCGGAAAGTTTACTAGCGTCAAATTCTTTGCCGTCAGGATCTTTTAATTTAAATTCCGGCATCTTAGTGCCGAGCGGTATCAGAACAGATTCGAGTAAAGCCATCTCAATTTTCCTTTCTTAATCCCATTTATCATGTAGATGAAATTGAGATAAGTACTTGTTACATCTAATATATTTAAGGAAAACAAGTACATAATTCCTCCTTGTAGTGGACTTATTATAATTATATAATATTTTTATGCAAAATAAAAATTTGATCATTAAGCAACTGCCTAACGGCCCGATGGGTAATTTTCAATATTTCCTTGGGGACAAAACAACCGGAAAAATTGCGGTGGTGGATCCGGCCTGGGACATTGACTTCTTGCGTTCCGAAGCCCGCAAGGCCGGCTGCAAAATAGTTTCTATTTTTTTAACCCACGGGCATCATGACCACGTCAACGGTTTGGATAAACTTCTTTCCACGGATGATGTTCCGGTCTATATTTCCAAAGATGAATATCCGCTCTATATGCCGCAGTGCAAAAATCTGCACAAGATCGGCGATCATGCCAAAATTCAAATCGGTTCGGTCGAATTTGAATTTATCCAAACGCCCGGCCATTCCCCTGGGTGTCAACTGATCAAACACGGTGACACGGTTGTCTGCGGCGACACGATTTTTATCGACGGCTGCGGGCGTTGTGACCTTCCGGGCAGCGACCCAAAGGCGCAATACAAAAGTCTTTATGCTATTGTTATGAAACTTCCAGATTCTGCAGTTTTATACCCCGGGCATGACTATGGCCCCGCTCCCTACGCGACGGTCGGCGAACAGAAAAAGACCAACCCCTACCTGCAGTGCAAGAGCCTTGCAGAATTTCTCGAACAGCGAATGGGAATTATTTTGTAAGATTGATGTCTGTGAACAGTGATTTGTTGATGACGGTACTATAAAGTCGGAACGGCAGGAATTTTTTCAGTATGTACATCACTCGGCTTTCAAGATCAGGAATATTGCGGAACGGCGGGTTGGATGCGTTGATGAGTTTTTCGACGAGGATCGCCACATTTTCCGGGTTTTTTCGGCAGGAATTCACATACTCTATCACTTTCGCCCGCAGATGCTGAGACGCCGGATAATATGGACTGCCTTGGTTGTCAAAATGTTTGGCGTAGCGGGCATTGTCCTGAAAGATAGGTGTCTTGTAAGTTCCCGGCTCGATCAAGAGCACCTGGATCCCCCAGAAGGCCATCTCATAACTTAAACTCTCGGAAAAACCCTCTAATGCCCATTTGCTCGCGTTGTAGGCCCCGAAGGCAGGCGATGCCGAAAATCCGGCCACACTGGAAATGTTGATAATTTTTCCGGAGCGCCGGGCGCGCATCATCGGAATCACGGCGCGGGTAACATTCTGCACTCCGAAAAAATTTGTCTCCATCTGCTGGCGGATCTCTTCCTCGGTGAGATCTTCAAAAAATCCGCCGATGCCGTAACCGGCATTGTTGACCAGGACGTCGATAAATCCGTATTTTGCAGCGATCTCTTCAATGGCGCTATTGATGGAAGATTTGTCCGTAACATCCAGTTGAACAATGTCGACCGTCCCTCCCCTTCGCTTGACTTCGTCGATGAGAGGTCCTTGTTTGGAGAGATTCCGCATCGCGGCAATAACATGATGGCCGCGGGAGGCAAGACGCGCGGCAGTAAGAAGGCCGAATCCGCTGGAGGTTCCGGTGATGAGAATGGTTTTATTGGACGGCATAGTCACAAGTCACAGGAGGCGCCGGTGACCTTATCGAATTGTTTTCTGAATTAACAAAAAATCAACCACGGTCACCGCGATCATCGCTTCGACGACCGGAACGACGCGCGGACAGATGCACGGATCATGACGGCCATTGACTTGAACTTCAGCGTCTTCACCTGAAATATCCACTGTTTGTTGATTCTTGGCGATCGAGGACGGCGGTTTGACTCCGACGCGCAGGATGATGTCTTCCCCGTTTGAAATTCCGCCTAGAATTCCGCCGGCATGGTTGGTTTGGGTGTGTATCTCTTTGCCTTTTTTTACGAAAATATCGTTATGCTCAGAACCGCGCAATTGGGTTGCGGCAAAGCCGTCACCGAATTCGATCCCGCGCATCGTGCCGATCGACATCAAGGCATACGCTAATCGGGCGTTCAATTTATCATAGATCGGTTCGCCGAGGCCTGCCGGGCAGCCTTTGATGACCGCTTCAATGACGCCACCGACTGAATCGCAATCTTTGCGGGCATCATCGATCAGCTTGATCATTTTTTCCGCCGCATCAAGGTCGCAGGTGCGGACGATATTCTTTTCGATGACGGAAAAATCCTTTTTCTTAGCGACGATGCCGCCAACCGACAAAGTGTAGGCAATAACTTGAATTTTCTGCTGGGCCAAAATCTTTTTGGCAACAGCTCCGGCAGCGACACGGCAGGCGGTTTCGCGTCCGGAGGAACGTCCCCCGCCGCGGTAATCGCGGATGCCGTATTTTACCTGGTACGTGTAATCGGCATGGCCTGGACGGAAAAGGTCTTTGATGTCAGCGTAATCTTTTGAACGCTGATCTTCGCTGCGGATTAAAATTGCGATCGGCGCGCCGGTAGTCTTCCCTTCAAATACTCCGGAAAGAATTTCCGCTTTGTCGGACTCTTTACGCTGCGTGGTAATTTTTGACTGCCCCGGACGGCGGCGGTCGAGATCTTTTTGAATATCTTCGGCGGAAAGCGGCAACAGCGGCGGAACCCCGTCGATGACGACACCGATGGCCGGCCCGTGGCTTTCGCCGAAGGTTGTGATTCTAAATAATGTTCCCAAGGTATTTGACATTTTAATTGTCACAATGTCACAAGATACACGTCACATGTCGTTTCAAGTTTTTCATGTGACCCTGTGACCTCGTGTCCTTTATAAATCAGTCACTGCTCCGGTTGAAGCTGAAGTAACCGTTCGCGCGTATTTAGCCAAAACACCTCGAGTATAACGCGGCTTCGGCTGTTTCCATTTTTTAAAACGTTTTTTGATCTCAGCCTGCGAAATCCCCAGATCAATTCGGCGTTTCGCGGCATCGATGGTGATCTTATCACCACTGTGCACGATGGCGAGAGGGCCGCCGACATACGCTTCCGGTGTGATATGCCCCACCACGAATCCGTGGCTGCCGCCGGAAAACCGGCCGTCGGTGATCAAAGCCACATCTTTCCCTAAACCTTTTCCCATAACCGCCGACGTCGGGGAAAGCATTTCGCGCATCCCGGGGCCGCCTTGCGGGCCTTCGGAGCGGATGACGATGACGTCGCCTTTTTTGATCGTGCCGTCTAGAATTTTTTGCAAGGCCGATTCTTCCGATTCATAAACGCGGGCGGTTCCGGCGAACACATCGCCTTCTTTCCCTGAGATCTTTGCCACCGCGCCTTCCGGAGCTAAGTTACCATACAAAATCACCAGGTGACTACTCTTTTTCACAGGATTTTCAAATGACCGGATGACCTGTTGTCCGGCCGGATATGGCTGGACATTTTCTAAATTCTCGCGCACCGTTTTTCCGGTCACGGTCAAACAATCGCCGTGGAGCAAACCTTTATCCAAAAGTATTTTCATCAACGGCGAAAGTCCGCCAAGCTTAACGAGATCCGCCATCACGTAACGGCCGCTCGGTTTAAGGTCAGCCAACACCGGAACTTTTTTTCCGACACGGGTAAAATCATCGATCGTCAATTTCACGCCGGCTGAGTTTGCCATCGCCAATATACATACCAATTGCAGCCATAAATGGAGAATC
>CAYING010000095.1:0-7481 GCA_964364715.1 uncultured Planctomycetales bacterium
CCAGGACATTGCCCGCTACTGTATGCGGGACATCGTCGCCACCCGCGCGCTGTTCCTGTACTGGGATAAGTACATCAAGTTTTAAATTTGAAAGAACGAAGGATTATGAGACGGAAGTATAATTTTCCAAAAATGAAGGGGCGCCGTAATTCGTACGCGAAGCGCCTAAAAGGGCAAGTGAAGAAATAAGATTTATTATCTTTCTCTGCTTTTTGCTTGACTATAAAGGTGGCGTAATTTGTACTGTCTAGTGTACGTTTTACGCCATGAGTATCGATACGTTTCGTTGTAACCTACCCCCAAAGAAAAGGCTTTCTTTCGAGCCTTAACCCATTGCAGCATATAGACTTTTGATTTTAGAAATACTTTAAACCGCCTTGCACGGTTGGAACCGGCGTGTTATAGTTCAAATAGCCGATAAAGGCAAACCCGCTGAAAGGCGGGGACGCAAAGCCTACAGGCCTAAATTGCCGCAAAACCGGGAAGGCCCTTACATCCGCCCTTCGGGGTTTGGAGTGGGCACACTTAGACGAATCCTTGGGAGTCGAGGCAAGATGGCGGCTGGGTTGCCGAAGTGAGGTTGGCGCGCGTGAGCGTGCCTTCCGCGAGTGTCCCGCTAAGCGGGATGCACGGTAAAGTGGGGCGACAACTCCCCATCTTTATCGGCTTTTTTTTTATTGAGTCCCGCAAGAAGCGGGACGAAATAATCCCGCCGCCCTGAGCGAAGCGAAAGGCGGGATGCCTTCCAAGCCCAGTTTTTACCTCAGATATTTTTGCCTTCCAGCCCCGCGCAGTATATACTTTATCATATGAAAATTTTTACTATATATAAGCGCGGGGTGTCCTGTCTGGCCCTGATCGCGTTCGCCACACAGCTGGTTTTTCCGCCGTCGCTTTTCGCCCAAACCGCACCGCAGACGATCCTCAATCTTCCAGTTCCCGGCACGATGCTGGGTTTGAGCGCTCCTTACACCCCGGCCTTGATGACCGGGATCACGATCCATCCGGAAAACCCCCTGCAGTTTGATTTCATTATCGATACCGGCGATGACCGCCTGCAAGGTGAAGCTCTCAAAAAAGAGTCCAATAAACTCATCCACTATTTCCTGGCAGCGTTGACTGTTCCCGAAAGCGAGATGTGGGTCAACTTGTCGCCCTATGAAAAGAACCGCATCGTTGCGGACGGTTTGAGCAAGACCGAAATGGGCCGCGATATGTTAGCCCAGGATTACCTTTTAAAACAACTCGCCGCGTCGCTCTTGTACCCGGAAGGGAAGACCGGCGCGGAGTTTTGGAAACGGGTCCGCGCCAAAGCCAAGGATAAATTAGGCACGACCGAAATTCCAACTGACCTTTTCAACAAAGTCTGGATCGTCCCGCAGGAAGCGAGCGTGTATGTACACGGCAATAATGTTTTTGTGACCGAGAGCCGGCTTAAAGTCATGTTGGAAAATGATTACCTCGCTACCCAGAAGTCACCAGGACACCAGGACACCACGTCACCAGTAACTGCCGGTGACCTGGTGACTGGTGACTTGGTGACTTTAATGAAAGAAATCATCCTCCCCGAGATCGAAAAAGAAATCAACGAAGGCAAAAATTTCGCCAATCTCCGTCAGATCTACCACTCCATGATCCTCGCCACCTGGTACAAGGGAAAACTGCGCAGCAGCATTTTGGGCCAGGTCTATCTCGATAAAAATAAAACCGGCGGTATCGAACTCGAAGATAAAACCGTCAAAGAAAAAATTTATAACCAGTATTTAGAAGCCCTGAAAAAAGGCGTTTATAACTACATCAAAGAAGATTATGACCCGGTCGCCGAAGAAACCATCCCGCGCAAATATTTCTCCGGTGGTTTGCGGGGTGTTAATCAAGCCATGCTGTCCGAACGCCGTCCGTCTGCTGTCTGGCTCGCCAAACAATCCACCCGCGACTTCGCCATGGTCGCCGTCAATGCGGATGTGATGGGATCTGGGCGCGCTTCCCCCGACCGCGCGATGATGGAGAGTCATCCTCTTAAGGAAGTTTTTTCTTTTCATGACGCCCGCGGAGAGAAGTTCAGTGTATCTTTTCAAGAATCCGGAAACTCAAGATATTTTCATTTATACGCTTTGAACGGCTCCCAAAAGACGTTGGTCGGAACCGTCAATTATGATTATGAACCCAATGGTTCTATACCTCAGCGTGACGGCGGTTTGGTCCGGTCAATTCCTGCAAAATTGGCGCGTATCGAATATTATAATAAACAGAACATAGATAAAAATGCCGTTGGAGACTTTTCATGGAAAAACTTTGATCGGCCGATTGAATTCAAACCTGGGTATGAGAGACGGGGCTTTGGTGCGCTTTTGCTTGCTATGGCGATTCGACATGCCAAGGAAGTTGATCGAGCGGAATGGGTCGTCGTTTCCGAAGCTTGCCAACAGTATGAGTTTTATGAAAAGGCGGCAGGGATGATTTATAAAGGCTATGGTGTTCTACATCTTCCGCTTTCACAAGGCCCGCAGTATATCAAATCGGTGGATACGGTAGCTCAAAAGTATGGGATCGTTGAAACTAAACTTTCCGACCGCGCGATGATGGGGGAGGTGCCCCCGCGGCTGCTCACGCTGAAGTCGACATTCAATCTTGAAAAAGAGAGGTGGAGCGGAACGTTTCATCCTGAAAAATTGTTAACTGATGCTGAATTGAAAGAATTGACGGATGACTTTGGTTTAAGTACAGAGATTATTCTTTCCGCTCTTGCTAATCCGCCCAGAACAGCAGCAAAAGATTATGGTTTGTCTGACAGTCCGGAGGCGGTCATTGAGGCTGATCAGCGGGATTTGATCCGCCGGGATCTTGAGGAGATGATTCAATCAAAAGCGCAAACAAAGGAAATAACAATATACCAAATAGGATTGGGTTTTGAATTTCGAGAAACAACAGAAATTTTAGAGACGATTCAAACCGCCTTAAAGAATCAAGGTATATCCGAAGCTGATCAAAAAAGCTGGAAAATTAATTTTATTGCCGTCGATGTTATGGCGCATCTTGTGGCGGATTTTCACGAATTTTTCCACGCACAGACACCTTTTCAACTGGATCTTCACGTTGTCAGGGCCGATACTTTAGACGAAGGAGCCATGAAGGAGTTAGGCGATCTATCCAAGAGTAAGGCAGATTATATTTTTCATAGGAATACCACTTATGCCAATCGCGACGTTTCCGGTGGATGGTATTATGGAAAAGATGATCGTCTTTTACCCGAGAGTTGGGGGCGTATTCTTAACGCGTATCTTTTCATAAAGAATGTCTTAAAACATCTATCAATCCCCGGCACCCGCTATATAGTTGAACCCGCGCAACCCAACCTCGCTGGTTATGTCTTCCGTTTGCCCGGGGCCGCCATAAGAAAAGTCAGCGATATCGATCCAGGAAGAGAATTTGACGATAAAGATGATATCGAAAATACAGGGACGGGAATTTACACGATCAATGATCCACTGGAAATCGGCCGTGTAGGGATTAAATCCATCGCCCGTCCGCCTTCCAACCGCGCGATGATGGGGGTGCCAATGCCAAGTATCCAGATCATGGGCCTTGATGTTCCAGCCTGGATGGCCGATTATCGAGCGACACTTGAAACTTTAGCGCAAGAGGATGTTTTGGGAAGAAAGAAATTAAGACAGTTGTTTCAATATTCGAGCTCTCAATTCGCTTCTCTTGTTGCTTCTCTCCAGGATAAGAATATAAATAGAGAAATTTTACGGGGTGGACTTAATGCTTTTCTGGAGCAAAATCAGAAGCGGATACATTTTAGCGCTTATGATGTCGCAACGCTGAATGCAGTCGAAGGTTTTGTGAAGATGGTTAGCCTTGACCCCAAATTTATAGAAATTGATGCGCACGAGGTCTATTTAGATTTAGCCAAGGCGAGATTTCCGGCAAGCAAAGGATATGTCGTCATGCCCTATAACGATTGGAGTCTATTGCGTGATGCTCAGAAAAAAGTTTTGCAAATTGCTTTTAACAATGCCAGCCCGGATGTTCAGTTAGTGGGCAATAAAATGGACCTCCCAGTGGTGCCCTATAAATATTATTTACCTCAAGAATTCGATGATGCAAAAAAAGAAGTGTTGCGTAAAGCCATGGGTTTGGCCAATGGCAGAAAAGTGATCGTCGTCGCCAGTCCGAGGGACGCTGCATTCGATGAAATAATGGCTGCTTATTCACAATTTGAAGAAAAACCTTTGCTGATCTTAGGGATCCGTTTTCAAAGTTCAGACTTTGAAGAGAATTTGAAAAAGAGATTTGGTGATCGGGTCAGGATCCGTGATTCGAAAGACCAACCGGCGGATGAACCTTTTAATGGAAGAGCGGAAGGTTCGCCGATGGGAGAGGCGGATATTATCGTATTAAATACCCAAGGAGAATTAACCAGTTTGTTCTCAGTTGCCGATGTCGGGATTGTGGGCCTGAACCATAATATTATTGAGCCGGCGAGTCAAGGGGTTGCGCCACTCTATTTCTCAGGGAATTGGCCGCATAATGAAATGGCCGTAGCGCTATTGAAAAAACACAATGCTGCCGAGGAGATCATCCCGGGAAAATTATATGAGCAAATGCAGCGTATGCTGACAGACGGTTCGGGGCGGCGCACCGGAGTTAAAGAAGCGGTAAAAGAGTTTGAAACGGAAATTGTTCCGCTGGGGCGATCGGTAGCGCTGCTGATGTTAGCCGCGGCCTTTGGCGAAGTCGGATCGGAATTAGCACAGACTCCAGCATCTGCTGATGACAAGGCGATGATGGGGGATGCATCAGGCCAAGCGAGATTTGCGATTGAAGACCTTGTCGCAAGAAAAGATAAAGAGATATTCTTTTTTCCCAGCAATTCGGCAGAAAGATTTCAGCTTGTTATTGATCACAGTAATTTTAAAGATCCGACCGAGGGGTATCTTATTTATGCTCTAATCACCGAGAAGAATCAGGCAGGTTTCATTTATCCTGTTGCCATGCGGGCGGGAATCGAGGCAGGTCAAGCGGCCGCTTCCAGCGGTTGGCTGTTAACGTTTGACTATCCGGCTGTCTGGAAGGAAATATCTGGACTGACGGCTACCGGATTGACAATCAAGGAAGCCATGAGATCTTTTATGGAAAAAATTAGTCATGGGGATATCAGAGCGCAAATACGGTTTTTGTCGGCCTATTTTGAGAAAAATAACATAGTTCTCGATGAGGATATGCAGAAGTTTTTTATTGGCGCTCCGCAGGAATTGAAGCAAATGGGGCTAGCCACAGCCATAAATGAATTTTGGACAAGTCTTTTTCCTGTCGGCGCTGAGGTGCATCTTTTTATTGAGCATACCCCAACGTTAGACGCTTTAGCTGAAGGCAAAGTTTTTGAAGATGCTCTTATTGGAAAAATGTGGAAAGACGTCGGGTTTGAAGTTGACCGGACGGCAAGGCCAGAGGCGTTGAACGCAGTGGTATTACAAAAGGTTAAAAATGTTCCTCTAAAGGCGCGTTGGGAAGATGAAAGTGTTTTAGGCCCGTATGTCGATAAGGCGATGATGGGGGGCAAAGTTGACGAGAAGAAAATAAAATTTATGGTCGATACGGCGAGAACTGCCCTGGGGATTGCTGAAGATGCATTTGTTGTTCTTGATAAGTTTGTACAGCAATATGTTCGGATGGCCGCTAGTAAGAATATGAAGAAAAGGGAAGTGATGGCTCAAATTGCCGGTGGCCTTGGTATGACCCTGTTTTTGCGCGAAAAAGCTGTTCAGCCTCCTGCAGAATTGAAACAGGCGGTTAAAGAGAGCGGTGATATTGTTAAGAAGAGAATGAAAATATTGGGGCTGAGTTATAATGATCCCCCTGTCGTATTCGTGCCGGGGGATATTCTAAGGCAAGCATTGGAGGTTTTCGGTGAAACGCGTACTATGCTTGCTTTATATGCAGGCTTATGGCCGACGATTTTTATTTCGAGTGATGCTGATCCGAAGTTCTTGGGGGATTTACTGATTCATGAAAGGCTTCATGCCAATTCTTATGATTTGCCGGAAAGGCTGCTCAACGAGGGGGCGACCGAATATTTTGCCATAAAAACAAGATTGTACCAGAGCGGCCGTAAAAAGATTTTACCGCAGGATATCGTGAGGGCATTGATGGCTGAGACCGATATTGACTATCAGTCGGAAGTTTTAACAATATTGCGGTTGATCGGTTTTATAAAGGATGAAACCCCGATCGTTGATGCTTATTTTCGCGGAGACTATCGCGGGCTTGAAAAAATCAAGGAGTGGCCCAAAATTGTAGAAATAGCTCGTAAGTATAAGACAATGAAATCGAATGAAGAAAGACATGCCTGGTATAAGGAGACAATGGCGGTTTTGGGGCTTACGCCAGCGAAAGATAAGGCGATGTTAGGGGCGGATATTCCGGATAATATCGAATTAAGCGCAGATCTTTCGACGGAAACCCCCGGCGGGATCGACTTTAACGCGAAGAATTTGAACCTGAAAGAACAAGGCGCGGCGGTTGAGTTTCCATTTAATTTTGACAGTTTAGAAGGCCTTCAGCCGGAGCAGGTCAACGGCCTCCTGCCGGTCATTATCAACATCACTCCGGTCACCAATTTTCCGCTTCTGTTGGGCCTGCGTGAAGATTCTCGGAAAGAACAATTCTCCCAGCTTTAAAATTCTTTAAAATTTTTTAAAGTGATTCTAAAATCTTAATGATTGTGATATTCTTTAAGCATGGTAAAAGTTCCTCAAGAGTGGTTAGGTACAAGCTGTTTATGATTTTCAGACCGCTGAATACATGTTTGTTGGTGAACGGTATGCGTATGCCGTTTTTATGGCTCAGTTAGCTGTCGAAAAAGCTCTAAAAGGGATTTATCAAAAGAAATTTGAGTCGATACCGCCAAGAACTCACAGCCTCGTTTACTTTGTCAATAAAATAGAAATAAAACCACCAGAAAATATGGCAAATTTTTGGTTAAGCTTGATCAAGCGAGCGTCGCCACACGTTATCCAGAGGATTTAGCGAAGTTGCAGAGTGTTTATACTCAGTCTGTAGTCCGAGAAATTCTTTCGCAAACAAAGGAAGTGCTGGTATGGGTAAAAAAGATGTTTTAAACGTTTTAAAGTGTTTCCGGCAGCACCTTGAACAAAGAAACATTCATGTTGATCGGATGATTCTATTTGGGTCTTGGGCTAAAAATACACAACGAGAAGAGAGTGATATTGATGTGGTTGTCATCTCAAATGATTTTAACAATAAAGACTACTGGACACGTATCAACATTCTCTCAGAAGCTATTTATCAAGTATTTGCACCTGTTCAGGCGGTGGCGATGACTCCTCAAGAGTGGGAAAGTAAAGAAAGCCCGATTTGTGAGTTTGCACGAAAAGGAGAAATTATTGCCGCTTAATTTATCTAATTTTATCCCGCCTTCCCATAACACCCCAGGCTTCAGCCCGGGGATGGGAAAG
>CAYING010000096.1:0-7445 GCA_964364715.1 uncultured Planctomycetales bacterium
CGGAGAGGAAAACAGCATCAGCCCAAGAAATCCGCCGGAAGCGATGGCCGCGAAAGGACTTTTTAAAAAGAATGGAAGGCATATGACCGCTAACAGAAAATTCATCAGCGCCAGCGGCTGGTGCGCCCCGAAGATGACATACTGGTAAGGCCAAAAGCATGTGACAAAGAACAAGAACGTGATAAAACCGATCGCGTTACCCAGCAAGCGGCGCGCAATGACAAAGACGGCAATGGAAGAAACAGCGACGGCCATAATGAGCAGAAGGACGTTTGGATAAAGGCTGGATGTGTCGTTCAGGATCTTCTGCATGACCGCGATCCCGACGATCAGGGCCTCCTTGCCGTGCATATTGACTTTAAGGATCCCGACGAGCGGCAGGCGGTGGATGTCGGAGATGTGCTGCAGGTTAAAGAGCTTTGCGGCGGCCGGCAGATATGGGTTTTCTGAGTCCGTGGGCCAGTAGTTTATATAATAAACGGCGATGCTGAGAGTGACGCTGATACAAAGGGTGATGAGGACGACGATCCAGAGAGTAAAAGCCGGCCGCCGGAGGAAAATGTTATGCATGGAAACGGGCCAGCTTTATTTCGAGTTGCTTTTTTTAAGTACGGAAATTTCGTGCGTTTCCTTGTCCACATGCGCCGGCGATGTGCCTACGAGGTACACTAAATACGGGAGATAATAGAGGCCAAAACAGGCAATAATTAAAAATGGCGTCAGTAAGATAATCTTGACGGGGAGAGGGATCTCCAGAGGTTTTTTTTTGCGTTCTTTTTCTTGCTGGGCGAGATAGTCTTTGTAGTTGATCTTGGTTGCTGCGTTTTTGGCTTTGGGCTGATTTTGATTTTCCACACATCCCTCCTTTTTTTATCCAATGAGAGTATAGCACTTGTCAATTCCCTAATCAATAAAACTTCCCCTGTTGAAGAAAGCGCTTTTTTGTGGTTTGGTCCTTCTGGAGCCAAACCATCCTTTAAATAGATTATTAAATGGATAAAAAATATATTGATTATTCATCGGATGGTATTACAATAAAATCGAAAGGTAGAACTGATGAGAACAAAAGCCAATAAACGACGCAGTGCCCGTAAAACCTGTTTGGTTCCCGTCGATGCCAAAAAGGGCAGTGCCTTTGATAAAACACAGACGATCGATATCAGCCGCGGCGGGGTCGGATTTGTTTCCCGCGGATCGGTCCCGGTCGCTGAGGAAATTGCCGTCGAACTTGAATTAAGCCCTCAGGAAGCCCCAGTCCTCGTCATGGGGCAGGTGAAATGGATCCAAGCGGATCGGGAAAAGGATACGTACCGTTTCGGGATAGAGTTTGGCAAGGTTTTGTCCGGGGATAGACCCCGGCTTCGCAAGCTATTGAATCCGTAAGAAAGCGGGAAAAGAGGTTTATTATGGCCGGTGACGATAAAAGAGTTTTTGAGCGGTTCCAGGCGCGGTTTCCCGTCAAGTTCAAAGATACCCGTGACGATTATGGAACTAGTGTTTTTTTACGGGATGCTTCCGCGGAAGGCGCCAGAATAGCCAGCCGCGAGCGTGTTTTCCTCAACGATTATGTGTCCCTCGATATCAAACTCCCCGATGGTTTTGAACCCCTGACCTTGAACGGCCGCGTGGCCTGGATCAAGACACTGGAACCTAACACCCTTTGGGATATAGGGATCAAATTTCATAAAATTGACCTCCTTAAATTAAATCGCTTGTATCGTTTAGTAGAAGTTGAATAGAACCTCCGCCATCCCAATCCTTAGAAATGATAAAAATCTTGACCCATTTCAGAGTCTATGTTAAACTCGCAAAATTATTAACCCGGATTTTGCAACAGCAAAATCCGCCCAAAGGGCCGCCAAATTGTTCTGCTATATGGCAGAACAATTTATTCGCGGGGTAATCCCAATTTTGCAGCGCACTTTTTTGTGCGCTTACTCAAGACGATATTTCAGTTGTATTGCAAAATTTGGGATTAACTTGAGCTTTCCCAAGAGGTTTTGTTCCTGAAGAATTAAAATCATTGAACGGAAAGGATGATGAATGAAGCGATTTTTGGGATTATCTGTGTTAACGCTCGCTGCAGTACTCTTGAATAATGGTTGTGCCCAGAAAAAAAATGCCTCAAACGAGCTGGTCGTCTGGCACTGGATGACGGATCGCCAGGCAGCCTTTGAAAAACTCGCCCAGCAGTATGAAACCCAGGCCGGTATCAAGGTCAGGTTTGAATTGTACGCCCCGTCCGATGTCTATTCCCAAAAGATCGTTGCCGCCGCGCAGGCGCGTGTCCTGCCGGATATTTTCGGCATTCTCGATAAAAAAACTGTTGTGGCGTCCTTTATTGAGGCCGGATATGTCGCGGACCAGACCGACGAATTTCAGAAAGATACCGGCGCCTGGGAAAAAGTTTTTTCATCCAAGGCTCTCGCCGTGAACCGTTTTGAAGAGGGAAATGTTCAGAAGATCCAGCCCGGCATCTACGGCGTCCCGATCGATGTGACCAATGTTCAGATGCTTTTTAACCGTAAACTTCTACAGAAGGCCGGCATTACTGCCCCGCCGAGGACATTTGATGAATTTTTGTCTGCGGTCAAGGCTTTGAAACGCGTCGGCGTGCCGGCGCTCGTATCCGGCTGGGGAGAGCTCTGGCTCGCGGATTGTTTCGCTTCCAATTACGCGTTTAATATTATGGGCGAAGAAAAGATCATGGCGACCTACCGCGGCGATGTCCCGTATACCGACCCGGACTGGATCAAGGTGCTAGGCATTTTTAAGACATTGCGCGAGGAAGGCGCCTTGATCGACGGGATTGTGACCAAGGCCAATAAATACGCTGAGCAGGATTTTGCTCTGGAACGCGCCGCGTTTTCGTTCAACGGTTCCTGGTGCGTGAACGTTTATCACGATATGAATCCGAATCTCGAGTACGGCGTGATGCTCCCGCCGGCGGTGAATCCTAATCTGCCCATGAAGATCTGGGGCGGCGCCGGATCATCGTTCATGGTGAATAATATTTCCCCGAACAAAGATAAGGTGATCGCTTTTCTAAAATGGCTCACTGCTAAAGATCAACAGGTCTTCCTGTCTCAGGAAACAAAGAACCTTCCGTCCAACAAAGAGGCCCTGACTTCGATCTCCAAGGTCTTGTCGGAATTTGCCGGGTCGATGGATTCAACGACCCATCCGACGGGCTGGGTCTTGAACGAACATCCTCTGGTCATCGAGGCGTTCGACAAAGGGATCCAGTCGATCGTGATCGGCGAGAAGACCCCGGAACAAGTCGCCAAGGAAGTCCGGCAGGTCAAGGAACGGGAATTGGAAAAGGCAAAAAAGAAGTAACTTTATGCCGGAAACAGCCATTGAGCCAAAATATAATTTCGCGAAAGTTAGAGATAACTTCGAGAATTCCCTTTTTATTATCCCGGCCGTTGTTATTTTTTCCATCTTCTACATTTATCCCTTCTTCGATATCTTCAATCTTTCCCTCCACGAATGGAACGGCATCAGCTTAAAGCGTGAATTTGTCGGGCTCGTGAACTTTCAGGAACTGATGCGCGATAAGGTCTGGTGGCTGTCCTTATGGCACGCCGCGTTCATCACCATTATCGCCTTGACCTTTCAAAATGCCCTGGCGTTCGCTCTGGCCTTGGCGTGCGACCGTGAGATCCGCGCGAAAAAGTTTTACCGCGTTGTGTTCTTCATCCCGCCGGTTCTCTCCGAGATTGTCGTCGGGTTGATCTGGCAGTGGATCCTGTACTCCGGGATGCAGAACGGCGAGCATATCGGCCTTTTGAATTACTGGCTGGTCAAATCGGGATTTCCTCAATTGATTCATACCTGGCTTGCGGATCCGAAGACCGCGCTTCCGTGTATCGCGATCGTGCACAGCTGGAAAGGTTTTGGATGGGGGTTCATTATGCTTTTGGCGGGCCTGCAGACAATCGACCGTCAGCTTTATGAGGCGGCCAAGGTCGACGGCGCGAATTCATGGAACACTTTCCGCAACGTCACGGTCCCGATGATGATGCCGGTCATTGTGGTCGTGATGATCCTGACGATCCTGGGGTCGATGCAGGTCTTCGTCCTTATCCTGTCGATGGTCGGGCAGGGATTGGTCTATCACACCGAAGTACCGGTCACGCGTATTTTGTCGTCGATGACCGGGACGAACCGTTTTGGCTATGCCTGCGCGCAGGGAGTGACCTTCGGCGCGATCCTGGTCATGGTTTCGTTCATTTTAAAACAATTATCCAACCGGATGAAGCAGGAATAATAAAGCCCCGCCTGTGGCGGGGCAGGGAAAATTGGGATGTACAACCAATATCAGGCTGAAAAAGCTTTTAAATCGATCGTGATCCATTCGTTCCTGATGGCGGTCGCTTTGACCTGTTTATTTCCGCTTTTCTGGATGGTGCGTTCGTCTTTGATGAGCAACGAAACGATCTTCGTGGATAAATCGTTCTTCCCGCATGAGATGAACGTGAAGAATTATCTGACGGCCTGGACCAAAGGGAATTTCGGGATCTATTTTATCAACAGTGTGGTGTACACGACGGCGGTCGTGGCCGGGATCGTGGTCATCTCGTCCTTGGCCGCCTATGCTTTTTCACGCCTCAATTTTCCGGGAAAGAATTTTTTCTTCTATATGTTCGTCGCGGCGATGATGATCCCCCTTCCCGGGAGTTTCGTTCCGCTCTATGTCCTGATGAACAAATTGGGGCTTGTCAACACCCGGATAGGGTATATACTTTGTATGATCAATGTCGGGCTGTCGCTGAGCATTCTTTTGCTGAAAACATTTTTTGACAAGATGCCGTCGGACCTGGAAAATGCCGCGCGCATCGACGGGTGCACAAAATTAGGCATCTGGTGGCACGTTGCCTTGCCGCTCGCCAGGCCGGCCATCGCGGTCATCGTGATCTTTAATTCTTTGAACGTGTGGAATGAATATATTTTGGCCACGCTGCTCTTGAACGATAAGGAACTGATGCCGCTGCAGCGCGGGTTGATGGTCTTTCAGGGCGCCTACAGCGTCGATTATCCGCTTTTAATGGCGGGATTGACCATCGCGGCGGCCCCGATCATCATCATTTATCTTTTGATGCAGAAACATATTATTAAAGGCCTTTCATCCGGCGCTGTTGTCGGATAAATTGAGGATTGCCAGAGTGTATTGTTCTTCCGTCAGAAAGCCGATCGTCTTTGCCGGAATCGCCGGCGGGATATTTTTTGGGATCTGTACCGCCAATTATGCGCAGGATGCGGTCGCGGTCAGCCCCGAAGTTTTTTTAAACGCCGTTAATTCCGTTGAGCCCGCCGAAACTCAATTAACCTCCGAAAAGATTCTCCGCCTGGCCCGCGAGGCTTCTTTCAAGAATGACCTGGCCAAGGTCACGGAGTTGGTAGAGCAGTGCGTTCAACGTTTCGGCAAACAAGCGAAAGCCCAGCAGGCCTCTTTGTCCGCTTTTCCGCCGCGCGGCGAAGAAAGTAAATATCAGGATCTAAACGACGTTGCCGCGTGTCTTTTCACCAAAGGCGAGACCCTGATGAACCATGGAAAACCCGACGAAGCCATTGTTGTCCTTCAAAAGATCATCAACGAATATAAGTGGGCGCAGTCTTGGGACCCGCGCGGCTGGTTCTGGTCGGTCGCGGAAAAGAGCCGGGACAGTATCGATGTGTTGACCGGGAAAGAGGCGGAAGAAGTTGCGGTTGCAATGGCCCGCACTATGCCGCGCATAGAGAAGCCGGGGAAAGAAAAGGTCGTTGATCATTCGAAGTACGGAAAATTTACCAACGTCGGCACAAAAAATTATAAATACGAGATCACGGATTACAAAGGATTGTCGGATGCCGTCGGCGAAGGGATCTATCCTAATTCGACGCCGGTGTTTAAAAACGACCGCTATCAGGAATTGAGCAAAGAAGGGCGTCTTAAAGGAAGCCATTGGGATTATGTGAACAGCGACGATCTGGAAGTGGCGTATTATAAGTGGTTCACCGCGCCCGAGCCGTGGGGCGTAAAACTTTTTTATATCGGGACGATCTTTGAAAAGGCGAAGATGTATCATGAGTCGCTGAAGGCCTACCGGGCGCTCATTGTGTATTTTCCCGATGCGGTGGCCTGGACCTATTGGCAGACCCCCTGGTATCCGGCCCAGGCCGCGATCGCCAAGATCAAACACATCATCCGCATCCATCCGGAGTTGAACCTGGAGGCCAAGGGGATGAAGATCGAGATCAAGAATGGATTTGATAATGACGTGAAGAATGACATTATCATTACGCATCCCGGCGTCTTGCAGGAAAAAAGTTTGATCACCAGGACTAAGGAAAAAGCCAGATCGGAGCAGGTCAAATTCGGCAAGGTTTTAAAGAAGGTGGGCGAAGGCAAGGTCCATCTGGTGCAGTATGAGAACGGCCATTGGCAGCTGATGGCCGACGGAAAACCGTATCTCATCAAAGGGATCACCTATGCCCCGACCAAGACCGGCCAGAGCCCGGACAAAGATACTTTAGCGAACTGGATGCAGGAAGATACGGATAAAAACGGTCTTCTCGACGCGCCGTATGAAGCCTGGGTGGATAAAAACGGCAACAATATCCAGGATGAGGATGAGCCTAACGTGGGAGATTTTCAGCTGATGAAAGAAATGGGCGTCAACACGATCCGCCGCTACCATCAGCCGTTTGAGGCGGATAAAAAAGTCCTGCGCGATCTGTACGAGCGTTACGGCATCCGCATCATTATGGGCGATTATCTCGGGAAATACGCGATCGGGTCCGGCGCGAGCTGGTTCGAAGGGACCGATTACGAAAATCCCGAGCATAAAAAGAAAATGATGGAATCGGTCCAGAAAATGGTTATGGACTACAAGGATGAACCGTATATCCTGATGTGGCTTTTGGGCAATGAAAATAATTACGGGGTCGCCTGCAACGCGGATAAAAAACCGGCGGCGTATTATTCCTTCGTCAATGAAATCGCCCGGTGGATCAAGTCGGTGGACAAAGACCACCCGGTCGCGATCTCCAACGGCGACACATTATTTTTGGATATCTTTGCCCGGAACGCGCCGGATGTGGATGTTTTCGCGGCAAACGTTTACCGCGGCGATTACGGGTTCGGTTCGTTCTGGGAACAGATTTTTGACGCGACCGGCAAACCGGCTTATATTGCGGAATACGGCGCCCCGACTTTTGCGCGGCATTTGACTATTGAGGAAGCGGAACAGGCCCAGGCTGATTACCATAGGGGCAATTGGCTCGATATGATTGAAAACTCTGCCGGCCGTGCCGATGGTATGGGGAACGCCTTGGGCGGCATCATCTTTGAATGGCTGGACGAATGGTGGAAAAATTACGAGCCTTACCGTCACGACAAAAAATCCGATGCCATCGGCCCGTTTCCCGGCGGATATTATTTTGAGGAATGGTTCGGCATT
>CAYING010000097.1:0-7241 GCA_964364715.1 uncultured Planctomycetales bacterium
CCCCTCGAACATGGCGAACATTAAGAAATATTGGTGTGTGATCATCATCGCTGTTCTTGTTTTCACCGCGTATTCGTTCTGCTTGTCTGCCCCGTTCAAGACCCTCGACGACGAAGCCTCGATCGTCAAAAATGAGGACATCAAAAGTTTTTCCAATCTCGGCCGCATTTTCACCGCGTCTTTCTTTGGCGGCGATGCTTATTATCGTCCGCTGGTCTCGCTGTCCTTCATGGTTGAGTATCATTTTTTCGGGCTTGATCCGTTTTATTATTACCTGACGAATATCCTGCTCCATATTTTAAGCGCGGTCCTTGTTTTTTTATTAATGGAATTTTGGCTGGGCGACACGGCTGCGGCTTTTGCCGTCGGGCTCTTGTTCGGGATCCATCCGGTGCACGCCGAGGCGGTGACGAACGTCCCCGGCCGGGCGATCCTGTTGTGCGGATTTTTTTATCTGGCTTCACTGTACAGCTTTTTGCTGGCCGAGAAAAAGGGGAAGGTTTTCACCGGGCTGTCGCTGGCGGCGTTCGCGCTGTCCTTGCTGTCCAAAGAATCCGCCGGTGTCCTGCCGCTTCTGTTGATCGCGTATCTTTGGTTTTTTAAAAAGGACGCGAAAACCAGCCGGCTGAAATTATTTCTTCCGCTGTTCCCGTTTCTTGTCATCCAGGCGGCGTACATCATTCTGCGCCAGGCGCTGGGGATCACACAGTTGTTTCATTGGCGGAATGCCGGCGAGGCGCTGCTGGGGTTCGTGTCCTTCTTGCGCACGGTGATCACCGATGTCCGGCTGATGATATTGCCGGTTGATTTGCATTTTGACCGGATGCAGAAAGTTTTCACAAATCCGTTAGAACCGGAAGTTTTGGCAACGGCCGCGGTCTTTGCCGCGTTCGCCGGAGTTTTAGCGCGAAATTATAAAAAGGCCCCGCCGCTTATTTTATTTTTTATCGCGTGGTTTTTTATCGACCTCTTGCCGATTTCGCAGATCCTGGCCGCGGTGGGGGTGCAGCCGGGGTTTATTTCCTCCGCAGAACATTTTTTGTACCTGCCGTCCGTCGGGATCCTTGGGCTCGCGGTTGTCGGCGGCCGGGCCTTGCACCGGAAATGGGTAAAAAATAAAATTGTTTCCCAGCCGGTCATTTCACTTGCCGCGGCCGGGCTGTTTATCTTTTTCTTTTTAACGACCGTTCAGCAGAACATCACCGCGGCGACCGAGAACGGGATGTTCGAGCATTCTCTCTCGCTTGAGCCGCGCAACACGCGGATCCGTTTGTCTCTGGCGCTTTCCTGCGCCAAGGAGGGCCGGTTCGCGGAGGCGGAAGAAAATTTCCGAAAAATTCTGGAGGTCGAGCCGACACAGGTCCGCGCGCGCATCGGTCTTGGGAAAGCTTTATGCGATCTGGGAAAGTGCTGGGAAGGCGCCCAGGAGTATGAGAAAATCACGGAGGCCGGAGGGTTGGAGGATATCTGGAAAGAAAATTTACGGCTGACGTATGATATTATCATTAAGGAATATCGGGAGTGGATCGAAAAAGATCCCGGCAATGCCAAGCTTTATTACACGCTCGGCGTGGTCCACGCGAAAAAAGGGAATTGGAAAGACGCGATCGACGCGTACCAAAAGTCGCTGGCATTGGACGCGCGGTTCAAGAATACTTTGTTCAATCTCGCTTCGAGTTATGAGGCCTTGGGCGAAATGAATGCCGCGGCCATGTATTATCAGCGTCTGCTGGATCTCGGCGGGGCAAAGGACGAAGCGGATTATTTAGCGTATGTCGGGATGGGCCGGCTGGCGGAACGTCTCGGTGACGGAGAAAAATCCCGCGCGTATTTTCAAGCGGCGGAAGAATTGAAGAATACGATCACACAATTTTCCGGTAACCCATGATCAGATATTTAAGGCAATTTCAGAATCAGAATTTTTCCCGCCTGTGGTGGGCGCAGCTCATTTCGCAGTTCGGCGACCGGATCTACCAGATGGCGCTGATCGGGCTGATCGCCGAACGCGCTCCCGGCTCAGCGATACAGCTGGCCAAACTGATGGCCTTCACGGTCATCCCGGTCTTTCTCATCGGTCCGGTGGCCGGGGTTTATGTCGACCGTTGGGACCGGCGCACCACGCTTTTTGTTTGTGATTTCCTCCGGGGGCTTCTGGTCCTCGCCATGCCGTTTATCTTTATTCACCGCGATTCGATGGTCCCGATTTATATAATCGTTTTTTTGGTCTTTTGCTTGAGCCGTTTTTACGTGCCGGCCAAGATGTCGATCCTGCCGGATTTGGTGTCGAGCGAAAATTTGTTAATGGCCAACTCGCTGATGACCACGACCGGCATGCTCGCTTTTGTCGGTGGATGCGCGGCCGGAGGGTTTCTCGTCGACTATTTTGGGGCTCGGGGAGGATTTTTGATCGATGCCTTCACCTTTTTTGCCTCAGGGATGCTCCTGCTGACCATCGTGCCGGCCAGATTGAAGATCAATAGAGCGAAATTCCTGGAACAGGGAAGGGAAGTTTTCGGCGTGATCCGGAAGTCGGTGACGCAGGAGATGAAAGAGGGATTGCAATATCTGGTTTCGCATAAGGAGATCCGGTTCATTATCAATATGCTTTTTATTCTTTTTGCCGCGGCCGGCGCGATCTATGTCGTCATCATCGTGTTCGTCCAGCAGTCTTTTCAAAGCGTGACCAAAGACCTCAGTATCTTGGCGGTCCTCCTGGGTGTCGGATTATTTATCGGCGTGATGATCCACGGCCGCTGGGGGCATCATATCCCGTGGTACAAAGTTATTTTCTTTTGTCTGGCCGGGGGAGGGCTGATGCTGATGGTTTTTGCCGTGACCGTGGACCGATATCCGCGCCTGGCCATCGCCTCGATTCTCTCCGTCGCACTGGGTATCATCGTCGGGCCGATCTTTATCGCGGCGAACACGGTCGCGCAGGAATTTTCCAAAGAACAGATGCGGGGCAAGGTTTTTAGCGCCTTGGAGGTGGTGATCCATTTTGCTTTCCTGACCGCGATGCTGGCGAGTTCATTTTTGGCGGAATATGTCTCGCGGGTTTTGATCTTGGCCGGTGTCGGGGCCGTTCTGGCGGTGATCGGTGCCGCGGGCTTCATCGGATACAAAGGAGACCTTGCAATCTCGAGGGAAAAAGGGCATAATTGAACAACTGTGACTCGTGATCAGTGGCTCGTGGCTCGCAAAAATAAATTTCAGGTTTCCCGAGTCACTAGTTACTAGCCACTAGCGACTAGTCACTGACCTGAGAAAGGTTTTTCAATATGAAATTTGCGGTTCTCGTTTCCGGACACGGTTCCAATTTACAGGCGTTGATCGACGCGGTCAAAAGCGGCGAGATCAAATCCGAGATCGGGCTGGTCGTTTCCAGTAAAGGCAATGCCTTTGCCTTGAAGCGCGCCGAGCAGGCCGGCATCAAGATCTGGTTCTTGAACCCCAAACAATTTTCCAACCCGCAGTCGTTTGACCGTGAAATGGCGATCCGTTTTAAAGAGGAAAAGATCGACTTTGTTGTCTGCGCCGGGTATATGCGGCTGCTGACTCCGTTCTTCGTCAAAACTTTTCCGCAGAAGATCCTGAATATCCATCCTTCGCTTTTGCCTTCCTTTAAAGGGATCCAGGGCATCAAGGACGCGTTCACCTACGGCGTTAAGGTCACCGGCGCGACCGTGCATTTTATCGACGACAAAATGGACCACGGCCCCATCATCCTGCAGGAAGCGGTCAATGTCCGGGAAAACGACACGCCGGAGACGATCGCGGAAAAGATCCACAAGATCGAGCGCCGCATCTACCCTAAGGCCGTCCAGCTTTTTGCCGACGGAAAACTGAAGGTCAAGGGAAGAAAAGTCCATATCCTCGACGAAAAAGGATAGCCACGCATGTACTTTTTTTCCACATCAAATATAGAAGTAAAAAGTACTTATCCCAATTTCATCTAATATGAAATGGGATTATAAGGAAAATTGGGATGTCCCGCACGATGTCCGTCCTTTGCGCCGCGCTTCTTTTGATCGGTACGGCGTTCATTTATTCTCCGGCCCTCAACGGGCCTTTTTTATTTGACGACCTGACCTTTATCGTCCATAGCCCTGACCTCCAGGGTGATATTAGTTTTAATTCCATTCTGCGATCTTCGCGCGGCCAGCTGACGCGTTTTGTGGGATTTTTAACGTTCGCCGTCAATTACCGCTTGGGCGGATTGGAAACGTTCGGTTATCATCGGTTCAATCTTCTCGCGCACGTCGCTGTCGTATTTTTGGTGTGGCAGTTGTTCCGGCTGATTTTTATCCCGCCTTCCCATAACACCCCAGGCTTCAGCCCGGGGATGGGAAAGCGGCGGGATTCCGCCCCGCGAGGGGCAGGTAGAAAGGAACCGCGGGCTTTAGCCCGCGGGGGCTCCATCACCCCAGGGGTGTTATCATCACCCCAGGGGTGTTATTATCACCCCAGGGGTGATGGGGAAGCGGCCGCGTTCGCCGGCGCGTTTCTTTTTGCGGTGCATCCGCTGCAGACGCAGGCGGTGAGTTATATTTCGCAAAGGTTCACGGTGCTGGCGGCATTGTTTTATGTCGGGGGGCTTGTGTTTTATCTGCACGGACGGTTGAGGGCTGAACAATTTCAGGCGCGGGCGCGGTGCTTTGCCGGAGCGTTTTTTTGCGGGGTCTTGGGATTGTTTACCAAAGAGATCACGTTGACCTTACCGCTTGCCATTGTTCTCTTGGAGATATGTGTTATTCGAGGAAAGCGTCCCCGGATCGGCGTGTGGCTTGGTACGTTCGTTGTATTCGCCGGAATTCTTTCGCTGACCTTTTCGTGGCGGAAACTGGCCTCGATGCTCGGCGAATCGATCCCTTCCGAATCTTTTCCCGGCGACGTTTTAACCTTCGGCACATACGCGCTGACCGAGGGGCGGGTTTTAATGACGCTTTTGCGGTTGTTCGCGCTGCCTTTCAATCAAAATTTTGATTATGCTTTTCCGATGTCGCACAGTCTTTTAGAGCCGTCCGCTTTTTTGTCCTTCGCTGCGCTGTCACTCTTGGCGGCTGCCGGATTTTTTATCAGGAATAAATTTCCGCTTGTTTCGTTCGGCATCTTTTGGTTTTTCCTGACGATCTCGGTGGAATTTATCCCGCGGGCGAACGTGATCTGGGAACATAAAATGTATCTGCCGTCGATCGGATTATGCCTGGCGGTCAGCGCCGGACTGTCCGCGGCGATGAAAAACACTAAACAATTTGCCGCCGCATGGGGGATCATCGTGTGTATTCTTTCTGTGCTGACGTTTCAGCGGAATATTTTGTACGGGAATGAAACTGCTTTTTGGCAGGACGTTGTCCGTAAATCTCCGCGAAAACTCCGCGCCTATTTAAACCTGGTCGAGGCGCGTTTCCGCCAGAAAGATTACAACGGAGCATTGGCGGTTTACGCCGAACTGTTACGGCACAACCCGGATTCTTTCGAAGGTTACAACGGCCGCGCCGCGCTTTTGCAGAAATTGAACCGCACCGAGGAAGCTTTCGCGGATTACGGAAAAGCGTTCGCGATCAAGCCGGATTATATCGCCGCGCTGGTCAATCGCGGGAATCTGTACCGTAAAGAAGGGAAGCTCGCTGAGGCGCTGGCAGATTACGGTACGGCGTTGAATGTTGAACCGGAGAATACAACTGTTTTGAGCAATCGCGGAGCCCTTTATCTTTTGCAAAAAGATTTCATTTCCGCGCTTACCGACCTGGACCGGGCTGTTAAAATCAACCCGCGTTTTGTCGACGGGTACATTAACCGCGGCGCGGTGTATTTTGAACAAGGATTATATGAGCAGGCCCTCAAAAATTACAATCAGGCGTTGGCGCGCGATGCGTATCACCGGGATGCGCTCTATAACCGCGCGATCGTGTATTTTAAGATGGAAAAGGATATTTTAGCGCTCGCTGATATCAAGAAGGTCTTGGAGGTTGATCCGGATTGGGAACCGGCAAGAGTTTTTCGTCAGCAGCTGATGCGGTAAGGGTTGAGAAAAATAGTTTAATTATCTGTGGAAAGTATCCCAGTTGTCGTATAATGTTACACATAATTGACATATTATGTTACATAGTATATAATTTAAGCAGCTACAGGAGGCGGATCTTATGGATGCATTTAAAAAGAAACTTGGTGAGAAAATAAAGGCTTTGCGTACGCAGTTAGGGTGGTCGCAGGAAGAGCTTGCTGCAAGGGTAAAGTTAAACCGTGTGTCGCTGTCCCAGATCGAAAATGGACAAAGAGAAGTGAGTGCCGAAGAGGTGGCGGCCTTATCCTCAATATTCAATACTTCGACAGATATTCTTCTCGATATGGAACAGGATGTTGAGGTTGTTTTGCAGGCAAAAACAGCACGTTCTTCAGTGAAGCAAAAGAGGAAAAAAGACGAGTTGCGTATCAGTGTCCCTCAGAAAAATGTTGAGAAGTTCAAAGAGGTTTTACTCTATATTCTGAATAAAGTTGGCTCCAAGGCGAATATAGGTGAGACCGTCATTTATAAACTTTTATATTTTATTGATTTTGATTTTTATGAGAAATATGAGGAACAGCTGATCGGCGCTACGTATATGAAAAATCATTACGGCCCGACGCCGGTTGAATTTGTCAAGATCGTTAAGGAAATGGAAGAAAAGGACCTGGTCAAAGTTACGGACCAGTATTTTCAATATCCGCGGACAAAATACTTACCCAAAAGAAAGCCAAACCTGGATAAATTAACGCCCCGTGAAATAGAATTGGTCGATGAGGTTATAAATAAATTATCCGATATGAATGCCCAGCAGATCAGTGAATATTCACACTATGATGTTCCCTGGCTCACGGCTGAGGAAGGCGAGATCATAAAATATGAGTCGGTGTTTTATCGTACACCGGCTTATTCAACGAGGAATGACAGTGGAGACACCGCATCTAAAGCCGATATTCAACGAGATCATCTATCTTCCAGAATTCGAAAAAGACCTTAAAAAACTGGCCAAGCGATTTCGAACCCTCCGCGAAGATCTGCAGATATTTATCGAAGTCCAGTTAAAATTAAGCCATAAAGACAAAATAGACAATTTAGCGGTTGTCAGAATGACCGGGTTGGGCGTTAATGCCCCGCCGGTCTACAAAGCCAGAAAATTCGCCTGCCGGGCCTTAAAGGGCAAGGGGGGGAACACCGGGATCAGGGTGATTTATTCCTATTTTGAAGAAGAGGACCGCAT
>CAYING010000098.1:0-7035 GCA_964364715.1 uncultured Planctomycetales bacterium
CAGGCGTTGGACGCATTCTCGTGGGTGCAGGGGGAAGGCGGGAAGGCATCGAAGAACTCCAGAAGGGAGGCCGCCACCGCGTCCGCCATGGCCTTGAGCCGCCGGGGGTCCCAGGCGGCGTGCTCGATCGCCAGCCTCAGGAACCAGGCCCGGCCGTAGGGCATCTCGAATCCGGGATGCCGGGCCAGGGTGGCCGCCTCCCTCGCGATCCCGCGGGGCGTCATCGAACGGTCCGCCAGAGCGGCCTCCCGCGCATGCGCCCCGGTGGCACGGGCGATGCGCAGGAGCGCCCAGTGTCCGTGGACCGCCGAGTGCCAGTCCACGCAGCCGTGGAAGACCGGATGCCCGGTGTCCCTGCGCAGGATGGCCCGGGAGATGATCCCCGCCATCATCCCCAGCTGACGGACTTCTCCGACGTGGGGGTAATTATAAAACAATTTCAGTCCCTTGTCCAAAAACTTTATCTTGGGCGCCAGGTTCTTCAGCGTGTGTTCTTTTTCAAAGACAGCAAGGTTCGCCAAGGCCGCCGCACAGGCCAAAGGATTGCCAGTATAGGTATGGCCGTGGAAAAATGTTTTTTGTTCTTTATAATCGAAAAGAAAACCAGCGAAAATCCGCTGGGTGGTGAGCGTTGCCGCAAGCGGAAGATAACCGCCGGTCAATCCTTTAGCTAGACACAGAATATCCGGCGTTACACCCTCGTGTTCACAGGCGAACATTCTCCCGGTGCGCCCAAAACCCGTCGCGACCTCATCGCAGATCAGGAAAATATCATACTGAGTGCATAATTCGCGGACACGCTTTAACGCGCCCTTGGGCCACAACAGCATCCCGGCCGCCCCCTGGATCAACGGCTCGACGACGAAAGCAGCGATCTCGGGCTGTGACTTTCGGAAAAGCTCTTCGAGTTTATCCAGATCATGCAAAGAATCGAAGGTGATCGTTTTGAAAATCAGGTCCCGGTAAACTTTATGGAAAAGGTCGATCCCGCCCGCGCTGACACTGCCCAGAGTGTCTCCGTGATAAGAGTTGCTCAAGTGGACCAGCATTTTCCGGCTGGAATATCCCGTATTCTGCCAATACTGATACGCCATCTTAATCGCGGCCTCGACGGCCGTCGAACCGTTATCGGAATAAAAAACTTTTTTGAGCCCCGGCGGCGCGATCTCGATCAACTTTTTCGCCAGCTCAACGGAAGGCGTATTCGCTAATCCCAACAACGTGGAATGGCTTAACCGGTCCAGCTGCTTTTTGATCGCCTGATCAATTTCTGCTTTACGGTGGCCGTGCACGTTGACCCATAGGCTCGAAACGCCGTCGAGATACTTCCGGCCGTTCGTGTCGATGAGATAATTCCCTTCTGCGCGGTCGATCACGAGCGGCTCTTCCCGAAGCCAGTCCTTCATCTGCGTAAACGGGTGCCAGATAAAATTCTTATCCCACTGCTGCAATTCCTGAGTGCGGTTCTCCGCCGGATGTAAAAATATTTTTAAATCCAGAACACCTTCACTCTTCTTCAAAATTTCCCGCGCGGTTTTTGTCTTGATATACGGAACCGTCCCCAAAACAGGAACATCTGCCAACCGGGCGATCTCAGCCGGATTGGTTTTCTCAGGAATGCTTCTCTTTCCTGAATGCGTTTCGCTAAAAATGATCCCGCAGACATTCAGGCCATAATGACGCGCCTGGGCGACGGTCAATAACGTGTGATTGATCGTTCCCAATCCCAGCCGGCTGACGATAAGCACTTCCAAATTCAAATCACGCACCAGATCCGCGACAAAATAATTCTCGGATAGCGGAGCCATCAGCCCGCCCGCACCCTCGACCAAAACAATATCGTGCTCATCCTGCAATTCCTGATAGAGGGCAATGATCTCATTTGCCTTGATCTCAGATTGCGCGCGTTTGAACGCCAAATGAGGCGATAAAGGCTCCGAGGCATAAAATGGGTTGATCTTATCTAGCGGATCCGGAACTTTAAGGATCCTTTTCAAGAATGCCGCATCATGCCCGCCGCACTGCACAGGCTTCATTACCCCGACGTCATACCCTTCCTTCTGCAAAAGCAGGCCGAGTACGGCGGTGACCATGGTCTTGCCGACACCGGTATCTGTTCCGGTTATAAATAATCCCTTCTTACACCCCGGGAGTGTCCCCGCTTCCGGGGCGGGATTTACTTTCTTGCCTTTATCCATACAACCTCGAATGTCGCGATAATTCCCAGACGGTCGGAAAAATTATTTTTATAATAATCCCCAGCCTCGAGCATCAATTCCTTCCCGATAAAACCGTTCTTCGGCAGAATGTTGGCCCCGATATCTTTCAACCATTTGATGAGCGACAGCATATCCGGGAAATGTACCTTGATCGTTTCTGTTTCGATAAGAATATCGCGAAAACAGGCGCTGTTCAATGCCGCTTCGATCTTGGCGCGGCCCGCAAGACGATGGACGAAGATTTTTTCATCTTTAGCCGTTTCAAAGGACGCAAAAAGTTCTTTCAATGTTTCATTCCCAAACATCGTCAGGCATAGCGTTCCGTCTTTTCTCAGAAGACGATACGCTTCCGCAAAGGCCTTTTCCAGATCCGGCACCCATTGATAGGCAAGATTAGAAATCACAACGTCAAACTGTTCATTTTTGAACGGAAGCATCCGGGCGTCGGCATTGACACTCTTTAAATTCTCATACTTTTTGCGCGCCTGTTCGATCATCCCGACGGCAGAATCGATCCCGACGACCTTCGCGTCCGGGAATAAATTCGCCAGCCGGTTCGTCATCCACCCCGTCCCCATTCCGACATCGAGAATGTACGCAATCTCACCCACCCCCGGGACATCCCCGGGGTGGGGAGGGACCAGCTTATTCACCAGCTCGCGGCCGATCTCTTTCTGCAGGCTCGAAAGCACATCGTATTGCATCGCCGCGCTCGAGAACGCCTGCCGTATCCGCTTGTCGAACGCGCCTAATATCATTCTGTGCCCTTCAAAAAACCTTCCAAGACTTCATTAAATTCATGCGGTTTGCTCAAGAACGGAAAATGCCCGCACTCTTTAAAATAATACACTTTCGCATGCGGCAAAGTTTCCTTTATATACGAAACCGTTTCAACCGTACAGATCTCGTCGTCCTCACCGTTGATGACCTGAAGAGGCAGATTGAATTTTTCCATAACCGGCCGAAGGTCTTCCTGCTCTAAAATATCGAGATATTCAGCCAGCGCCTGCTTCATCGGCACGTCATCGGCCTGCCGGAATTTCTGCAGCCATTTGAACCGCCGGCTCGCCCGTTCTTCCTGCGTAAAAAGAGAACGAAAAAAAATGTTCACGATCGACGGGTAAGCGGTATCCAACTGGCCGTTGAGCTTTCTCATCCAGGAAACATCCAGGCCGTAAGGGTAATTTTCCGACTGCGAAAATTTGGGCATTGAACCGACGAGGACCATCCGTTCGAATATTCCCGGATGCGCGGCGTACAATTTAAAGGCGAATAATCCGCCGAGAGAACTGGCCACGACACTCATCCGCGCGATCTGCAGATGGTCCAGGATCTTTTTAAGGTCCCGACACATCACATCAAGCGGAACTTTCTGCCAGCTGCTCCCGCCGTGGCCGGGAAGATCGACGCTCACGATCTTGAAGGCTTGCGAAAAATGTTTGGTCTGCTGGCGCCAAATCCTTCCGTCGACACCCCAGCCGTGAAAAAAAACAATCGTTTTCGGGTGCTCCTCGCCTTCCAAATAATAATTCCACTCAATGCCGCTGTCTGCTTTTAAAGTAGGCATAATTCCTTCCCGATTTTCCGTGTCTGTTCCAACAAATAATCGAGGTCCTTTTGTTCGTGGGCCGCCGTCACGGTCAAACGCAAACGGGCCGTGTTCAGCGGAACCGTCGGCGGACGGATCGCCGAGATCAAAATATTCTTTTCGAACAATTTCTTTGAAAATTCCACTGCCAATGCCGGATCCTTCACAACGATCGGAATGATCGGCGTCTGACTGTTCATCGTGTCCAAACCCAAAACCTTGAACGCCTCCTTAACATAATTTGTATTCTGCCACAGGCGTTCCCGCCGGTGCGTCTCCATTTCGATGATCTCGAGGGCGCGGAAAGAAGCGGCAGCCACGCTCGGCGGCATCCCCGTCGTATAAATAAAACTCCGGGCGCGGTTGATCAAAAACACGATCAGGTCGCGCGAACCGCAGCAATAAGCGCCGAAAGATCCAACCGCTTTGGATAGTGTCCCCATCTGGATATCGATCCTTTTCTGCAGGCCGAAATGCTCAACCGCGCCCTTGCCGTTCTTACCCAAAACCCCAACGGCATGCGCCTCATCCACCATCACCGCGCACTTATATTTCTCCGCCAATTCGACGATCGCCGGCAACGGAGCGATATCGCCGTCCATACTGAAAACACTGTCCGTCACGATACAACGTTTCTTATAGCGCTGGCTCTCTTTCAGCAAATTTTCCAATGCTGTCAGATCATTGTGCGGATAACGCTTAAATTCCGCCTGGCTTAAAATAATTCCGTCGATGATCGAAGCATGGCTCAGTTTATCGCAGAAAACAACGTCTTCCCGTCCGAACAATGCCGGAATGATCCCGACGTTGGCCATATATCCACTGCTGAAAACAAGCGCCGCTTCGGTCTCCTTAAATTGCGCCAGCTTTCTTTCAAGCGCCTGATGCGACGACATATTCCCGCAGATCAGACGGGAAGCGCCGGAGCCGAAACCTTCCTTATTAATCGACTCGACCGCCGCCTGCGAAAGCCGCGGGTCATCCGCCAGGCCTAAATAATTATTGGAACAAAAGTTCAGGACTCGTTTGCCGTCGATGATGATCTCGCGGCCCTGCGGGCCTTCCACCGTGCGCAGGGTGCGCTTAAGGCCTTTACTTTCTAACTCCAGTAATGCTTGTTCAAGAAAAGAGTTCACGAGATCTGCACCACGTCTCCGGACATTTTTTTCACCACGATCCCCGAATCGCTTCGGATCAACAACCCGCCGTCGTCGTCGATGTCGATCGCTTTCCCTTCGATGGTCTGGTTTGGGTCGGAAATTTTTATATGTTTACCGAGCGTGCTGGACAATTCTTTCCAACGCATCATCACAACGGCGGGCCCTTCCTCCTGAAAACGCAGATACCATTCTTCCAAACTGCGGAGGATCTCCCGGATCAATTCAACACGGGAGAAATTCTTGTCCGCCTCGTTCTTAAGTGATGTCGCGTGCGGCGGCAATTGATTCACCGGCGTATTCACATTGATCCCGATCCCGATCGCGACAAATTTGACCCGGTCGGTCTCAGCGCTCAATTCGGTCAGGATCCCGACGACCTTTTTGCCGCCGATCAAAAGATCGTTCGGCCATTTGATCATCGCTGATAATCCGCTCACCTTTTGGATGGCTTCCGCCGCCGCGACCGCCGCCAGCAATGTCAGCTGCGAAACTTCCGTCGGACTCAAACGCGGGCGCAGGATCACGGACATATAGATCCCTTTTCCCTTCGGCGAACTCCAGCTGCGGCCAAGCCGTCCGCGACCCTTGGTCTGGCTTTCCGCGCAGATCACGGTGCCTTCTTCCGCGCCTTCCATTCCCAGGCGGAACGCCTCGTCCATCGTGGAAAAAACCGTATCAAAATAAAAAATCTTTTTCCCGAGGATCTTCGTGTGCAAATTATGCTTGATCTCATGCGAGAAAGGTTTATCCGGGGAGGATTCCAGTTTGTATCCTAAATGCGGGACAGCGACAATATCATATCCCTGCGAGCGAAGTTCCTGCATATGCTTCCAGATCCCGGCGCGGGAAATGTTCAACGCCTCGCTGATCTCCTCTCCGGAGATGTATCCGTCGGTGTTCTTTAGAAAATGAATAATTTTATCGAGCATACATTGAAAATCCTAAACTCTAAATCCTAAACTCTAAACAATATCAAATAATTAAACGTTTAATATTTTGTGCTTTGAATTTTGAAATTATTTAGAATTTCGTGTTTAGAATTTAGAGTTTTATATTCTCAGTCTTTTGATAATTTTCGGCAATTCTTCCAAAACGCAATCAATATCTTCCTGCGTTGTCCAGCGCCCCGAACTCAAGCGGAGCGACCCAAACGCCGGTTCATCCGATAAACCGATCGCGCGCAGGACATGCGACGGCTCCATCGAACCGGCGGTACAGGCCGATCCCATCGACGCGGCGATCCCGGCCGTGTCCAGCGACATCAGCAAGGCTTCCCCTTCGACTTTCTCAAAAGAAAAATGCGCGTTGTTGGGAAGCCGCCGTGTCCGATGACCGTTGATGCGCACACCGTCGATCTTTTTCGGGATCTCCGTCAGCAGACTATCACGCCATTTAGTTTGCGCGTCCATTTCAGATTTCATTTTATCTTTACATATCTGAAGAGCTTTAGCCATCCCGACCGCTCCCGCGACGTTCACCGTGGAAGCGCGGCGCCCCCGCTCCTGATCGCCGCCCAAGAGCAGACTGGACACTTTGGTTCCTTTACGCACATACAAAGCGCCTATCCCCTTCGGCCCATAAAATTTGTGCGCCGACATCGACAGCAAATCCGCGTTAAGATCGTTCACCTGGACCGGGATATGCCCGACCGCCTGCACCGCATCGACCAAAAAAGAAATCTTGTGTTCACGGGTGATCTTCCCGATCTCGGCAATCGGCTGGATCGTTCCGATCTCGTTACTCGCCTGCAGCACCGCGATCAGGACAGTTTCAGGAGTAATATTCTTCCGAATATCTTCCGGATCTATCACACCGTCAGAATTGACCCCGGCGACAGTCACCTGAAAACCTTCCTGCCTTAAAAATTCCGCAGGCCGTTCGACTGAATGATGTTCGATCGACGACAAAATAACATGATTTCCCTTCTCCCGTTGGGCCCGGGCTGAGCCGATGACCGCCTGATTATTGGATTCCGTTGCCGAAGAAGTAAAAATGATCTCTTCCGGTTTTGCGCCGATGAACTGCGCGGCGGTTTCACGGGATTCTTCCAAAGCCTTATTGGCCTGAC
>CAYING010000099.1:0-6989 GCA_964364715.1 uncultured Planctomycetales bacterium
TAAAATCTTTTTGCATCATGCATAAGGGGCTCGAAATGTTCGGACGAAAAATCCGCGTTCAGAAATTCATCCTTGATCGCATAGATCTTGGCCGCGATATTCAAATTCAGCGGATAATTCTTCAAAAAACTTTTATGCGTCAAGACATCCAGAACGCTTCCCAGCCGTGCTCCGAAATCCTTGAAAGTGGAAACCTTTTCCCATCCCTCAAAACATAACTCGTGAATTTGCCCGATGACCGCCAAAAGCTCGCTCCGCGTGACCGGCATCTTGAGCCGGCCGCACATTTCCTGAGTGAGAATATACAGCTCGTCGAGGTTTTCAATATCCTCAAGCTCCACAAAAAGACTTCCGGAAATGCGCGTGGATTCTTTTCCGGTCAGGATCGCTTCGATCTTATGCGCCAGAATGCGCGTGACCGCCGGATCGCTGCCTAATTGCAGATTCTTGATGAACGGATGACTGAGGACTTTCAAATAATCTTTAGTGTAATACCGCTGCTCTTTACGGGACAGCTGCGTCTGGAAAATAAATTTGAAAAGCGTATGCAGGCTGCTCCGTTTGAGCGGATACCCGAGCGAAATATTAAAATCCTGCGCGACCTGGGTTACTTCCGACAAAAGCGGAATGATATGGTCGGGGTTCGGCACGACGACAACCGTTTTACCCAAATCCGCCGCGGAATTATTTTTAATGCCCTGCAAGATCCCGCGTACCAATCCGGCCTGCGAGTGGACATCAAAGCCGGCGTGCAGTTTCAAATCAAACCGCGGCGTCTTCGGCTCCGGCCCTTCCTGGATCGGCGTTGCAAAATGCCGGGCGATTCTCGTCAAGACCGGCCATTTGCGCTCATCTCCCTGAAAGAGCAAGACCGCTTTCCCGCGCTCGTATAAATTCCGCACGATCGCTTCTTCCGATCGGTTAAAGTAAAAAAAATTACAGAACAAAATCTCGTCGAACTCATCGAAACCGCTTTCTTCGACCGCCTTCGCCGCGCTCAAATACTGCAGGCCGCGGGAAAGCATTTTTTCCTCTTTCAACTTTTTATGATAGGCCCGGCGCAAAACCACGATATGTTCCAAAAGCCGGTTAATATCCTCCGGCACCGGATAACCGATCTCGGCATTCGCTTTAATATTTTCCAAGGTCTTGTCCTCGACCGCTTCCAGATCCAGCTGATCGATGAACGCCAGGATCTCCTTTGTCCAAGGCAAAAATTGCGCAAAGGTTTCCTTCCCTTTCAATATCTGCGGAGTATATGTGCGCGCCAGCTGATACAAAAGATAACAGGCGTCCAAATCCGGCGTTGATCGAAAAAGATCTTGCTTGCGGAGAATGCACGAAACAAATTCATCGATCGCAAAAAACCGCGGCGGATAAAAGGCTGTCCCCACTCGGCGCGCCAACTCGCGTTTTAAAAACAGCGCCGGACGTTTACCGCCGAAGACAATTGCCAGGCGCGAAAGGTCTTTTCCGGTGCGGATATAATTCTCCTCGATATATCCGCCGAGGCGGTCGATGAAATTATCAACGAAACTGTAAGTGATTATCCTGTTCATGGTTCAATGGTCAAAAAGTCAAAAGGTTAAAAAATGCCCTGCTTTTACATTTGACGTTTGACGTTTGACATTTTGACTTCTTCTATTTTCAGTTCATCGAGATAGACGAGATAACCGCTCACCTTTTTCTTCGGATACAGTTCAGGCAACAGCGACATATATTCCTGGACTTGCTTTTGATAGCGGCCCTCGCTGTCGCGGGACGTTTTGAAATCCACCACCCAGACTTCCTTCTCGGTCACGATCAATCGGTCCAAGCGTTTCGTGTGGCCTTGGACTGTGACAATATCCTGCTCGGTGAAGACTTTCCCATCCTCAACAAAGAAGAACGGTTTGACCTGTTCAGCCCTCAAAACTTCTTCGACTTTCGCACGGTAAGGAGAAAAATCCTTGATCTGCTCAAATTCGAGCTCCGCCTCCCCCGCCGCGCGTTCCAACATTTCCCTTATATCAGCGTTCTTCAAATTGCCGATCCTGGACAAAATAAAATGGATCACTTTCCCCTGCAGGCGCTGGGCCCGGTTCGCCAAGAAATCATATTCGAGGAATTCATCCCGCAGGTACTCGATCCAGTCGTGGTATTGCGAAACTGGGAGTTTTTCAACAAGGACATTTTTGTCCTTGGTCTTCGCATAGGTTGTCTGCCCGCCGGCCTCATAAACAGCCTGCCCGTCGGCAAACGGGATCAAAAACTGCACAAAATTAAAAACCCCGCCGGCCTTTTTAGGGACAAAGGCGTAGAGCTCATACTGCGGGCGGGTGAGCGCGACATAGATCGTGTTCAACTCGGACAAGAATGCCTTTTTGTATTCCGCACGGCGGATCTGGGTGAGCTCCTCGGAAAAAAGATAATACTTTTCCTTAAGTTTCAAAAGGTTGATCGCGCCGTCTTCTTCCCGCATAATGTATGACTGCTGGTTCTCGCTCGATGTGCCGACCTGAATATCCATCCCCAGAAACGGCAAGATAACGACCGGAAATTCCAACCCCTTTGCTTTATGCACCGTGGTCATCCGCACCGCGTCGCTGTCGGCGATATGGACATACAGGCCGTCCCCTTCCAGATGCTCAAAATAATTCAGGAACGACTCGATGTCGCAATGGTCTTCTTCGTTCTTTTTGATCAGATCCAATAGGTGCATCAAAAAACCCTGCGCCTGCGAAAAATTATTCAGGCACTGAAATTTGCTGTAAATACTGACGAGCAGTTCATACGGCGGGTACAAGCCGACATTTTTAAAAAATCCGTCGAAGAACTCTTCCCAGACCGGTTCATACTGTCTGCGGAATTCCGTATAAACATACAAATCCTTCTCGCTGCGCAGGCGGTCGCGGAGCTTAAACAGAAAATTATGCATCTCTTCCGATGTGATCTTTGCCGCCGCGCTGAAAATATCACCCAGAATAAACTGCGCAAAGCTCACATTGTCGGCCGGTGAATCCAGGAACTTTAAAAATGCAGCTATTTCCATGATCAAACGGTTCTCCCGGACATTGAGCGTGCGTTCCGACTCGACCAGGATCCCTTCTTCCAAAAGCCAATTGGTCATCTGCTCGATCTCTTTGTTGCCGCGCGTCAAAATCGCGATGTCCCTGCACGAAAAACGCTTCCGCAAGTCTTTGATCAAATTGACCAGCTTTTCCCGAACGACGCGCTCGGCATCCTCTTTCTTCTCGCCGTCGACAAATTCAACCCTGACATAACCGGCGCTATTCTGCGGCTGAAAGGTTTGCTGCGAATTCTTAAAGACACCGGCCAATTCTCGAAGATCTTCTTCCGAAAAAACGACCGCCCGTTTTTTTCCCTTCTCCTCCTCATAACTTTCCTTCCGCGTGATGAAGCGGCCCAGATTTTCCGGGCTGAAGATCTTATTATTGAATTCCACGACCGCTTTTTGGCTCCGCCAATTATTGGTCAAGAATTCCGGCTGAACATTGAACGCCGCGAACCGTTGCTTAATATGATCGAACAGCTTTACATCCCCGCCGCGAAACGAATAGATAGCCTGTTTTTTGTCTCCGACGTAAAACAGTGTGCCCCCGGTCGAAAGCGCTTCTTCCGCCATCTTTTCCAGATTATGCCACTGCAGGCGGCTCGTGTCCTGGAACTCATCCATCAGATAATGGTGAAAGCGCGTGGCCAGGCGGTAATACAATTCCTCAACGGTCACATAATCCTCATCAAAAAGCTCACCGGCTCGTTTGTTGAGTTGCTCCAAAAAGAGCACATCATCCTTGGATGACAATTCCAAAAACTGCGCCATCACCCGGTCAAAGATCTGGATATACGGATTAAATAACGAGAACGCCTCCGCCTGCGCGAGCGATTTAAAACCTTTACGCAGCGATGCCCAACGCCGATGGGCCTGATCCGGGGCGTCACTTCCTTTATTAAGCGGAAGATCTTCCCGCCCGAAATACGCTGACAACGCGTCCACATCAAAACCATTTTTATTCTCGACGATAAATTTATCCAGGCTTTTGATGAACCGCTTATCCGCGCCTTCCGGCAGAATTTCGCGCAGCTGCCGGATGTCCTCGAGGATCTTGCGCTTCTTTTTGATCAGGTCTTCCGGGCCGTGGGCGCTTTCCCTGAACGGCAGGCCGTAATGATTGCTCTGCCTAAAAAGATCGCGGATGATGACCAAGAGATCGTCCTTCGGAAACCAGCCGGTGCGGTTCTCAAGGTAGAGATACTGATGAAGAAAATTCTCAAAGATCTTCGCGGCCTTTTTATCGCGGCCGGCTGAATCGATCAATTCATCAAGGCTGTGCTCGAGATACTCGGCGGAATTTGTTTTAATACGGAAGTTCGCGGTCAGATTGATCTTGAAGGCACAGCCGGACAAAAGCGCGTTGATGAATTTATCGATCGTCTGGACCTGAAAGAAATTGTAATTGCGGATCAGCGCTTCCATGACCGCGAAGGCCTTGCGGCTGGCGGCCTTGGGATCAACGCCGATGGGTGTCAGGATATCCTCGATCGCGGCCGGAGACAATTCCTCGAGCGCGGTCTTTTTAAGGAATTCCAAAATGCGCGCCTTCATTTCAAAAGCGGCCTTGTTGGTAAATGTGATCGCCAAAATATTGCGCAGCGGGATATTCTCAAGATGAAGCTTGGGATTTAAAAGGAGTTGAACGTAGCGTTTCGCGAGCGCGTACGTTTTGCCGGAACCGGCCGAGGCCTCGACGACCCGGACCTCGGGGGAGAGAAAAGCGGCAGAGGCTCGAATTAAAGAGGGGCTCCTACTCATAATGCGTCCACATAGAAATGACTCTGACGATTTGTCTCTTTTTCAGGACCTGATAAACCAACCGGTGCTGGATATTGATCCGCCTGGAATACGCCCCGGCCAAATCTCCTATCAGTTTCTCATAAGACGGCGGATTTTGAAAAGGATCCTTTTGAAGGACACTTAAGAGGGCTTCGACGTGAGATCTTAGATTGGACTGCGCTATTTTCTTAGCGTCTTTTTGTGCTTGCTTTGTAAAAACAACCTGCCGCATGAAAAACTACCAGTTTAATTTAGGGGAACATTCTTTGAGATGGGTTTTAAGGCCTTTGCGGATCTTTTCGCGCATGCCGGGGACGGATAAAAGATACAGCGTTTCCTGAATGGCATTCCAATCCTCCTCGGAAACTAAAACAGCATTGCTCCTTTTGCCGGTGATCTGAACCGGCTCATGGGAACTCGCCGTAAGGTCTAAAAGCCTGTATAATTTTGCCCGGGCTTCGCTGGCTGTTAAGGATGTCATATTTTCACCTCCACTAAAAGCGTACTATATTACGTACGCCTTGTCAAGACTGCTCTATGTGCTGTAGATGATTCTTTCAGCTTACTTCCAGCAATTTCTTGATCGTAGTCTCGATCTCCTGATGGAATTGATGGCCGAACCATTTGCCGTAGATCTGATAATCTTTATCGTATAAAACCCAGGACGGGGTGCCGCGCAGGTCATTGGTGTCGAACGTGGCGGCGGAAAATTTTTTGTTCGATAAATATTCTTTGACCTGGCCGCGGACAAGTTTCTTCTCGGTAAAATTCAACCCCAGATAATCCGGCAGGGTCTGGCACATTTTTTCGACGATCTCCTCGGTGATCGCCTGATCCTTCATCGGCTGAAGGTCATCGAACCCCACCGAAAAATCCAGCGGATAAGGCAATTCATCATAGCCGTTGCTGTTCATGGCCTTTTTCGTCTCACCGACGAGGATCCCGTCGTTCAAGAGGCTCTCGGTGTTCTCCAAGGTATTAAATTCATAATCCTCGAACGCGGTCGACAACCCCATCACCTTCAACCCCCTGTGCCCGAATTGTTTCTGCAGATAGTTGGCGAACGGGAACCCGGAAACAAAACAGCCGGGACAATTGACCTGAAAAACGAGCATCAAATTAAGGTCCTGCGGTTCAAGATCACCCTGAAGGATTTTGGCGGGGGCAAGATAAAATTTCTGATTCATCCCGATTTTCCTTTATATTACCCAATTTCATTAGAGGAAATCGGGATAAGTACTTGCTGCTCCTAAATAAAATGCAGGAAAGGCAAGTACATTCAGCCATACTAATGGCTGAGGATTATTTTGTCAATCCCATTATCCCTCACCATTTAGAGAAAATGGGATAACCCTGACTTCTTCAGATAACCTGTAAGGTAAGTCATGGGTCAACCCTCAAAACAGGGCCTCAAAACAGAGCCGAAACCAAAAAGGGAAGCAATATGACAATCGTTGAAATTAGACCCTATTCAGCCTCGTTTCAATCCACGCGCCCGCTGCATGCAGTTAGCTCCCGAGAGAGAGTTTCAATCCACGCGCCCGCACCGCCATTCCGAATTCCATCCGTACATCTTTACGGCTTTCGGCGGTTTCTCCATGCACGCGTTCGTGCATCACTTTTCCCTGCGCCGTAAAAATGTTATCCACCCACACCTGTTCAATATGGATCAACGCGCATTGCCGTTCGCAAAATAAAAGGTGCTGCAGGGCGGAAATGGGAAGAAGATCGTCTTCGGAGTACATTATTTCTTCAATTTTTTCTGTGATTCCGGCTGTTTAAGATAATTTTCAGGCGAAACGATCTTCTCTATTATTATAAGCCGACGGCAGGCCACGTACATCAGAACGTTTCGGCAATCATTTGATATAAAGAGTTACAGATTAAAGAAAGGAAATAACGGGGGGTGTTTAAATATTACCAGATATATTGATATTCAGATTTGATGATTCGTTTTGCAGCATTATAAGATTTGGAGGCTTTATTTTCATCGTTTGGTTCTACCGCCCCTTGAATCTCATAAACTTCCTTGGCTATTTCTTTGAATGCCATTCCTTTTTCTCGCAAATCATAAATTCTTAAAAACCTTTCCAACTCATCTTGATCTTCCCCCGAAAAAGTGGACACTATGAAGAGTTGGTGATAGGGTAAAAGC
>CAYING010000100.1:0-6759 GCA_964364715.1 uncultured Planctomycetales bacterium
ATCGTTAAGCGGTTCCGTACGGATCAGCGATTATCTGAAAAAGCAAACCTATAATTTTAAAGCCGACGCGCAGAAATTGAAGCTGGAAGAAATCCTGGCCGGCCAGGATCTTCCGCTCAAGGTCTTGGGAAATGTCGAAGGGACGATGTCCCTTTCCGGCGCCGGGTTTGATCCCGCGGCCGCGCTGAACAATTTAAAGGGCGGCGGAAATCTGAAGGTCACCGACGGTAAATTGGTAGATTTTAATCTTTTGAAATCAGCTTTAAACAAGATCGCGCTGATTCCTGACCTTGTCACCCGGGTCGAAGATAATCTGCCGGAAAAATATAAGGATGTTTTTAACGAAAAAGACACGTATTTGAGGAATGTCATATTTGAGGCCAAGATCCAGGACGGCGGCGCCGAGATCACGAAAGCGGTCGTAGAGACGGACGGATTTTTCCTTTCCGGCAACGGGCGATACGGCTTTGACCAAAATATCCGGATGGCCGGGGCGCTGACGATCCCGCAGGATTTGTCCGCGGCGATGGGAGCGTCGGTTGAGGAATTGAAATTCCTCTTTGATGACGCGGGGCAGATTTATATTCCTATTTCTCCCTATGAAGGGCCGTTGGGGGAAATAAGAATTCTTCCGGACCTGGAATATTTAGGAAAAAGGATCATCTTAAACAAAGGCACGTCGGATCTGGAAGATTTGATCAACAAAGCCCTGGGCATTGAGAAAGAAGAAGGACAGTCTCAAGACGGCCAGCCGTCGTCGGAACAAAATCCCGGGAGGGAGCTGATCAAAGGCGTTTTGGACTCCATTCTCGGTAAGTAATTTATGCGGAAAGTCATTTATAAGGGAAGGGTCATCACGCTGGCTGCGGAATTTTATAAGTCAAAAGTCAACCTGCCTGCCCCGCCCCAGGCGGGGGCAAAGGTCAAAAGGGAAAAGTATGGAACTCTACCAATGTATCGCCCCTGACGTGAAACTCGGCAAAAACGTTAAGCTTTCGAAATTCATCAATCTTTATGGATGTTCGATCGGCGATAACACCAAGATCGGCGCGTTCGTCGAGATCCAGAAAAAAGCCAAGATCGGGAAAAATTGCAAGATTTCTTCCCATACTTTTGTTTGCGAAGGAGTAACGATCGGCGACGAATGTTTTGTCGGCCATTCGGTCGTCTTTATCAATGACAACTATCCGCAGGCCGCGGCCGCTTCCGGAAAATTGGAAGGGGACAAAGAGTGGCGAAAGCGGTTTGTCCCGACCAAAGTCGGCAAAGGGGCCGCGATAGGTTCCAACTGTACCATCCTCGGCAACCTCACGATCGGCGAGGGCGCAATCGTCGGAGCCGGAAGTGTGGTCACCAAAAATATCCCCGCCAGCCAAGTCTGGGTCGGCAACCCGGCCCGGTTTTTAAGGAAGAAATAGCGGTAAAGAATTTGCGCTAAAAATCAGCTGATGTTGTGATATACTTCGTGTATGTACTTGTTTTCTCTAAATAGAATTAGGTGTAACAAGTAACTATCCCGATTTCCTCTAACGATAATTGGGATTATATAAAGGAAAATTGGGATGAAAAAATTAAAACTTTATATAGAAACATCCACGTGGAATTTTGTTTTTGCCGATGATTCGCCCGAGAAAATGGCAACAACCAAAGAATTTTTTGATTTAGTTCGTAGGGGCGTTTATGAAATTTATATATCAGAAGTCGTCCAAGCGGAGATTAATCGTGCCCCCGGCGGCATTAAAAACAAACTTTCACAACTCATTGAAGAAATTGAGCCTATTGTTCTAAAATTGACTGTCGAAGCCGAGAATTTGGCTGAAATTTATATAAAAAGAAAAATCATCCCCGATAAAAAAGTTGAAGACGCTTTACATGTAGCTGTTGCGACAGTGGAAGAGCTTGATGCGGTTGTGACTTGGAACTACAAACATCTGGCGAATATTCGAAAAGCCGAACTATTTTTCGGGGTCAACCTGGAACAAGGATTTCATAAAAAAGTAGAAATTATTACGCCTTGGGAGGTCATTGGATATGTTGAAAGTTGATAGAGCTTTACAGGAAGTTTGGGACTGGAAAGATGCCATCTACAAAGACAGCAAAGATAAGTCGGTTCGAGGCATCGCAAAGACTATCCGCAAAGAAGCCGAAATTCTTACGAAATCAAAAAATCCTCATTCGAAGAAATCCAATCCGTCTCGTTGACTTTCATTAACTAACCCAGTTACCTATGGGTCTTTTTGAGGAAGAAATAATCGACAATCATCGTGTCGCAATATATACTTGAGCTGTCTTACCTCGATTCCCTGTGGTCTATGTTCTATTAAAAGTTGTGCATTTAAGAGAATATAGACCAGACATACTGACTACCACAATATCGGTCTAGATAAGTCAGTACTTTGTATCCATGCTAAAGAAAAATCATTTTCTATCAAAAAGGGGACAGCGCCCTTTAAAAAGGGGACAGCGCCCTTTTGCGACGCCCGGGCGCGTCCGAGAAGGGGTCAAACCCCAAAAGGGGACACCCCTTCAACTTTGCAAGCAGACGTTCACAAAAAAAGGCCAGACCCCCAAACAGGAAAATGAATAATTCTCAAAAAAAATGCCTAACCGAACAGAATGTCTGTTAATAATCTTGTTGATCATTTTCTTCGGCAGGGTCTTGTTGTATCTATCCCCGGCCCCGCTTCTTATCGACGAGGATAACCATCTCGTTCAAATCCTAAATTTTATTGAAAAAAAGGGCAATGTCAGCGATGAGATCTCGATGCTGCCGGGCTACCATTTTATTATTGCTTCTTCGCTTAAAGTGTCGGGCCTGCAATCAAAAAATGCCGCTCGCGTGGTTTCCACATTTTATTCTTTGCTGACCATAATTTTATTTTATATTCTTGCCAAGCAGTTTAATTCATCGCGGACTGCTGCCAAAACCCTCCAATGTCTATTTTGCCCTATTGTTTTTCCGTTCCTTTTCTTGATCTACACTGATATTTTATCCGTTTTTTGGGTTTTATTGTCTTTGTATTTTGTGAGAGCAGGAAAATACAAACTGTCTGGCCTGGCGATTCTTGCGGCCATATTTATCAGACAAAATAACATTATCTACTCGATGTTCTTGGTTGGTTTCGTTTATCTTGAGCGTTTTGGACCGGCGTTCAAGTGGAAAAATATCAAAGAGGTTTTTAAATTAACCCGGACGCATTTTGTCGTATATGGATTATTTATTATTTTTGTTGTTTTGAATAAAGGATTCAGCACCGGCCAAAAAGAGTTTCATCCTATGCTGTCGATCCATGCGGACAACATTTTCTTTGTGCTGATATTATTCTTTTTTCTATTCTTGCCCTATCATGTTCAAGAGCTAAAAAAATCCATCGCGCAGCTTGCGGATCAAAGAACGCTGATCGCTTTAAGTTTTCTTTTTATTTTTTATATGTTTGCCTTCCAAGCCAGCCATCCTTGGAACCAGGCGCATCTCACATTCAACCCGGCTGATCCCGCGCTGCTGCAGCGTTTGTATCCGCTTTTACGAAATAATATGCTGGCTTTTATTCACTCATCAATTTTGCTCAAGGCGTTATTTTTTATCCCCGTCGCATTTTCTATTTTGTTCTTGGAGAGAAATGGGAGGGCTTTGGTCCCGCATAGGCTGTTGTATTTTTTCACCTTGGTATATCTTGTGCCGATGTGGTTAATTGAGCCGAGGTATTATATTATCCCGGTTGTCTTATTTATTCTCTTTAAAAAAGAGAATTCAAGATTTGTTGAAAGTGTGCAAGTTCTATATTTTGTAATTATTACGCTCATTTTAATGCGGGGGATAAGGAACGCTATATTTTTTATTTAAACGTCCAAAATGCGGCGAACATTTTGTCTAGCCCCCTCTTAAGCAGAGGTCTTCCACATCGTCCATGTTCAATTTTTTAAGAAAATCCTTCCCCGAAAAGATTTTGCCGATATTTCTTTTTGTCTGGATACTAACTTGGCATCATTTTAATTGGGCTGATATTAAGCGAACACTGCCTTATTATTCTATCGCCGTTAAATCCACCATCGAAGAAATAAGGGAGATGTGCTGCGTCTATGATCCTGAAACGGTTGATTATTATCGTATTCTGAAATTTTGCGACAAAGTCATCCCCGCGGGAAAAAAAGTGAGGCTGATCCTTCCCGAGGCTTCCCCCCATAAACATAATTTTTTAATGGGCAAAGGCCGATATTACCTTTATCCCCGATATTATGGAAATAAAGATGAACAAGCGGATTATATTCTTTTCTACAACGCGGGGGATGCCCTGGTTCCCGGCAATTACGCGAAATGTGTGGAGTTCGGCAAAAATAAGTACTTACTGGCGGCGAACTGCCGCTCGCTTAAGATAGAGGACTAAGATGTTGGAACGATTTCTGCTTGCTGTGAGTTTACTGGTCCCATTGGCGGTCGGTTGGCGTGTTCTGGATTTCTTTGATAAAAAAGGACACCTTCCTGCCTTGGAGCGGATCTTCCTGGCCTATGGGCTTGGTTTTGGGTGTGTGACATTGACGATGTTTTACGCTTCATTGGCCGGGATAGGTTTTGACGCTGTGCGCGCCGTGTTCGCGTTCGGGGCGATCTGGAGCGCCGGAGCATATTTGAAAGGGGCTTCATTAAAGACAATTACGGGATCAGCCGGAAATATAGTTTCGGTTTTACAGAATGTCAATGCCGCTCCTTTTCAGTTTATTATCTCCATATTTATCTTTTTCAATATCGCGGGCCTGTTCATGCGGACCATGCTGGTTGAATTTGATGTCTGGGACAGCTGGTTTTCCTGGGCATTTAAGGCGAAGATTTTTTACCACCACGGCATTGTTCCATTGGGGATATATAAAATGTTTGACTCGGTTTACGGGAACTGGGATTATCCCCTGCATGTCCCTCTCATGGAAACATGGGTTTTGCTCTGGCTGGGGTCTTGGAATGATTATCTTCCCAGGATTTTGTTCCCTATTTTCCACGCGGGAATATGTTCCATAGCTTTTTGTTTTTTAATGGAACGTGTTTCTTTTTTTGCCGCTTTAACCGGGGCGGCTTTTTTCGCAAGTTTTTTCGGACTGCAGATGTATACGATAGGGACGATAGCGGAGCCGGTACTTTTGTTTTATTATTTGGCAAGTTTGACGCTGCTCTTCCGGCGGAAAAAAGAATTTGATCCCGGCCTATTTTGTTTGTCAGCTGTCTTTGCCGGGATCGCGCTGTGGACCAAACTGGAGGGATGTATCCTGATCGCGGGAAATTTGGGAGTGATTGCGTTTTTTCTTTTCCCGAAGGCCAATTTGCCGCGGGCGGCGGGTGCAGTTTTGAGCTATCTTTTAATAGTCCTTGCTGTTGTTGCGCCTTGGAATTTCTTTAAATCATCGGTTAATATCAACAATTTACTCCTGCACGTAATTCATGCTCAGTCTGAAAATTTTCCGGTTTATTTTTCGAGGTTATTGAACATTCCTTTTGTTTTTGCCGGTCATTTTTGCAATTTTAAGTTCTGGAATATTTTGTGGTTTATGACGGTTTTTGCGGTCATCTATAATCTTGTTTACAAGAAGGATAAGACGGCGAACATCTTGATATTGATCATATTTTTTCAGATCTTTGTCTATGCGTGCGGATATGTCGTCCTTTTTAATGTAATAGAAGAGCATACATTGGTTCTTGATACAATCCCTCGTCTGTTGTTCGGTCCGGCGATATTGTCTATTCTTTTTTGCTGTATGGTTTTGGGGTCTCCAAAATCAATCGAAATCAGTAAGACACGCTAAATCTCATGAAGAAACTATTGTTTTTAATTTTAATTAGTACTTTTCTTGTCATTCCTATCTCCGCCCAGGAACCGCAATCGGTATCCACTCTCCCCAAAGCTCCGTGCGTGAAAATACAGACGGTCAAGGAGTGGCAGAAATCCGGCCGGGAATTTTTGTTCGTCGATGTGCGCGAGCCGCGGGAATACAGGGTGGGGCATCTGCCGGGCGCGGTCAATATTCCTTATTTTAATTTGGAAAAACAGCGCAGCGAGATCCCGCTCGATAAGCCGGTCGTGTTTTACTGCACGCTCTCGTCCTGGCGGGCGCCGTACGCGGGAAATTTGATGGCGGATTTCGGTTTGAATAATGTTTATGTCCTGGAAGGCGGGGCTTCAGGCTGGAACGCCGGCGGCCAGGTGATTTATGCCGAGGATCCGAATAAGAAAGCCGAGATTATTCCCAAGCCCAAAGATGTGATCATCGAATTCAAACATCCTCCGGCCCGCGAATATCAAGCAAAGATCAATTTGACCGCGGAGCAGTTGAAGGAATTTGACGGCAAGAACGGACGCCCGGCGTATGTCGCGGTCAACGGGGTCATTTATGATGTGACGGTGAGCCGTTTGTGGCGCGGAGGGGAGCACGACCCCAGCCACGGCGAGGCCTATGCCGGCCGGGACCTGACCGCAGTATTGGAAAAATCGCCGCATGGGGATAAGTATCTTGTGAATTTTCCAATTGTTGGCAAATTGATTGAAAAATAGTTATGGAACAGCACAAAAGAGCGGTACGCGCCATTGTCCTTGTCTTAGCGATCACTTTCGCCGTTTACCTGACGTCGTTCCAAAATCAATTTACTAATTGGGATGATAGCGAGCTGATCACGGACAATCCTTTGGTCAGGTCGATGGATTTGGAACGAATTTTTCAAAGCACGGTGACGGATCTCTATGTCCCGCTCACCGTACTTTCGTTCGCGGTCGAGTA
>CAYING010000101.1:0-6511 GCA_964364715.1 uncultured Planctomycetales bacterium
TGACCCTGCTCTACTTCGCCGAAGTCGGTGCTCTGCCGGCTGAGCCGCTGGCGCAGTTGATTCTTCCGAACTTTCCGCTCGAATGGATGGTGGTCACCGTTCTGTATTTTATTTTTAATAAAGAGCGGAGATACTGGATTTTGTTGACGGGGATGCTGTTGTCGGCGGCCGGTATTATTTTACTCATTGCCGGGATGAGCCCGAGGCACGGCGAGGTGGCGTTTGAAATCTCCAGCCGGTATTTTATTTACCTTGTGCCGGCGGGGATCATCGGGATAACATTGTTTTCTATTCGCTGGGTACAGATGTTTAAAGATCAGGCGTGGATGTTTGCGAATACAATTATTGTTTTGGCGGGTTTATTGATAATGCGATTTTTGAAGACAATGGCGGCGTTTTAATTCAATACTTTTTGACGAACATCTCGCGGATAACTTCGTAGAGAAAAACCGAACCCCAGCGCAGGATCTGGAGTTTTCTCTCGCCGCCGATACGGGGCGGTTCATCGCCCGGGATCTCGCCGATCTTTAATTTCCGGCGGGCGGCGCGGATGGAGAGAAGCGGTTCCCAGCTGACGTGAGTCCCGAACAATTTTTCCTCAGTCGCAAAACTTTCTTCCTTGTCGAGCCCCAGATCGCGGATCAAGCTTTTTTTATAAGCGCGGTAAATGACCATGGCATCGGTGAAATGCCCGCCGTGGCAGATGTTGATGATGGTCGTGAACATCCAGTTGCCGAAACCGGTGATGATGTCATCGTCTTCACTCTTGGCGCCGCTGGCATAACGCGAAACGATCACCATGTCGTAGCCTTCCTTCATCTTGGCGATACAGGCCGGGATCAGTTCGGCGATGGAATTTCCATCGGGGCTGAAGGTCAGGATCACATCGCCGGTGATGTGAGGTAAAGCTTCCATGTAACCGTGGCGCAATCCTTTTTTTTGCTGGATAACGACCTGATAACCGAGGGATTTTGCGTATTCGACGGTGCCGTCGGTGGATCGGCCGTCCAGGATGAGGATCTGGTCACACCATTCTTTTTTGATGTGCGGCATAATGGCCTTCATGCCGTCGATTTCGTTCAATGTGGGGATGAGTAAAGTGAATTTCATAAAAGTAAGTTATTATATATTAAAGACTGAAGCAGGCAAAGTATTTAATTGGTTAAAGTTGACATCAAAAGAACGTTGCATTAACATACCCAAGATGCGTTTATCACCCCGAACAGTTTCTTGTGCTGTCCTCCTTCTGGTTGTCCTGAGCGTTTTCTTCGTCGTCAAATATCAAAGCCCGCATTGGGTTGAATCGCTGTATCAACAGAAACAATTTGAGCTTCTTAACAAGATAACTGGAGCCAGCAGTGAGCGCAGCCTGGGATTTTATCTTGGAAAATCGGAAGAAATGTTCTTCGGCCCCGTCACCCAGGTAATCTCAGGCACGGCTTTCGCGGTCTTAATGTCAGTAGGCTTACCGGCGATCGGATTTTGGAAATTTGTCGCTGCGACGATGGCCTACTTTTTTGTCACGAAATGGGAAGTGTTCTTTTTCCCTCTGTACGGAGATACGATGGGCGGGCCGTTCGCGGAGGCCTTATGGCTGGCCAGGAATAATTTTAATTACGTCGAATTATTCCATCAGCCGGGATACGCCGCCGGCGGGCCCAAGGTGTATATGTTTTCGATCTATCCGACGTATGCCGCGATCCTGCTGAAGGTCTTTCCGTGGCCCAAAGTATTTTTGTTCGTCAATCATTTGATCGTCTTTATGATGGCCGCCGTGATCGCGGCGCTTGTGCGGGAATTGCTGAAGAAAAGTTTTCGGGCTGATGCGGCGGCATTGGGGGCGCTCCTTTTGCTTTTTATGCCGGTGTTCCAAAGTCAAACTGAAGCGATCAATATGGAGATGCCGACGGTGTTTTTCGCGACACTTTCCGCTTATTATTTAATTCAAAAGAAATTAGATCGTTCGGCGTGGATGGCCATTTTTTCCGTCTTGGCTAAAGGGACAGGGGCATTCGCCTGCATAGCGGCCTTTTTGGTGATCGCTCTGTTGTTTTTTATTAAGAATGAATTTCGATTTCACCGGCGGATAATATGGCTCGGCGCCGGTTTACTCGTCGCTTCGGCCTTAAGTGTAGGGGGGAAATTCCTGATCCATGACCAGCATGTGAGCATCGGCGGGGTCAATTTCTTAAAGGGGTGGGATTCGATTAGTAAGTACAGAATTTTTTATATATACATTTACAGTTTGATCGTTTATGCCGCCTACGGGATTTATTTTTGGAAAAAGAAACTGCCGGATGATTTTTGGCGGAACGGTGTCATGTTCGTTTTCGGGGGGATGTGGTTTTTGCTTTTCCTGAATTTTTACGCTCTTCTGCACCGCTATTCGGTGACGGTTTATCCGTTCATTATTTTTTGCGTGATTTTTTCAGCCGGATTGATAATCAAAAATAATACGGCAAGAAAATGGAGTTTGATTATAATAGTAATCGCAACGCTGTGGCTCTCGTACGGAGAGGGCCAATCGTACCGCAATCAGCATTTTATTTTAGAACGCAGCCTGGAATTCCGCAGCGGGTTGAAGTTGAGCCGGCTGGTCGCCGAACGTGTTGAGGAAAAATATTCGCAGTTTAAGATTGGTGCACAGCTTATTACCGCCCAGCTTCTGGCTTTTCCGGAATTTGGGTATGTGGGCAAGGATCTGGATGTGATGATCTACGGATTTCAGTGCCTATACTCGGGGATCGATAATTATCCGGGGATGAAGAATTTGGATATCCGGCGGACGATCTATATTACTCAGGCGGATGAGTGGTTTCCGGATGAGCAATTCCCTATCAGTGCGCAGGATAAGATTATAGACGAGGTCGAGTGGGGTGATCGGAAGGCGTATTTTTTTATGGGCGGGATCGGTATCGAGCGCCGTAAAATGCTGAATGATCTGTGGCGTGCCCGGCAAGCAGGGCTTATCAAATGAGGGATTAAATTATGCAGAATGACATTGAAATTTCGGTTGTTGTCCCGGTGTTCAACGAACAGGCGGTGATCGAGGAATTTTTTAAGCAGGCGGCCGCGGTCTTGAAGGGCGAGGGACTGAATTATGAAATTATTTTTGTCGATGACGGCAGCCGCGATAATTCGTATGATCTCTTAAGGAAATTCAAACAGGCTTCCGGTGATAAAGTAAGGGTGGTGAAACTGGCCAGGAATTTCGGCCATCAGCTGGCCATTACCGCAGGGATGCGCTCCGCCCGCGGACAGGCCGTGGTCGTGATGGACGGAGATTTGCAGGATCCGCCGTCGGTGATTTTGGAATTCATCCGCCATTGGCGTCAGGGATGCCAGGTTATCTACGGGATCCGTGCCGATCGCAAAGGGGAAAGTTTATTCAAGAAATGGACCGCCGCGCTGTTTTATAAGTTGATCCGCTGGATCACAAAAATTGATATTCCGGAAAATGTCGGTGATTTTTACCTTTTGGACCGAAAGGTCGTTGATATCTTAAATGCCATGGAAGAACGGCACCGGTTTATCCGCGGGCTTATTGTGTGGGTGGGATTCAAACGCCATGGCGTGCCTTATAAACGGGACGCGCGATTTGCCGGGTATACCAAATTCGGCTTATGGAAAATGGTCAAGTTTTCGATGGACGCGATCACGTCGTTTTCGTTCACGCCCTTGAAGGCGATCGTCTGGCTGGGGGCAGTGATCTCGGCATTGTCCTTTGCCGGAGTGTTGGTCGTTCTCTATCAGAAATTATTTACCGATAAAACGATCGTCGGATGGACATCGTTGATGGTAGCCGTCTTATTTATCGGCGGCGTCCAGCTTCTCGCGATCGGCATTATCGGGGAATATGTGGCAAGGATAGGGGACGATGTCAAGAAACGTCCTCTGTATACGGTTGATGAAGTCCTTTAATGTGAAACCTATGGATTTTTTTAAGGCGGTCGTAACGGCCGCTCTGGCCGCCGGGCTGTTTTTTTTGATCATCAGCGATTACCGTAAGCTGCAGCAAAAATACCCCGGCAATTCGTTTTTCTCTTTTATCTTCGTCGAGCGGGAAAAGGTCAAGGAAAAGGCCAGGCTCATCACGCTTAATCAATTTATCCCGCATTACTACGAGAATTTATTCCATTGGTCGAACGGCGAACCGGAAGTGCAGAGCCTGGACAATCTTCCGACGTACACCCGTTACTATGAAAAGATCACGGAATATATGCCGCATTTGTCCGAAGGGTACGGTCTGCTCGCGTTCTGCTATTATTATGCCGGGAAGAAAGCTGAAGCCGCCGCGCTGTATGAAAAGGCGCTCGCCCTGAATCCGCACGCGGTGTGGTTTTATTATAATCTCGGGGTCATCCATTACAAGGACGGGCAGTACGCGCAGGCGATGACCGCCTTTCAGAAAGTTTTAGGCGTTGACCTGAACCTTTCGGTGAAATTCATCCTGAGTTCCAAACTTTACCAGGATATTTTGCGCGAGCGAGGTTTGGGCGTCTCTGATATCGAAGAGGGTGTCAGCACGATTCGGCATAACACGCAGATCCTTCTCGGATTGTCCGCGTATCATTTAAGAAAGTCCGGCGGGGAAGTCAGCGCCCCTCTGGAAGAAAATTTATATTTAAAAGTTTTTTAAGGGGAACGATGCAGGCGACGATCACGGACGCGGGGAAGAATTTTGCTGCAGATCCTGAGACAAAGCGTCAAACACAGTCCTGAGCTTGTCTTTGTTCTGATTGACCCACGATTCCCATCGCAGTAAAAGCAGTTGCCCTTGGTCGTAGGCCGGCTTATTCTTTTCCTGGTATCCTTTAATAAATAATTCAAGTCCGTTCAAATATGTTTCCCCGTAGATCTTGCCGAACCCAGGAAGGATCTTGTCCAGCGCACGTTGATCCACTTGACGCGCTTCTTTCAGCTGCTCCTCCCGCAATTTTATCATTTGCGCGAGCTCTTCCGCGTTCATCACATTATCTGTTTTGCTTTGATTGATGAGCCGGTTAACGACGGAAGAGAGTTCCAGTGTCTTGTTCAAATGGAACAAGAGCGACCGCTGCGCCAGTTCTCCGGAATCGTCCTTCAGAAAAACGCCCATATACGCAAAGTGGCGGGTCTTGACAAAGTTTTTGCCGTCAAACACGATCGTAGAAGGGCTTGAGAAACTGTCGTTCAAGACCGCGCAGGGAGAGAATTTTCCCAAAGGATACGCGGACGGCGAGGTGGTTTTGATATTATCGACATTGATATGCTCCAGGCGGAAAGGTTTTTTATCCTGGAAGAAAAGCGTCCAGAGCGGATATTCCCAGGAATCCGGCCCGATCAAAATCCCGATCTCGGAACAGCCGGCCTCACGGACCTCTTTAACGGCCCCGACATACGACGGCATATAGCCGTGTTTGTTGTAGAACTGCTGTTCAACGCGCGAGGAATTAAAAATATTCCGGCGTTTAAAAAAGGAGCGGGATTTATTGTTAAAGACCCACGGCATCGCGCCTAGGAGAAAAACAGCCGCTATAACGACAATAACTTTCGGATTTTTTATCCGGGAAAACACAACGCCCACGGGCGGTGCGATCAAAATAAAGAGAGGGAACATCAGCCGGCTGTGCCACGGCTGCCATTTTAAAACGGTGCAGAAAGCAAGGAAGGCCAAACCCGCCAGGGCAAAATACAATTGGAGTGTGATCGTTTCGGAACCGGCCGGCGAAGACGGCGCTCGCTTGCGGCCTAATAATAAGAGAAAGAGAGCGGCAAAGATGGCGATAATATGTAAAAGATTCCCGGCATAATCCTCATGAAAATTGACCTCTCCGACGTGAAAAGCGTGTTCCCCGTACGCGTAGCGCGGGTCGGTCATATCGATTTTCAATAGATCATGCAGGGCATAGATCCCTTTTTCCATCAGCGCGTTCAACGGGCCGATCGGTGTGGGGATGTGGATGCCGATATTGCGGACAATATTAGAAATGACCGCTTGCGGAGTATAGACTTTATTGACAGCCGCCTGGACTTCAGTGATGGGGCCGGTCAGTATTTTCATCAATGCCATCTGCCGTGCGTAATGGCCCAGATTGAGAATGCCGGCGATGAGCAGGATCAGCGATACGATTTGGACGGACTTTTTCCAGTTTGCCTTTAAACTGCTGCACAAAAACCACAAGCCGAACACCGGGGCATAGATGTAGGCGGTGAGTTTTGTCGCCATGGCCAATCCTAACGCTAAACCGGCAAATATAATGTTTAATGATTGTTTAAAATCCTTTTTCAATTCGATCAGAAAATAAACAAGGCACGTTAACCACAGCGCTTCCACATAATCATTCTGTGTTCCCGACGATTGCAGGATCCCCATCGGGATCGTGGCAGACATGACCGCGGTGAGAATTTGGGCGCGCTGGGATCCGCCTAATTGCCGGGTGATCAATGATGCACCGATGATGCACCCGATAAAACTGAACCATTGCGGGAAATTGGCCCAATGGTCCCCGCGGTTCAGGATCTGAAATTG
>CAYING010000102.1:0-5342 GCA_964364715.1 uncultured Planctomycetales bacterium
CGGCGTGCTCCTTGCATTCCAGGGCTTCCGCCACCTGGTCGAGGGGCTCGAGCGACGCCTTGTGGTCCGGCCCTTGCATATTCTTAGCCAACGTAAAATGTTTTTCGATCACACTCGCGCCCAACGCAACTGCGGCGATCGGGACTTCGATTCCCAGTGTGTGATCGGAATAACCAACACTCACCTTTAATTTCTCTGCGATCGTCACCATCGCCCGCAGGTTCACATCCTCAAATCTCGTCGGATATTCGGTATGACAATGTAAGACCGTAATATTCTTCCGTAAAGTGCCGGCGTTCGTCAAAACTTTCAGCGCTGTTTCAATTTCCCTCAGATCAGCCATCCCAGTCGAAAGAAAGATCTTTTTCCTTAACGAACCAATCTTGCGTAAATACGGCAAATTGACAATTTCACCGGACGGGATCTTGAAAATCGAAAGATCCAATTTCTTCAAAAGATCAATACTCTCCGGATCGAACGGGCTGGATAGAAATTTAATGCCCTTGCTTCGGCAATGCCGGATGAGCTCCCCATGCGCTTCCGCGTCAAGCTCATATTTCTTGACCATTTCAAGCTGCGATTCATCGCGCCGCGTGGTCTTTTTCTGATACTCCGCCTTCGGGGCAAATCGGCTTATGATCTTTTCCGCCTTGAACGTTTGAAATTTGACCGCGTCTGCGCCGCAGGCAGCCGCTTTGTCGATCAACTTTTTGGCGATAGCGATATTTCCATTATGGTTCACGCCCGCTTCAGCGATAATAAAAACTTTCCCCATCAGCTCACTCTCCGAGCGGGGTTGCCCACGTATAAACCAGCTTCAATGATCGAGTCGACCACAACAGCTCCGGCCCCGACCACCGCCCCCGAAAAGACCGAAACATTATTGGCAATGACCGCGTTACTGCCGATAAAAACTGCATCGCCGATCCTGCATTCTCCGTTGACGATCGCTCCCGTCGAAATATGGCAATGATCCCCGATGACCGCATCGTGCTCAATGATCGCGCGGGTATTGATGATGCAATTGTCACCGACAGAAGCATTCGCATTCAGAACGGCCGCATGCATGATGATCGTTCCTTGGCCGACTTTAGAATGCTTCGCAATATGGGTTTTGGGAGAAATGACCGTCGGGAATTGTGCTCCAAGCTTTTTCAAAGCTTCATATTTTTCTTTACGTTTGGCTGGGCTTTTGATCTGTCCAATCGTGATCAGAAAATTCTTATTTTTTTTGACCAACTTAGACAGATCATCATCAGAACCAATGATCCTATACCCCAAAACCTTTGTCCCAACCTTGTCTTTGACATCGACGATGCCGGCGATCTTGAAACATTTGGCTGTCTCGATGACATCAATACAGGAACGGCAGTGTCCACCGCCGCCCACAAGAATAAGATTTTGCCGGCTGGCCATTATCGGGGACTCCCTGCCCCGCTGTGGCGGGGCTTAAGCGCCGGCGGCTGCGTAAAGAATTTCTTTATACATCCGGCGACAAATTCAATTTCCTCTGATTTCAAATTCACGCTGCAGGGCAAGCTCAGCGAAGTTTCATAGGCCTTCACCGCTTCTTCAATTTTGTAGGCATAACAATCCTTATACATCGGCAGAGTGTGGAGCAGTTTCCAGATCGGCCGCACCTGGATGTCCTGGCCCATCAGATACTGCATCAGGGAACGCTTGAATTTCTTCGGGAAACGGATCGTATAAAACCAAAAATTACTTTTAGCCCACGGCTGTTCCCACAGAAAATCGACCTCCTCAACATCCGAAAGGAGTTCACGGTAACGTGAGGCATTTTTCCTTTTGATCTCGATAAAATCCGGGAGCTTTTCCATCTGGGCCACCCCCATTGCGGCGAGAACGTTGGTCAGGCGGTAATTGTACCCAATCTCGTCGTGGTCATATTCGATCGGGTCTTTTTTGGCCTGGGTGCTTAAATGCCGCACGCGGTCCGCGACAGCTTTATTATTGGTCACGATCATCCCTCCGCCGCCGGTCGTAACGATCTTATTGCCGTTAAAGGAAAAACAGCCCAGCTCTCCGAAGGAGCCGGTCCGCTTGCCTTTATATTCGGACCCAATGCTTTCAGTGGCATCCTCAATGACGGGAATATTATATTTTTTGGATAAGAGGCAGAGCGCGTTAAGATCCGCCGGATGGCCGAAAACATGGACGGGAATGACCGCCTTGATGGCGCGTTTTGTTTTTTTATTGATCAACCTTCCGTCTTTGGATTTCGAACATTCCTTCTGAAAAAAAACAGTAAGCTTTTCAACATCGATACACAAAGTCAGCGGATCGCAATCCATAAAAACCGGATACGCGCCGCAGTAACGGACCGCGTTCGCCGGGGCGATAAAAGTTAATGCCGGAACAACCACTTCGTCATCTTGCTCAACGCCGCAACCGATCAAACTTAAATGCAACGCGGCCGTACCATTGACCGTTGCCACCGCATGCTGAGTCCCAGTGTATTCAGCCAAAATCTTTTCGAATTTGTTGACGAACGACCCGACCGATGACACCCAACCGGTGTCCAAACATTCTTTGATGTACGTCCATTCATTACCCGCCATAACGGGGATCGAAAGCGGAATCATCCCAATTTTCCTTATATTATCCCAATATCATTAGATGAAATTGGGATAAGTACTAGTTTCATCTAAATTATTTGGAGAGAACAAGTACACAAGGCCTCCTTGTGTGTATTTTTGTCGGAATGTTCATTTTTTGAACTTAAATATCTTAACTTAATTTAAAGCAGGATGCAACGAAAAAATAAAGCATTTTTGTATATAACTCATTATATATCAATATGTTATACCTTTAATAAATAAATATTATTTTTAAATATTATTATAATGTAAATTGCGAATCAGAAGAAGGACTTTACGCAAACTCTTGCGTTGTCTTGTTTTGTTGCTGCAACAGACGAAAGAATTCCGTGGACATCATAGTAAACTCATAGGCGGTGCGGATACCGGAGATCTTGTTCCAGATAAACGAAGGACGAAGATAAAATCTCTGATAAGCTAAATTCCTCATCTGCCAGATCTGTTCGACGGTTAGATTGTCAGAATGGATGACTGATTTAAGCGACCCGTCGTAGCGGTCGCTCTTGTCCGGATCGATCCAACCCTTCTGCAGGGCTTCTTCGCGCAGCGGCGTTCCTATGATCGGGATCGGCGCATTGAATGATGCATAATCGCAGTCCAATTCAATGGCCAGATCGATCGTGCGCTTGATATCATCGAGCGTCTCGCCGGGCAGGCCGATAATGAAATACCCCAATGTTTTGATGCCATTATCCTTGCAGATCTTAAACGGCGTGCGCATCTGATCGACCCCGATCCCCTTCTGATACTTCTTCAGCGTCGAGGTGCTGGCGCTTTCCACGCCCATATGAAGCGCGTGGCAGCCGGAGGCCTTCATCAGTTTAGCGGTCTCCTCGGTGACAATATTGGCGCGGGTATCAGCCACCCAGCTGAAATCATATTTCCGTTCGACCATTTTATTCATCAGGGCCGCGGCTTCTTTTTTGATGGCCCCAAAAACATTGTCGCGAAAAAATATTTCCCGAACGCCTAACTTTTTGACAACATCCAATTCCTCGATCACGTTCTCCGCCGAGCGGTAACGATAATTGATCGTCCCGGAAACACAAAAAGTGCACGTCGCCGGGCAGCCATAGGCGGTTAAAACCGTCGTCAATGGATTACTGCGGCCGTGGGAAAGTTTATATTTGCCCAAAGGAAGGTGTTCGTGAAGCGGAACGGGAAAAGAAAATTGATTTTCATAATAATTTTTCGGCATCTTCACGATCTTATCGCCGTCGCGGAAGACCATATTGTTCATCCCGTCGAATTCACCGCGCAGGTATTTCAAAATATCCGGTGTCGTAAAATTCATGATCACCGCGTCGAATTCAGGATGTTCGCGCAATTCATTCTCAGCGTTATGGTATAAAAGGCCTCCTGTCCCGCACAGCTTGGCGGCAGGCAATGCCTCGCGCAGCTTTTTTACAAAGGCATAATCCTGGTCTTTGACTGAGTTGCCGAAAGAAAAAATAACCGCGCACGGATCCAGCAGAGCGATCTGCCGGACCGCCTCCTCGACGGACAGCCCCAAAGTGTTGGCGTCGATCAATCGCACATTAAAATGGTTTTTCAAAATCCCCGAGAGGGTCAAAAGATCCGCGCAGGGCCAGTTATAAAGGCCCTTGGAGATCGTGCTGCTGTACATATCGCGCAGGACGATCTTTTCATTCGGAGGATTGACCAGGACAACGGATTTAGACATATTGAAAGCTTTCCTTAAACCACTGCATGATCTTATAAAGCGTTTCTTCAGTCGGTGTATAAGCGACACCTAATTCTTTCACTGATTTATTCGACGAGCAATACGAATAATCTTTATAGAGCGAAATAATTTTCTTCGGCGTAATAAACGGCGCTTTTCCCATCAACTTTGAAAGCCCTTCGGCCGCAAACGACCCGAGATATGCCGGCCCGAACGGGACCTTTATTTTCGGCAAAGGCGCGCCGCTGATCTGCGACAAGCGCCTAAATAATTCATACAATTTCAAATTCTCACGGCCGAGGATATAGGACTCCCCGCTCTTTCCTTTATCCAAGGCTGTGACGCACGCGGCGGCAACATCCTCAACGTCAACAATATTGATCCCGCCGTCCATATAAACGCGAACTTTTCCCTGCAAAAGCGAACTTAATATCTTTCCGGCCGGAGTGGGGCGCTCATCATTCGAACCTATCATGGCCGTCGGGCACAAAAGAACGCAGGACATCGTTCCCATCTGTGCACAGCGCACAACAGCGTCATGGGCCATACACTTCGACCGGATATAAGCATCAAACTGCTCTAAATTTTTCTTAACCGTTGATTCATCGGAATCCACCGGATTTTGCGCTGTTCCGAAAACTCCTCTCGTACTGACATAAACAAACCGGATTATCCCATTTTTCTCAGCCGTCTCAAGAAGGTGCTTTGTCCCTTCCAAATTGATCCGGTAGTAATCCTGCGGATCCTTGGCGCCAAAACTGGCCAGGGCCGCTGTGTGGATGACCGCCTGACAACCGCGCATCGCTGTCTGATACGTATGCGGATGCACAAGGTCCCCGATACAGTATTCGACGGGTAAATCTTTAAGGAGAGCCGGGAACTTTCTCTGGCGAGCTAAACCTACAATGCGGTATCCTTCCTTGACCAACGTGACAGCCGTATGACTGCCCAGAAAACCGTTAATTCCCGTGAGAAAGATCTTTTTCATCGTATCCTACCGACTCGCTGACGCAATACAGCGGCCGCTGTTTGACTTCTGT
>CAYING010000102.1:5352-6437 GCA_964364715.1 uncultured Planctomycetales bacterium
TAAAAAGATACCCACCAAAATAGATGCCATACCGGGAGCGATCCCGTATTTAAGTTTATAATAGATCAGCCACATCGAATAAATAATGCTGACGGCAGAAATGATAGTACCGATAAAGATCGCAACACGCAACGGCGCGTTCGAAAAAGAGGTAATGCCCTTGACGCCCAGCCGCACCATTGTATAAAAACTATACTTGGATGCACCAGCCCGGCGTGAATCCTCCTGATAATCGAGCACCGTATTCTTGAACCCCAGATCCGCGACGATCGCACGAATAAAACGGCTGGACTCCTTATACCGCCGGAGGTATTGGACAACTTTTTCATCCAGCAGGCGAAAATCGGCCGCATTCTCAATAATATTCAGACGGGTGATCTTGCGGAAAAAAGCATAAAAAAGCCTGGAGGACATTTTCTTGAACCAACCCAGATTGTCGCCTTTCCGACGGGCAAAAATGATCTGGTTCCCCTGCTGCCACAATTGGATCATTTCAGGAATAGCTTCCGGGGGGTGTTGCAGATCACTGTCCAGCGAAATAACCGCGCGGCCGCCCGCATGTTCATACCCGGCGGTCAAAGCGATCTGATGGCCATAATTGCGCGAAAAAAACATCCCCTTAACATGCGGATCCTGTGTTGCAATTCTTTTAATTATGCTCCACGACTGATCGGATGATCCGTCATCGACAAGAATAAGCTCCCAAGAATATTTGGCAGGGATCGCCTTCTTGACGCGAGCATACAGTTCCTGCAGATTATCGGCCTCGTTATAAACCGGGGATATTACCGAAATGTCACAACGGGCTCTGGTCGGTATATTCATCGGAAAATTCCGGGTATGCTGTGAAAAAATGGAGACATCGGTTATCGATCACCGTGCTATGTGTGATCCGGCCTTAAAACCGGCGGCGCACTGTTTCTCTGCGAAAAAACATAAGACAAATACGCAATGCCGCCTCTGAGCATAAAAAGGGTGATCGACGGGCGGAAAAATTTCTTCAAATGATACCACAGGGTGCTGGGTTTGATGAAGGCAGTATAAAGCCGCTTTTGATACTGGATCAACTCTTCCCTCGACCAGCC
>CAYING010000103.1:0-6376 GCA_964364715.1 uncultured Planctomycetales bacterium
AACACAAGGGGCTCAAGCGTGAAAATTTGCGGGATCACATGACTGATTTGGAGCTCATCTTTTCGATGCTTGGCGAGGCATCAACGAAAGAAATAGCTGTCAACAAAGATGCCCAGGGATTTGTTGAAAACAAGCAGGCCGCTTTTGAGGGTGGTGCTGTGGCGGGCAATGCGAGAAAAGAATTGGAACACAAAAGCGGCAAGAAAGTTATCAGCAAGGAAAATTATAAAAGGTTACCGCAAAATAAGAAGCTGTTGAGATAAAGATGGAGAAGTTTACCAGGAGGTTTCTATGAGCAACATTCAAAGATGGTTATTGGTGTTGGCGGCATTGATTTTTTCATTAGGGGTACTGTTTTGCGGGTTACATGGAAGATATCAATGGCAAGAGGGACAAGATTTTGGACGTGATGGTACATATTATCCGCCAAGACTATTAGATTCATGGAGTGGGGCAGTTAAACCGTGGTAGAAGAATAGTTGTTTTCGTTTAATTCGACGAAACCACGCCTGCCTTTTCGGATAGTCATTTTCACAAGCAGTTGAATTTCTTGGAGATGGGGGGGGGCGCCTGGCGTCCACGATTACCCGTTTAATTTCCTATAGAGGCATTATGGACATCACCGAAGCCTGGGAAAAGGCGTTAAAGAGTACTCAGATCATCCGGTCCCGTGTTCAGGCGCTGCTGACCTTCCAGGATACGCGGGTGCCGTATGTTCTTTTGTCCGAATCGAGCATTAATTTAGGCGACACGGTCGTTCGGAAAGGGGAAGTCCTTGTTGAAAGACCTTCCCTGATCCTGCCGCCCAACCTTCCGCAATTCGGCGGTTTTGAATTTGATAAAAACTTTCCGGCCGACGACAAATTTATCAATTTCCTTTTGGTCCGCGGCATCACACTGCCGTCTTTGCGGTATAACAATCAAACACACTCCCTTGATATTTTCGAGGGAAAATTGTCTTCCGCGATCAAACATCACGAAGAATTGCTGCAGCAGAAAGAAGATGTTGCGACCGGTTTAATCACCGGGGCTGAGGATTGCTGGCAGTTTTCGTTATTGATTTTCAGCTGTATGCAAATCGCCAAGAACGCCAATATTGATATAAGGAGACTCCTGGATGAGTACAAAAAGAAAAATAGCTAGGCCTGTTGTCTGTTTGGCAGCGGCTCTGTGCCTTTTACCGGGGCAGCAAGGATTCGATTCTGTTTCGGCTGAGGAGAAAAAATCCTTTCACGCCTTCGCAAAAACCGCGCAGCGGCATGTCCTGGACAACGGGATGGTGGTTGTGATCGAAGCGATGCCGGCCAGCATGAGTGTGGGGCTTTATGCGCTGGTCAAGACGGGATCGGCGACGGAAGGGGAATTTTTGGGCACCGGGATCTCGCATTTTCTTGAGCATATGATGTTCAAGGGGACAGCGAAGCGCCCGGTGGGGACTATTGCCCGCGAGATAAAATCACTGGGCGGATTTATTAATGCCTCGACGAGCTTTGACTATACGGTTTATCTGATCGAGCTGCCCAGGGAATATTTTTCGCAGGCTTTGGATGTTTTGTCCGACATGCTCATTAATTCGAAGATCGACCCGGCCCAAGTTGAAAAGGAAAGGGAGGTGGTCTTTGGGGAAATGCGCCTGTATAAAGACCGGCCGGAACGCAAGCTGAGCGAACTTATTTTAAGCAATGCTTATGTGCGCCACCCTTACCGTCATCCGATCATCGGCTATGAAGAATTGTTCCGCAAGATCACGCGCGATGATCTGTGGACGTATTATAAGAAATATTACAGCCCGAATAATATTGTTTTTGCCGTGGCCGGCGGGATCGAAGCTGAAAAGATCTTGCCGGAGATTCAGAATGCATTTAAAGATGCCCCGTCTGCTCCGTATGTCGAGCGTAAAATTCTGCCGGAACCGCCGCAGCTTGCCGAGCGGTACGTCGAGGAAGAATACGCAACCGAGTTGACCCGGGTTGATATGGCCTATAAAAGTGTCCCGCTTTTGGACCGCGACCTTTTTGCCATGGATGTCCTGTCCGTGATCTTGGGAGAGGCGCGCGGTTCCCGCTTGATCCGGGAAGTTTATGAGAAACAGAAATTGGTCAACGGGGTCGGAACATCCAATTTTACTCCGGTGGACATGGGGATCTTTGAGATCGAGATGACCTTGGAATATAAGAATTTGAGCCGGGCATTGAAGGCGGTCAAGGAGCAGATCGAGATCCTTAAAAAGCAAGGGGTTACGCCCGCGGAGTTGGCCGGAGCTAAACGCCGCGCGATCAGCAATTATGTTTCGGGGCACCAAACGGTCGGCCAGGTCGCGTATGAACTGGTCAGTGACGAGGCGTTTGCCGGAGATTATGAGTTCTCCAAGAAGTATGTTAACGCACTCAAGGATGTGACTTCCGAGGATATCAAACGGGTCGCTAAGGAATATTTGAAAGATGCCAATTTAACGACCGTGGTTTTGCGTCCGAAGATCGAGCCGTCGAGCGTCTCTGAAGATTTAAAGCCGGTGCCGGAAGTGGAAGTTAAAAAATTTGTCCTGGATAATGGTTTTACTGTTCTCCTGCGGGAGAACCATGCTTTTCCGTTAGTTTCCGTTCAGTTGATGCTCAAGGGCGGGATCTGGCAGGAACCGCCGGAATTGAGCGGCCTTGCTGAATTGACCGGCAACATGATCGCCCGGGAGACAAAATCACGTTCGCCCCATGCCCTTGAAGAGCTGCTCGATGTCCGCGGTATTTCAGGGGGATCTTCTTCCGGACAATATCTTTTTGGACAGGGGTATCAGATCCTTTCTGAGGACTTGGAACTGGGGCTTAGTTTGATCGAAGATGCGCTCAAGAATGTGAAATTTTCTGAAGAGGAATTTAAAAAATTTAAAGACAATATGAATCCGGCCATCATTTCCCGGAACGAAGACATATCCTTTAAGACATCACTAACTTTGCGGGAACTCTTATTCCCGACAAACTCTCTCCGCCGGGATTCGTTCGGCACCGTTGAAACGGTCGAAAAGATCCAGCTAAAAGATGTCATCGAGTTTTACCGTAAAGTCCATACACCTTCCAATATGGTCTTGGCGGTATTCGGTGATTTCTCAACGGATGCGGCCTTTGAACTTATTAAGAAGAAATTTTCTTCACTCTCCGGCAAAGAGGCTGGGTTCGAAAAACGCGTAGACGAGCCGCCGAAAGAAAGAATTGAACAGACGATCTACCTGCCGAAAGAGCAGGCGGTTGTGATGATCGGATTTCATTCTCCAACGATTTATGATAAAGATAAATATGCTGTGTCGTTGCTGCGGTCGGTTTTGGGGTCTTCTTTGAGCGGCCGGATCTTTATCAAGATCCGCGAGGAATTGGGCCAGGCTTACAGGCTCGGCGGGGAATATGTTGCCGGGGTCGATGGCGGATACACCTCTTTTTATGTCAACACGACCGATGAGAATGTTGAAAAGGTCAGTGAGATCCTTCTCGCACAGATCGAGAATTTGCAAACTACAGAGGTGACCGACCAGGAATTATCGGATTCCAAGGCGTATATGAAAGGGAAATTCAAAATGAGTCTGGACGCTAATTCGGCTTCAGCATATTTATGCTCTTTTGACGAGCTCTTCGGCATCGGGTATGACAATTATAAGTCTTATGAGCAGGCGGTTGACGCGGTTACCAAAGAGGATATTCAGCGGGCCGCCAAACAGTATTTTGATCTGAACAAGGCGGTGGTGGTTTTGGCGCGTCCCGAGCGCGCGCGGCAGCCGATAAGTCCAAAATAGTATTTACACGCCTTTCAAACGATGGTAAATTGGAGCACATCTAAAGGAAAATTGGGATGAATAAGGAAAAAGAAATAGAATTTGAACTTTGCCTGGCCGAGAGAATGGCCGGCAAGTTCACTTTGCTGCAGTTACAGACTGACAAGGAAGCGATGGTCGAACTAGCCATTGCCGACCTGCTGCGCGGTGATACCTCCGGACGGTTCTCTGAAATTAAAGCTGCGTTTGTGAGCCCGGAATCCAAAACACGGATCATTCAGAATTTTCTTTCCTACGGCATCGTTCAAGACCTCTTATGCGAATTTGAAGTCGAGGACGTTATTATTAATTCCTTAAAGCCGATCTATATTCACCATGGGCAGCGCGGATTTGTGCCCACGGACCGTCGATTTGAAACCGCAAAAGAACTCGATCTTTTTATTAAGAAATTGATCCTGTTCTCCGGGCGGAAGCAGACCAAAAGGATCATGAATTTGGAACTTCCGAATCTGGAAGGACGGGTGAACATCGCGCTTTCATCCTTTGGCCCGCAGCTGACCATTACTAAAGCAAAACTATCTCCGTTGAGCATTCTTGACCTCGTTACTCGCGAAACTTTGAACTATGAAGTCGCCGCTCAATTATGGCTTTATTTGGAGGGGCTTTCGATCCGTCCGGCCAATATCATTATCGCCGGAGGGCCGGGGGTAGGAAAAACAACATTGCTCAATGCCTTGTTCAGTTTTATCCCGGTGGGCGACCGCGTAGTTGTTATCGAAGATACCCTGGAACTTAACACTTTTATGGATGACAGCTGTTCTCGTTTGGAAAGCGATGATGAATTATCTTTAGCCGATCTGGTCAAGAACAGCCTGCGTATGCGTCCCGAGCGTATCGTGATCGGCGAGGTTCGCGGGGAAGAGGCCAGGGATATGTTGACCGCGGCCAACATAGGTAAATATTGCATCGGAACGATGCACGCGCTGAGCTCTCGGGAAGCGATCATCCGTTTGCAGAACGAGCCGATGAACATCCCGGAAATGCTGGTCAATCTGATCGACGTGTTCATCATTTTGAAACGATATCATATCGACGATAAGGTTTTTCGTGTTGTCGATGAGGTGAGCGAGACAAGCGGGATGGAGCAGATCAAGATCCTTCTTTCCCAGGTTTATAAATATGATTATGACACCAAGAAGATCCGTTCGGTCGCGCCCAGCACTGTCTATCGCGACCGGCTCGCGCACCAGGCCGGGCTTCTGCCGAAGGATGTTATTAATGAAGTACGGTTAAGAGCGTTCGCGCTTGAACAGCTGGCGCTGCGGGGACACACGACGATGACCGAAGTCACAAACTTCTGCCGTGCCTATAACAGCAATCCCGAGCAAGCCATCCACAGTTTAGGTTTTGACCGCGAAGAGTTGCTAAGGCAAAGAAGATAGTTTAAAAGTTTTGTGCGCCTGTCCCGCACAAGGCATGCGGGACTAGGTCAAATTTATCCCGCCTTCCCATAACACCCCAGGCTTCAGCCCGGGGATGGGAAAGCGGCGGGATTCCGCCCCGCGAGGGGCAGGTAGAAAAGAACCGCGGGCTTTACCGCGGGGGCTCCATCTCAATAAAAATTATTGTAATATGCGCCTGTAGCTCAATTGGATAGAGCATCAGCCTACGGAGCTGAGGGTTACAGGTTCGAGTCCTGTCAGGCGCGCCAGTCTTCGCCAAAGTACTCGACCCTTCGGGTCGGCCTTTGGCTTCGCCTGGCTTCGCCAGCCTTAATCGAATTATGACATTTGGCGAAGACTGTTGTCAGGCGTAGCTCAAACACGCAGTCCGGCGTAGCGGATGCGGAGCCGGACGAAAGTTTTTGAGCGGAGCCTGACCAGTGTGGATTTTAATGGAATATTACGTCTACATCCTAAAAAGTCAAAAAGACCCTAAACAATTCTACATCGGCTACACAACCGACATTAAGAGAAGAATGGTAGACCATGCAAACCCCAAAGCCAGCGCCTACACCCGACAATATGCCCCATGGGAATTAGAAGCGCACATTGTTTTTAAAGACAAGGAACTAGCCCAAAACTTTGAAATTTATCTTAAAAGTCATTCGGGGAGGGCTTTTTTAAGGAAGCGTCTTGTAAAAGACTTAGCTTGACGGTACGTCGAACACTGAAAGGAGAAGGATAATGAAAAGCGATAGTTTAGCAAGGGAACTGAAAGCCTACCTAAAGAGGGTAGACAAATGGTTTAAATTTATAGAAGTAAAAGAAGGAACGGAATTTAAAACAGAACAGAATACTATTGTAAAATTTGTTATTCCGTTACTTGAAATGCTTGGGTGGCGCCCCCTTTCTGAGGATGTCGGATTTGAGTATCATCTGAAGGACAAAAGACACAAAACAAGACATGTCGACATAGCTCTCTATCTTTCTGATAAGAACCCTCCGATACCTAAGATTTTAATCGAAGTAAAGCCAATCCAGAATGATATTAAAAACGCAGGTGAACAAATATTTAGGCATCAGTTGAGTGGTGGCAAAGTTACTTATGCAATTGCAACCAATGGCAGGGAATTGATAGTTTTTGACAAATGGCGCGTCAGGCACGACGCTAAAAGGG
>CAYING010000104.1:0-6285 GCA_964364715.1 uncultured Planctomycetales bacterium
CGATCGTCCGTAAAGAAAAATTTGAGGAAGTTTATAAAGTCCTCGAAAAGTCCGGTATCGGCGGGGTGACGGTTTCCGAAGCCAGAGGTTTTGGCCACCACAGGAACGGCCTGAAGGAAAAGATAAAACTCGAGATCTATGTCGATGAGTTCCAAGTGGATAAGATCGTGGAGATGATCCGCAAAGCGGCCAAGACCGGCACGACCGGTGATGGCAAAATTGCGGTTTTGCCGCTGGATAAGCTGTACCGTATCCGGACCGGAGAAGAAGGGGCCGGCGCGGTTTAATTTCTTTACAAAATAAAAAACTATATTATAATAAGGCACACTTTTAAAAATTATCCCGCTGCGACGGGACAGGATCGATAAGGCGGTGAATAGTTTATGGTCGAAGTAAAGATCAACGATAAGACTGATTTTGAGAAGGCAATGCGGATCTTCAAGAAGCAATGTCAGAAAGACGGTTTTTTGGTCGAGCTGAAAGACCGCCGGTATTACTGCAAGCCTTCTGAGAAGAAGCGCAAAAAAGGCAAGTAATTTAAGCCCCCCGCCCGCCCCGCCTGTGGCGGGGCAAGCGGCGGGACAGGGAGAGGTTTTATGGTACGGGATTGTTTAGTGTTCTAAGCAATCCCGTATTTTATTTGCCCACCATATTTTAGAGAAGGCAAATAGATATCCCGCAAAGCGGGATTTATTTAAACTAACCAAAATAAATTACTCAAATACAAAATTTTATGGCATAATTGTCACCATGAATACAACTTTATTTAACAGATCGGGTCGTTTGTTTGCCAATCCTTCTTTTATTGACGGCGTGAGCAGAGCTTTTGATTTTCTAGGCAATCAGGATGTTTATAATGAAGATTTGACTGCAGAGGAAGTTGATAGCAAGGCTTTGTTTAGTGATTGGGCTTCTGTAGGTGACCATCTGATCTCAGCCGCAGAAAAACTAGCTAGCGATGTCAGAAAGTAATCCACAAACACGAAACACACCAGTTAAAGTGACCACTGCTACTTACACAGAAATAAGTGGTCCAATTCCCCCTCCCCAAGTTTTACAACAATACAATAACACTGTTCCGGGCGCGGCTGAGCGTATTATTACTATGGCTGAAAAACAATCAAACCACAGAATATATCTAGAAAAAAGAGTGGTAGATTCCGGTATTCATAAGTCATATTTAGGGATGATTCTTGCAGCAGCTATTGCAATTTACGGATTGTACATTGCGAAAGAAATAGCGATAAATGGGAAAGAATGGGCAGCTGCGATTGTTATAGCTCTTGATTTGGGAGGGCTAATATCAGTAGCTATATATAATGGATCGGTTCAAAGAAAAGAACGTGAAAAACGACGCGAAACCTCCTCAGCTGCACCTGCCGCAAGTAATAGCTAATTTTCTTTAAAATTTGTATTACTTATTTTTAAAAGGGATTCTATGCCTCCCGCAAAACCCAAAAGAGTCGCCATCCTCGTTGAAGAACAATATCAGATCTTGGAAGTGTGGTATCCGCTTTTACGCCTGCGTGAAGCCGGTATCGAAGTCAAGGTGATCGGCAGCGGCACCAAAGAAGTTTATCCCAGTAAGGAAGGTTATCCGGTCAAGGTGGATGCGTCGATCAAGGACGTTAAGGCCGCTGATTTTGACGGTGTTATTATTCCGGGCGGATGGGCGCCGGATTTTTTGCGAAGACACGAAGCGATCGTAAATTTTGTAAAGAAAATGTATGCCGACGGCCGTGTCGTTGCTTCGATCTGTCACGGCGGATGGCTTTTGGTTTCAGCCGGGATCTTGAAAAATAAAACAGCAACGTGTTTTTTTGCCATTAAAGATGACATGATCGCCGCCGGAGCAAAGTATATTGATAAAGAAGTCGCGGTTGACGGTAAATTGATCACCGCCCGCAAACCCGAAGACCTTCCGGCGTTTATGGTGGAGGTCATTAAACAACTGGCAAATGATTAGAGGAATTGCAGAATTAAGGAAGACCATGAAGAAAAGAATTTTAATAATAGCGATTGTGTTTGCTCTAGCAAATCTGCCATATATTTTTGGTGAAAAAATTCCTTTTTCAGGTAAGTGGCGTATAGAAGCGATTGAGTTTACCAATGAAAGTGCAGATTCTTGGAAATCCTCTGGGAATAGTAACTTTATTCTTGAGTTTAAAGACGATGAAACCATCGGAGCGGATGGAAGTTGCAACTCGCTAGGGGGCTCATTTAAGTTAATAAGTATTTCACAAATATCAATCGTATTTGGTGGTACAAAGAAACTTTGCAATCCGAAAGAACCTAATTTCTGGTTGTTAAATAATACGTATGAGTATAACTTTGATGATTCACAGACATTACTTTATTTTAAATTCAAGAATGAGTATGCAGGTGAAGGAAAATTTCGATTAAGTCGTTGGAAAAATACGTAGGTCCTACATTATGATTAAAATTCAACGCGCCCTCATCAGTGTTTCCGATAAAACCGGCCTTCTGGAATTCGCCCGCGCCCTTCATTCCCGCGGCGTTGAGATCCTTTCGACCGGCGGAACAGCCAAATTTTTGAGATCGTCCGGCTTAACGGTCAAGGACGTTTCCGAGTATACCGGGTTTCCCGAGATCTTGGACGGCAGGGTCAAGACATTGCACCCGTCGGTCCATGCCGGGCTTCTGGCGGTGCGGGACAATCCCGCCCATATGCAGCAGCTACAAGATCTTAAGATCGACACGATCGATATGGTGGTGGTGAATTTGTATCCGTTCGAGCGCGCCATTCAGAAGAAAAATGTTTCGCTGGAAGAAGCGATAGAGAACATCGATATCGGCGGCCCGGCGATGATCCGTTCCGCGGCGAAGAATTATAAAAATGTTGCCGTGGTCTGTAACCCTGCCCGGTATAAGGATGTTCTGAGCGAGTTAGAAAACAACAGCGGAATATTGTCCGACGCTGTCCTTTATAATTTGGCGGTTGAGGCGTTCACGCATACGGCGCAATACGATACTGTCATCAACGGATTTTTACGAAGCCGTTTCAAAGGCCGGGACTTTTCAACACTTCCGTCGGAGTTGAGCTTACGGTTCAGCAAGGTCCAGGACTTGCGTTACGGTGAAAATCCTCATCAGGCCGCGGCCTTTTACAAGGATGCGGATGTTTCGGATGGACTGTTCCGGATGAAACAGAGGCACGGTAAAGAATTATCGTTCAATAATTTGTTGGATCTTAATGTTGCCGTTGATTTTATCAAAGATTTTGAAAACCCGGCAGCGGTCATCATCAAACACAATAATCCGACCGGCCTGGCGGAAGATAAAAAACTTTCCGTTGCTTATGCGCAGGCCTTAAAGTGCGACCCTTTGTCCGCGTTCGGCGGGATCATCGGGTTGAACCGGATCGTCGATGCCGCGACGGCCAAAGCCATTTCCAAAAGCGGTTTTATGGAATGCATCATTGCCCCGGAATTTGACGCGCCGGCGTTTGAGATCCTTTCGCAAAAGAAAAACGTCCGCTTGATCACCTTTGATCCGGCTAATATGCAGGACGATAAATATGATTTCAAGAAAGTCGTAGGCGGACTTTTGCTTCAGGACAAAGACACGAAGATCGTTGATCCTAAGGATTGGAAAGTTGTTTCCAGGATCAAGCCCGCCAAAATGCAGTGGGACGCGATGGTCTTCGGCTGGAAGGTCATCCGCAACGCCAAATCCAACGCGATCTTTCTGGTCAAAGGGAAAAAGACCGTCGGGATTGGCTGCGGACAGACCAGCCGGGTGGACAGCGCGATCACCGCCTTCCGCAAGGCCGGCAAGGAGGCCAAGGGCTCGACTCTGATCTCCGACGCGTTTCTTCCCAAGGCCGACACGGTTACCCTGGCCGCCAAGGCAGGCGTGAAGGCGATCGTCCAGACCGGAGGGTCCATTGAAGACGCGAACGTCATTAAGGAAGCGGACAAACGCAGGATCGTTATGGTGTTCACCGGTATCCGGCATTTCAAACATTAAACCGCTCATGTACTTATTTTCCTCATAAAATACAGAGGGAATAAGTACTTATCCCAATTTCCTCTGACGATAATTGGGATATATAACGGAAAATTGGGATGTCTCCTCAGGAATTACAGAAGTATTTTGATTCCTTCGTTAATTTTGAATCTCACCTTCAGCACGTTACCCCGGCGCGTTTTAATCTGCAGCGGGTGGAAACATTATTAAATTATCTGGGCGCGGTCCATACGACCCTGCCGTCGATCCATGTGGCCGGGACCAACGGGAAGGGTTCGGTATGCGCGTTTATTTCGTCGATCCTGCAGCAGGCCGGATACAAGGCCGGATTATATACTTCGCCGCATTTAGAACATTTCACCGAGCGAATCCGCGTTCTGGCGCCGAAGGCAACGATGACGGATTTTGCCGGCAAGATCAGCGAGGAAAAATTAGGCCGGATCGTTGAGGCGATTTTTCCGTCGGTTGAAACGGTCCGCGAGCGCAAGGATTGGGGAGAGCTGACGCTTTTTGAATTATGGACAGTGATCGCGTTGAATTATTTTCAGGAAGAGCAGGTGGACTGGGCGGTTTTGGAGACCGGCTTGGGCGGCAGGCTCGATGCGACAAATGTGGTTCATTCCAAGGTGTGCGCGCTTACGTCCATCGGGCTGGAGCATACAAAATTTTTGGGAGATACGATCGAAAGAATTGCCGTCGAGAAAGCCGCGATCATTAAAACAAAAGGCCAGAGGGTGGTCGTTGCCCCGCAGACAAAAGAAGTGATGGCGGTGATCGAGAACCGCTGCCGCGAATTTGATATCGTTCCGGTTGTTGTCGGGAAAGATATCCGGTGCGAACAGCTCCGCCAATCAGCCGAAGGAGAAGAATTCAAAATCAAAACGAAAAAGAATGAATATCGTTTGAAGACCAGCTTGATCGGCGAACACCAGATGATCAACGCGGCCGTTGCCGTCGGGATTGCCGAAGCTTTGCGTGAAAAAAAGACGGACATTGAGGCGGAGGCTTTTGAGCAGGGGATCGAAAAGGCATCGTGGCCCGGGCGTTTTGAAGTAGCTTCGAAGAATCCGTATGTGATCTTGGACGGCGCGCACAATCCTCTTGCTGCGGAAGCCTTGGTTGCGGCCATTCAGAAGATTTTTCCTAAAAAGAAGGTTGTCCTTATCCTCGGATTTTCTGAAGATAAAGACCGAAAGAATATTTGCCAGATTCTCGCGCCGGTTGCGGGAGAGATCATTCTGACGAAAGCCAGCCATCCGAGGGCATCGGTACTTAAAGAGGATGAAGCAGAGAAGTTTTTTCCAGGACTCAAGGTGACAAATATCCCAAACGTCGAAAAAGCCTTGGAATGCGCCAAGACAAGAGCGGGCAAGGACAAAATTATCGTTGTGACCGGATCGATATTTCTGGTCGGTGAGATGAGGAAATTGGGATGTACTTGTTCTCTCTGAAATGATTTAGAGGAAACAAGCCTGCCTACCGGTAGGCAGGTACTTATCCCAATTTTATTATTGATTAATTGGGATAAAGCCCCGCCTGTGGCGGGGCAGGGAAAATTGGGATGTACCAATACAAAAGTTTAACCGATACGATCGTTGCGATCTCAACACCCGTCGGCCAGGGCGGCATCGGCGTTGTGCGTTTAAGCGGCGGCCGGTGATGGGAAGGATGGGAAGGATGAAATTTTTGGTGCCGTCAGCGGAGAAAAAATGGTAAGATGGGCGATCATTTGATAAAAGAGAATTGTTTAAAATGAAAAAAGAAACGATAAATTTGGATCACTCCGCTATTCGCGATAATCACTCTCACGGGATTGTGGGTGACTTTTTGAAGCAAGCCATCAGCGGCAATTCTTCCGTATCAATAGTGTCCGCATACTTCACGATTTATGCGTATCATCGGCTTAAGAGCCATCTTGATAACATCAATCAATTGCGGTTCTTATTTGGCGAGCCAAAGTTTATCAAATCGTTAGACCCTGAGAAGGTAAATACCCGAGATTTTAAGATTGAAGACGATGAGCTTGTCATCCCTCTTGAAAGCCGTTTAACACAAAAGTCGGTTTCAAGGGAATGTTACGATTGGATAAAAAAGAAAGTCGCAATACGATCAATGGTAAAGCCCAATTTTCTGCATGGAAAAATGTATCATGTCCGGCAGGAAAGCGGGATTGAGAAAGCCATTGCCGGTAGTTCTAATTTTACCGTTAATGGCCTTGGTCTTGGCGGCAGCAAAAATATTGAATTAAACCTGATTGTCGACAGCGATAGAGACAGGCAGGAGCTGAAAGAATGG
>CAYING010000105.1:0-6243 GCA_964364715.1 uncultured Planctomycetales bacterium
GTTGTCATTAATGCCCGCGCGGGATTGAACTACAAAAAATTTACCGAGCAGGTCTGCGACCGCAATAACGGCATCGGGGCCGATGGTCTATTGGTTTTAGACAAGTCCAAAACCGCCGATTACCGGATGCGGATCATCAATGCCGACGGTTCAGAGGCTGAAATGTGCGGCAACGGGGCCCGCTGTATGGCGTCCTATATCGTCCGCAACCGCAAGCCGAAGAAAAAATTATTTTCGATGGAAACGTTAGCCGGCACGGTCCTGGCCGAAGCCAAGAACGAAACCGCCCGCGTGCGTTTAAGCGATCCGAAAAATTATCGCCCGAACATTTCCTTAAACGTCAACGGCCGCACGATCACGGTGCACTATATCGACACCGGTGTTCCGCACACGATCGTTTATGTCGATGGATTAAAAGGTATTAATGTGAAAACGATCGGCCAAACGATCCGTACCCACGAACAATTCAAACCACGCGGAACGAACGCGAATTTTGTCGAACAACTGACCGATGACCTGGTTGAGGTGCGCACCTACGAACGCGGGGTTGAAGATGAAACGCGCGCCTGCGGGACAGGCAGTGTCGCGTCAGGGATCGTATCCTATCTGCGCGCGCATCCGGATATTCGCAACGTCGAAAAAACGCGTATGCAGGTCAAAACAAAAAGCGGGGAAGTCCTCGAGATCACTTTCGATGTAAAAAATTCCCAGGTGACCAATGTCTGGCTGAAAGGCAGTGCGAAATTCATCGCCAAAGGAGAATATTATGTTTAAAGGTTCCATCGTTGCGATCGCAACACCATTCAAAAAAGGGAAAGTTGACGAGACCAAACTCAAAGAGCTTGTCGAATTCCAAATAAAGAGCGGCACTCAAGGCATTGTCCCGTGCGGAACGACCGGCGAGTCGCCGACCTTGTCTCATATCGAACACGCCCGGGTCATCGAATTAACTATTGAAGCCGTCAACGGCCGCGTTCCCGTCATCGCCGGGACCGGTTCAAATTCAACGGCCGAAGCCATTGAATTAACCCGGCATGCCGCGGAAGCCGGTGCAACGGGCGCGTTGATCGTCAGCCCCTATTACAATAAACCGACACAAGAAGGGCTTTACCGCCATTTTAAAGCCATTGCCGATGCGGTCAAGATCCCGATCATTCTCTATAATATTGCCGGCCGGACCGCAGTCAACATCGAACCCGCAACCATAGCCCGCTTGGCAAAAGAGTGCAAAAATATCATCGGCGTTAAAGAAGCCTCCGGTTCGCTCGACCAGATGCAGACTATTAAAGTTTCCTGCCCGAAGGAGTTTGTTCTTCTGTCCGGGGATGATGCCTTGACCTTGCCCGTCTTAAGTATCGGCGGCGTAGGGGTCATTTCCGTGGCGGCCAACATTGTGCCGCAGGATATCCGGAAAGTGATCGACCTTTTTAATGAAGGGAAAATCGCCGAAGCGCAAAAGACCCACAATAAACTTTTGCCGCTTTTAAAAACGCTTTTCATCGAAACGAATCCCATCCCGCTCAAAGAGGCCATGGGGATGCTTGATATGTGCTCGGCAGAATTACGTTTGCCGTTGTGCCCGATGGCAGATGCCAACCGCGTAAAACTTAAAACCGCCTTGATCGAATACGGCCTGCTCAAAGCCCCGCCTATGGCGGGACAGGGATAAAATATGATTAAACTCGTCGTAAGCGGCTGTTACGGCCGTATGGGGCAGCGGATCACACAGCTCGCCAGCCAAGATAAAGATTTTCAAATCTGTGCGCTTCTGGAAAATTCGAACCATCCCAGCGTCAACGAGGAATTTCACGGCATCAAAATTCAATCCGACACGGGCGCCATCAAAGGCAGTGATGTGATGATCGAATTCACGAGCCCGGAGGCCACGATCGCCAATCTCCAGGCTTGCGTCAAGAACAAAGTAAATATCGTCATCGGGACAACCGGGCTGATCCCCGAGCAGATCGCCCAGATAGAAAAAGCCGCACAGAAAATCGCCATCGTTTTTTCTTCCAATATGTCGGTCGGGGTGAACATTCTTTTCGGACTGGCCAAAGAAGCGGCCGCCCGCACCGGACAAACGTATAAGGTGAAGATCATCGAGGCGCATCATATTCATAAAAAGGACAAACCTTCCGGGACCGCCAAGACCCTGGCGGAATATGTCGTCAGCGGCTCCGGCATTCCGGTCACCGACATCGAATCGATCCGGGAAGGGGAGATCATTGGCGATCACGAAGTAATTTTTGAAAGCCCGGAAGATGTGATCAAAGTTTATCATCACGCCAAGACACGCGATATTTTTGCCAAAGGCGCGCTGGTCGCGGCGAAATTTCTCGCCAAAAAACAAAAAGGTTTATTCAATATGCAGGATGTGTTGGGGATGAAATAGGAAAGGAGCCGTCTGTTGACAGATTCCGAATTCAAAATAGAATTTTCCGAACGATTAAAATCCTTACCCCCCTATCTTTTCCTAGAGATCGATAAAGCCAAACGTGCTGCCAGAGCTGCCGGACGGGATATCATCGACCTCGGGGTCGGTGACCCGGATCTGCCGACACCGCAACCTATCATTGACGCACTTAAAAAGGCCGCGGATGACGCGAACAACCACCATTATGCGTTTGATGCCGGTTTGCCGCAGCTGCGCAAAGATATCGCCCAATGGTTCCAAAAACGCTTTAACGTTGCGCTGGACCCGGATTCGGAAATTTATCCCCTGATCGGTTCAAAAGAAGGCTTGGCGCATTTACCTTTAGGGATCATTAATCCCGGAGATAAAGTTATTCTAACCGACCCGGCGTATCCGGCCTACCGCGCGTCGATCAATTTTGCCGGCGGAAAAATCGTCAACCTTCCGCTTAAGGAAAGCCATGATTTTGTCCCGGACTTGAAGAGAGTGGAAGAGATCAAAGGCGCCAAATTTATGTACGTCAATTACCCGAATAATCCGACCTCGGCGACCGTCACAAAGGAATTTTATCAGGAACTGGTCGCGATCGCCCGCGCCAAAGGGATCATCCTGATCTCCGACATGGCGTATTCGGAAATTTATTTTGACGGTATCAAACCGCCGAGCATTCTGGAAATCGACGGAGCCAAAGACGTCGCGATCGAATTTCATTCCTTCTCGAAAACCTACAATATGACCGGCTGGCGGATCGGCTGGGCCTGCGGGAACAAAACACTCGTCGCGGCCTTGGCCAAGGTCAAATCCAATATGGATTCCGGGATCTTCCAGGCCATCCAAGCCGCCGGAATTGAAGCGCTTAAAACCGACCCGCGGGATCTCGATGATCTGCGTTCGCTTTATCAAGAGCGCCGCGATTGCCTGATCAACGGCCTCAGAAGTATCGGCTGGAAGATCCAACCGCCGAAGGCTGCCTTTTATGTTTGGGGACGGATCCCCAAAGGTTTCGCGAACTCCCTGGAAACCGCCAAGGCCTTTTTAGAAAAAGCGGATATTGTCGCGACTCCGGGCGTCGGGTTCGGCGACGCAGGAGAGAACTTTATCCGCATGACCATCACGATCCCCAAAGACCGGATCACGCTTGCGGTAGAGCGGCTGAAAAAAATCTTATAGTCTGCGAGGCAGGTTTTGTGGCCATTGTGTATCTGGGTTTAGGCTCGAACGTCGGTGACCGAAAAGGGAATATCCAAAACGCCCTTTTCAAATTAAGTCAAAACGGTTTGATAATACAAAAGACCGCCAAAATTATCGAGACCGAACCGGTCGGCGGCCCGCCGCAAAGCAAATTCTTTAATACTGTGACCAAAGCCTCAACCGAACTATCGGTCGAGAACCTTTTTAAAACCGTTAAAATCATCGAGCAAAAACTGGGAAGACGTAAGACCGTTAGAAACGGCCCGCGCATCATCGATATCGACATCCTTCTCTACGACGAACTCAAGATCACGACACCTCATCTGACAATTCCGCACCCGCAGATGTTCACACGGGACTTTGTCCTGCGGCCGTTAAAAGAAATCGCACCCGGCATCTTCAAAAAATTTTCATATGCAGATCATATCCAACATAGCTAAACTTCGCACTATCCTCAATAAAGCCCGACGGAGAGGAAAGAATATCGGCTTTGTCCCGACGATGGGAGCGCTGCATGAAGGCCACGGTTCATTATTGCGCCAAGCCCGCAAAAATAACAGCCTGGTCGTTTTAAGTATTTTTGTGAACCCAAAACAGTTCGGCAAAAGCGAGGATTTCACAAAATACCCTCGAGAAGAAAACAAAGATTGTTTGTTTGCAAAAAAAGAAAATGTTGATATAATATTTTATCCGTCGGTGAAAAAAATTTATCCGAGGAGCTTTTTGACATCAATTAAAATTTCAGGCATTACCGAATCCTTGTGCGGACGGTTCCGGCCCGGGCACTTCAACGGAGTGGCGCTCGTTGTCGCCAAACTCCTTAATATCGTTACGCCGGATGTCATGTATCTCGGACAAAAAGATGCTCAGCAGTGTGTCGTCATCAAACGGATGGTCGAAGACCTGAATATCCCGGTAAAAGTCAAAATTGGCCCCACGGTCCGCGAAAAAGACGGGCTGGCTATGAGTTCCAGGAATAAATATCTGACACCGCAGCAGAGGCACGAAGCACCTGTGCTCTATAAAGCGCTCACACACGCACGTGCGGTAATCAGGCAGGGCGAACAAAATGCCGAGCGGATCATTAAGGCAATGGCTTCTCATATAAAAGAGAAGAGCAGCGGCAAGGTCCACTACATTGAGTGCGTGGATCCTGAAACGCTTCAACCTGTAAAAAAAATTGATGGGCCCGTGCTGATCGCCCTCGCAGTTTGGTTCGGTAAAGCACGTTTAATTGATAATATTTTCGTTTCATCCAGGAAGTAGTCACTTATTGAGTCACATGCCGTTATCTCATAAAAAACTTCGTATCGGTATTTTAGGTTGTGGCGCGATCGGCTCGCGGATTGCCAAGAGCGTCAAAAAAGAGCTGAAGTCGACCTATCAATTGAACGGTTTATACGATATCACCCGTGAAAAAGCGCAGCAGCTTGAAAAAATCCTTAAGATCGATGATCTCATTAAACCTTCGTTTCAGAAATTTCTGCAGAGCGTCGACATTGTTGTCGAGGCCGTCAACTCACCGGATACAGCCTGGATCATCAAACAAGTCATTAAAGCCAGAAAGCATGTCCTCTGTATGAGCGTAGGACGACTCCTGAACGCCGCTGATATTTTCCGGCTGGCGACTAAAAACCGCTGTTGTGTCCTCCTTCCATCCGGCGCCGTCGCCGGGATCGATGCGATCAAAGCAGCCAGTTTGGGGAATATCTCCAGCATCACATTAACGACCCGGAAACCGCCGAGCGGTTTTGCTAATAATCCGCATCTCATTTCCCGCGGCACTAATTTAGCGAAGATCACCGAAGAAACGGTCCTTTTCCAGGGCACCGTCGATGAAGCCGTCAAATATTTTCCGCAAAACATCAATGTGGCCGCGACGGTCGCGCTCGCATCCCACGACAAAAGCAAGGTCATCATCCGCATCATCACATCACCGAGTTTTAAAGTTAATTCGCACGAGCTCGAGGTGCTGGGGGACTTCGGCCGTATCGTCACCCGCACCGATAACGTGGTCTGCCCGGATAACCCAAAAACAAGTTATCTCGCGGTCTTGTCCGGCATTCAAACCTTAAGACAATTTACACAAGGTTTAAAAATCGGAACCTAAAGAAAGGGGGTGAATCACATGGCTCAGAAAGTCGCAAAAGTAGGCGTAAAAAAAGAAAAAGGGTATCTCTATTTCGTCGATAAAAATGGAGATGTTTCCTGCGCTAAAATGGCTCGCGGCAACAAAAAAGGCGGCAGCACCAAAAAAGTTGCTAAGGTCGGCGTCAAGAAACAAGGCGGTTATCTGTATTTCATCGACAAGAACGGCGATATTTCCTGCGCAAAGATGGTGCGCGGCGGCAAAAAGAAGAAGGCTGCTAAAAGAAAGTAATCGTTCAATCGATCTAAAACAGCCCTGTGCCTTAAGCGGTACAGGGCTGTTTTAGGTTGAAACCTTCCAATGTTAACCAAAATTTCTCCTTAAGGTTTTGCCATGAGTTCTGAATTTATCATTATTCGAGGAGCCAAAGAGCACAACCTCAAGAATGTGACTTTAAAAATCCCGCGCAACCAGTTCGTCGTTGTGACCGGTTTGAGCGGTTCCGGAAAATCTTCTTTGGCATTCGACACCATTTATGCCGAAGGGCAGC
>CAYING010000106.1:0-6035 GCA_964364715.1 uncultured Planctomycetales bacterium
GTTTTTTTACGCTGGCCACAGCCCGCAAAATGCTCATCAAGACCGGCTGGTCGATCCAGGGTTCAGACGTAACACCATTACCGTTGGGGATCGTGTTCCCGTTTTTGTTGCGGACGCCTTGGAAGTTAGTATTGGGTTTTCTCCATGCGCTGACCAAATTTTTTAAGGGGCTGTTCGCTTATCAGTTCATTTTTTATTGTCAGAATCCGAACCATTCAAAATTATTATAGATCACTGAATTTTCTATGAATCAGCTTCACTTTTTAGCATTTTTTATCTTTGCCTCGTCTGCGCTTACCGCCGGCGTACGTATTTATTCGTTTATCAATAAACAGCGGGCTCCTTTGTTGAATCGCAGCATCTACTTGGGGGAAAGTTTCCTTCTGGGCAGCAGCTGGGTCATTGGGTTGATGATGATCTTGGGATTCGCGCATCTTTATCGTCCTGCTCCGTTGTGGGGTGTCGTGCTTGCCAATTTTCTGTTTTTGCTGGATAAAAATGTGCGTGAGGCTTTCAGGAAGATCATTTTTTCGAAAGTGAAAGTCGATTTGCCGCTGGTGATCCTTTTGATTTTTACGGCGTTCTTTATTTTCCGCAATTGTTATTATCTCATCGATATCGACAGCATCATGGGCTATGCGTTCACGCATCGTTTTTGGCTGGAGGCCGGCACCAACCTTGTCGGGACTGATGCCGATTACTGGCCGACGTTTCTGCCGCAGTATGATTCTGTTCCCTATGCCTTGGGTATTGCCCTGTTCGGTAATGATATGTTGTTTGGAGGGTTGATCAGCTTATATTGGAGATTGATCGCTGTCCTGTTGGTCTTTGGTTACACGAGTTACCGTTTTGACCGCTGGTATGGGTTAGCGGCAGTGTTCTTAATGCTTTTGGATGACCATATGTTTTATTCCGGGTTGAACGCCTGGGTGATCATCAATTCGGCATTGGTCGCCCTAGGGTTTGCCGCGGCGTATAATCTTTGGGAGGCACGAGCGAAAGACAGTGTGTTCCGGCTTGTTCTTGGGATTATTTTTCTTTCTCAGATGATTGCGAACAAATATCAATCATTTTGGATCGTGCTTTTCTTGTCGGGATTAGCGATTTTATTTCAGTCGAATATTTTAGACAAGGTGAAGTTTATATTGAGAGAGAGAAGGTATTGGCTAGCTGTTTTGATAGCTGTGGCTTTTGGCGTAACTTGGTATATAAAGAACATTATCATGACGGGAACGCCGCTCTTTTTTAAATTTGCCGGTGTTATGCACTCTTTGGGCTGGACGCCGGAGCACGAAAAGGTCATGCTGACGGTCTTGGGCGGTTTGTCTTTTTCAAAAGCGATCAAATATTTGAGCTTTAATTTTGTCTGGGCAGGTGTTTACTCGCTGAAATATTTGTGGATGGTGATCTGTTTTTTGCCGTTATTTTTGATCGCGGTCTTGAAGCGTGAGAAATTGAACAGGGAGGCATTGCTGGAATTTTTATTTTGGACAGGGCTGTCGGTCTTGGCAGTTTTGGGAACGTCGTTAGCTGCTCACTATGAGCCCAGGTATTACCGTTTTTCCATCGGGATCTTTGTTTTTGCCGCGGTATTTTCATTACACTACGTCATATCCGAATGTTTCAATATTAAGAATAAGATTGTCATCATCGGGATCATTGGGCTACTTTCGATACCGGGCTATAAAGTAGCGTTTGAACAGGGAGGCCCGTTCAAACGGCCGACGTTTGGTGAAAATTTCAATGTGTTGACGAATAAAATGAATATGAATTCGGTCATTGAGAAATATTATCCGGGTGCTTTCCAAATACAAGAATTGTTGAACAAGAATCCTGATAAAGTAAACTCATTGGCGTATTACATTCAGGATGATATGAAATTTCCGTTGATGTTTATTCCGATCAAGCCGATCGTGTGTGTCTGGCGAAGCAGTTTGGTGAAATGGGATTCCTATAACAGCGAAGAGCTGATTGTTAAAGATCTGCAAGAGCACAATGTGCAGTGGGTTGTTGTGGAGAGACCGGTTCAGCAGGACTATATTATCCAGCCGGTCACGGAATTCGCCAAGATCCTTACGAACGTGGAACGATACCCCAAGCTGGGTTTTTATGATTATGGATTTCCGAAGGAATTTGTCGAGATGAAATATTGATCAAAATTGATCAAAATTTTATAATTTTTTGCATTCTATGGGAGTTTTTAGTATACTGGACACGCTTTAAACACCTTATCCGGCAAGGGATTATGTACTTGCTTTCTCCAATATTAAATTTGAAGCAGCAAGTACTTATCCCGATTTCATCTAATTGAAAATTGGGTAAAATTAAGGAAAATCGGGATGAAAGTCCTTTTGATCAAACCTAACAATCTGGCCGACCATATTCAGCCGTCTTTGGGGCTTGGGTATTTGGCTTCACAGATCCGCAATCATCACGACGTTGTGATCCATGACTGCATCAAGGAAAACACTCCCGCTGAAAAGATCAATCAGATAGTTGCTAAACATAATCCCGATCTGATCGGGATGCAGTGCTATACTTTCGATGCTCCGAAAGTGTACAAAATGTTCGAGTACATTAAGGAAGCTTTTCCGGACAAGATAACCGTCGTCGGGGGAGCGCACATTTCTTCCATCCCGGTTGAGGCGTATACGCACTTTCAGCCCTATGCGGATTATGCTTTTAACGGAGAATCAGAGATCAGTTTCCCGAAATTTTTGGCGGCTTTGGAGAAGAAGGAAAATGACCTGCAGGGAATCGAAGGTCTGGTCTGGCAGCGTGACGGAAAGATCATCAGCAATCTGCCGGCCTTTGTTCAGGACCTGGATGCGTTGGGATTTCCGGCCTGGGATCTGATGCCGCCGGAGACGTATCCGGAATCGCAGCACGGCGCCTTTTATGAGAAATTCCCGATCGCGCCGATCATTACGACGCGCGGATGCCCGTATTCCTGCACCTTCTGTTCCGCGCCGATCCTTTCCGGAAAAAGGCTCCGCCATCACAGCGTCGACTATATTCAAAAACATATCTTGTACCTTTACAGCCGCGGCGTGCGCGAATTTCACATCGTCGACGACAATTTTACTTTTGACCTGGATTACTGCAAACAGGTCCTGCGCGGCATTATCGATCTTAAACTTGATATCAGTGTAGCGACCCCCAACGGGATCCGTATGGACCGTTTGGACGATGAAATCCTGGAATTGATGAAAGAGGCGGGATGGTATCTTATCACCGTCGCTGTTGAATCCGGCAATGACCGTATCCTGCAAAAGATGAAAAAGGCCACGACCGTCGAGAAGATCAAACAGAACGTGGCCATGATCCGCAAACACGGGCTGCCGGTGGCGGCGTTTTTCATTTTGGGATTTCCTTCCGAGACAAAAGAGGAAATGGAACAGACGATCCGTTTGTCCAAGGAATTGGACCTGGTCCGCGCGAATTTTTTCACCTATTTGCCTTTGCCCGGCACGTCGAGTTACAATGAGCTGGTCCAGTCGGGAGAGATCTCCAAGGTTGATTGGAACAATTTTCTTTTTATGTCCGCGCCGTATACGCCTGTGGGAATGACCCGGGACGCGCTTCTCGATCTTAAGCGAAAGGCATTTTTATCCTTCCACTTCAACCCCAAGGTTTTCATCGCCAATCTCCTGGCCGTTAAATCGCTCAATCATTTTATGTTCCTGCTGCGCCGTTTTTATCACTGGATCTTGATGCGGCCGACGGCTAAAACGGCTTAAATTTTTTCATCGAAACGCCCCAGTCATTATGAAAGCTCAAAAAGTCGATATCCTCGGAGTTAAAGTTGATGCGGTTAATCTTGACTCCGCTTGGGGAATTATTGAGGAATGGGTGAGTAAGAGGGAAAAGGCTTATGTGTGCGTAGCGCCGGTTTCAACGATCGTTTCCTGCCATGAGGATGAACAGTACCGTGACGTTGTCAACCGGGCGCAAATGGTCACTCCCGACGGGATGCCGGTCGTCTGGCTGGCCAGGGGAAAAGGTTTTAAGGAAGTCGAGCGGACGTACGGGCCTGATCTGCTCCTGAAAGTTTGTAAAGAAGGCCAACAAAAAGAATTGCGCCATTTTTTTTACGGGGGAACCGAAGAAGTCTGCGGGCGTCTGAAAACTGCACTTGCCGCTCAAGCCTCAAGCATAAGGATCGTTGGTATGTATTCCCCGCCGTTCCGTGAATTGACCGATGCGGAAAATGAAAAGATCGTGACAATGATCAACGAAGCTCAGCCGGATATCCTTTGGGTGGGGTTGGGCTCCCCAAAACAGGATTTCTGGATGAGCAAAAATCGTGATAAGCTAACGGTTCCGGTAATGCTGGGGGTAGGCGCGGCATTTGATTTCCTTTCCGGGATAAAACCCCAGGCGCCGCGCTGGATGCAGTGTTCGGGGCTTGAATGGTTATTCCGTTTATGCTGCGAACCGCGGCGCTTGTGGAAAAGATACTTCGTCGGCAACACGAAATTCATTGTTCTGCTTTTGAAAGAACAATTTCAATCTAAAGGAAAATAGTGATGGTCACACGCGCGAAGATCTTAGCCATAAAATTTATATACATCGCGATCGATGCCGCCTGCCTGTATTCTGCCATTTACGTGTCCTGTCTTTTGCGGCAAAAGCTCCTCAATTTCCCGGTTTCTTTTTCTTATCTTTTTCTTGATCCGCAAAATCCGTTCCGGCTTATATTTCTTTTCTGGGTCGTGGCCACGATCCTTTTTATGAATTCCAATCATCTGTATCAGACCCGTCGTGAGGTTGTGGAAGGGATCGAGATATGGCTCGTCATAAAGTCCGTTTTTTTATCGGCGATGGTCACGATCGCGACGATCTATTCCTTGAAGATCTATGGTTTTCCGCGGACCGTTTTTATGAATGCGGGGCTGGGGATGGTCATTCTTTTATCGGTTTGGCGCGTTTTCAAGCGCTGGCTCGTTGAATATCTGGTCAGCCAGGGTTATAACAATTTTAATGCCTTGATCCTGGGCGCGGGGAAAGTGGGCGTTGCCTTGGCCGAGGAGATCAAAAGCCGGCCGGGGCTCGGATTGAAAGTGGTCGGTTTTCTCGACGATTATAAAGGGAACGATCCGCGGGATAAAAATGTCCGGATCGCGGGGAAGATCAGCGATTTCAGCGAGATCGCCCGGAAAGAGTTTGTGCATACCATTTTTGTGACGATCTACCCGGAAGGCCAGTCGTTTTTGCAGGTTCTGCAGCAGGCCCGCGATATGGGGATCGCCGTGCGTGTCATTCCCCAGGGGTTTGATATGACGACCGGAGAATTTTTTAAATTTAATATCGGTTTTATCCCGGTCATTGAATATTGCGGCGTGGAATATTCCAAGAAGCAGTTCGGGAAAAGGATGTTTGATTTTATCGTGAGCCTTTCGGCGCTGACCGCGCTTTTACCGGTTCTTTTGGTCATCGGGACACTGATCAAGCTCGACAGCCGCGGGCCGGTCCTCTACCGTTCCAAGCGTTACGGCCGGCGGGGAAATATTTTTTATATGTACAAATTCCGCAGCATGGTCGAAGATGCCGATCAGCATCTGGATAAATTGAAAGAGAAAAATGAGGCCGACGGCCCGATCTTCAAGATCCGCCAGGACCCCCGGGTGACCGATATGGGAAGGTTTTTGCGGAAATACAGCCTTGATGAATTACCGCAGATCATTAATGTCTTGATCGGGGATATGAGCTTGGTGGGGCCGCGGCCGTTTCCGATCGAGCAGATCGAGAAGGAAGATCTTAATCAATTAAAACGTCTCGAGGTCCGCCCCGGGATCACCGGATTATGGCAGGTCCGCGGACGCAGTGACATCTCCTTTGCCCGTCTTGTCAGATGGGATATCTGGTATATCAATAATTGGTCGTTCTGGCTGGATCTGAACATTCTTTTCCAGACGATCCCGGTGGTGATCCACGGTAAGGGAGCGTATTAAAAGAGATTTATGGATTTCAATGCTATGTCTGCCAGGATTGACTCCGCGCTCAGATTCTTTTTGTGCGTTTTAATCTTTTGG
>CAYING010000107.1:0-5761 GCA_964364715.1 uncultured Planctomycetales bacterium
TCCAGCGGCGTGTTTTCAGCCACGGTGAATTTATACGACTTTAAAATGTTGATGAGCCCCTTAACCGCCGCATTCCTATATTCTTTGGTTTTATCACCGTATGCGTCGCTTAAATCCGCATGGTCTTCCGTGCCGAAAAAAATGTAATCCGGAACCCGGAGAGGGTTATCATCTCTGTCCGAAAAACCGTCCGAATAAACAATAACATCGCCGCCTTGTTTGCCTTTCTTTTTTAGATCAGGCATATCTAAACATTCAAAAAGCCCGCCGTTCATAAAAGGCACGACCTTCTCAACCAGTTGTACAAATTTCTTCGAATCCTTAAAATAGCGCTCATACCGCATCAGATTCGTTACATTCATATTTTGGCCAGATTTGCGGAACTCCCTTTTACCCTTCGTTTGATTAAGTGTGGCAAAAAAAAGATTCTGCAGGATGGCGCGGTAATAGGAACTGGTGATGTTCCCTGACGCGCCGGTCCCTTTCTTGGGCTGAAAATTTTTGAGCAGCTCGTTAGCTAAATATTTTTCCTCAAAGAGCTCTTCGGGAATAAGCCCCTTTTCTTTAACAAACCACACAAACAAGAGGCGGGTCAATAGACGAATAAGATTCTTCGCGTTGTGTTCCTTTTCTTTATCTTCGTCTTTAAACAAACTCTTCTTATCCGCGTGAAGGGCAGCCCCCGGGAAATCCACCTCTTTCATCGCCCAGAAATACCAGTTGGAAAGCTCCTTGTAAAACTTCTTGTTGAGTTCTTTGGTATCGAGCGTCTTCTGCCAGGCATTATGAAGTTCGACAAAATTTGTAAATTTGTGGACACGTAAAAGTTCTTCAAACGACAGGTCAAAAAGAATCTCAATATGCGCCCGGTGAGGGTTCTCAATATTAATGTCTTTAATGAGCGTGACTTTCTCAAGCACATCCTTTTGCTCATCGCGTTTATGCAATCTTCTGTTGATGACGGCAAGGGTCAACGCTTGCCCGTGCTTGAAAAACACCATGACGGGCATGGGAAATACTTTATTGATCTCACGGGTGATATGGCTTAACGCTGTGCGGCTGTAATGTTCTTGGGATAATTCAACAACAAAGAAAAGATAGGTTTCGATAATCGTGCGGTCTACCTGCATGGTATCAAACAAACCAAGCTGTGGAGTTATTTCTTCTTGAGAAAGCTGAAAAAGAAGATCGATATACTTCCATTCGGAGACGAGGGCTTTTTCTTCATTAAAACGGACATTGCTGTCGAGATAAGCATCTTTAAACCCTTTATACGTCTTTTGACCTAACGAGGATCGCCGGTTTGTGTTACAGCCGAGGGCTTTAAAGAGGGCGAGCGACTTTTCGGTAAGACTGCCTTGCGCGAGGGCTTCTATGGATTCTCTTATACGGGTTTTTGTTTCTTTCATCGCGCCTTAAACTTCCATAAACATCATTCTAAAGAAGGCAAACGCTTAAATAAATAAACCATTGAAACTAAACAAGTTATGAACATTTACTCACCTTAAAACGGCTCTGTCTTAAATAAGATCATGCCCAAAAGGGCAAGTATCGCGCAAATTTTCTGGATGACCCAACCTTCTCATCCGGCTTAATCACCTTGACCTCAATTGCAGCCGCAATGATCTGGGAAATGATAGCGCTTTTGTTCTCTGGCAAATGAAACCGCTCCCGCAGCGATTGGTTCGTCATACGATCACCTATGACCCACTTTAAAACACAATGCTGATAACAGGCGCGGATACGATCATCGCGATCCATATCTTCCAGGTCCTTGGGGCCAAAAAGAACGACAATGGTTCGACGGTGCCCCGAACGAAAATCAGGAGCTGGGAGTTGATAGATTTCAGCCGCATGGATGACCTTGTCGATGCCGCTGCTTTTTTCTTCACATATACCCATACGACGCATGAGATCAGCCAACCGTTCGTTGCGCGACTGATAGCCGTCAATGAACCGCTCAACAGGTACCACAGGCTCTCCCGGATTTGAAACCTCAACGCGGTCAGAATAAATTTCTATCATCACGGAAACTCCGCTTATACGAAAATCCTGATGAATAAGCGCATTCGCTGCCAGCTCACGAATGGCGATCTCCGGAGCCAGTTTGACTTCCTTGCGCAAAGCATCTTCAATAACCTCATTCTGCGGCAGCTGTGCCATGATGAAATGGATAAGGGTCTTGAAGCCAACAGCATAGCCATCAACCCAAAATTGATCAAGTTTTGTTTCCAGCTTGGATGTGCCCGTATAAACCACCACTCGTGGAGCTCTGCGCGCAATATCCGGAAAATCCGCGATGCGTCTGGCCAAAAGCAGCGCCCCCAACCGACGAATGGAGTAATGACTGCCATGATCATCAATGAGCCGTTCCCGGACAAGCCGATCCAAGACTCCTGCCCGATCAGTAGGAAAAGGCAGCTTCAATAGTTCAAAGAACGTCTGCGTATCAAGAAGATCGACCACACGCTGGCCGTCAATTCCCTGAATGGAAGGCTCCTCCAGCCAATCCGGTTCACCTTCGGCAAAAATCCGCCGGAGCTGATCTTCACTCATCGGGACAAGATCTTCACCCGATCGCATAAGGTAAGCTCCATCGAGATGATACGCGGTTCCGCGGGGTCTCGGCGGAATATGAAATACGAGAACCCGCCCGTCCGAATGGTTTACCTCTTCAATATCCACCCGAAAGCCAACGGCCTGAAAAAGTTTTTCAGCCATCTCCACGGTATTGTTGAAAGCCGTGGTCCCGACCACAAAACGAGGATGAGTGTTGGACACTCCGAGTAAAAGAAACCCGCCGCCTTCATTGGCTATGGCTACACAATATTTATAAAGCTTCCGATTGTCGAACTGTGTCTTGGCTTCTTTAAATTCTAACCTCTGGTGCTCTGAAGACGCGCTGCGCCAAAGATCAATCTGCTCAGGAGTCGTTCTCATTTGATCACCAGCCAGGTTACGAGTTCAAAACTTTCCATTTCATTGATCTGATGTGACGGGGGGATCACCAGAGCGCCTCTGTCAACCGTAAGCCGCTGATTCCCCCGCTTTTTAAAAACACGAACGATCTCATCGACCGCCTTTTTTAAAAGTTCTGTATAGTCGCCCATCTTTTCGCCGCTGTTAGTTTCGGCATTAAAGAGCTCGCAAAGTTTTTCATAAGGGGCTTTCCTGCCCCGGCACATCATGCGGTAGATCTCAAGGATCTGTTTGGCGTTGGTATAATTAAACCGGACGTTGCCGTCATTACGGATATAAACAAGGAAATATGGATTAAGCGGGTTAACTTCTTCATTGCCGTCGCTATCTCCCTTCTGCTTGAGACAAAAAACAACTCCGGGTTTCAAAATTTCCTTTTCTGTCGCAGAGAATTCGCTAGAATCAATCATTGCGGCATGTTTACCGGACGGCGAAGGAACGACGGCGTAAAGGCCGAACGGCGCTTCGGTAAGCCGTTTTCGATTACTTTCAAGAAAATTCAAAAGTTCAATTCTGAAATCATCTAATGTAAAATCGGTCAGCGAGACAGATTCATCCATGTCCTCAAGGTCAAGGACTTCTTCTTTGAGTTTTTTAAGCTGCTGATTGCGGTATTTCAGATCATCAGTAATCAGCTCCTCTATCTGATCCACGTTGAGAATATTGTCCTCCCCGGTAGCCGTGACATCCACGAGCGCCATACGCGCTTCGACTCTCTCTTTGAGGTTGATATAGTTATCGAGGTCTTTCGTCGGCCAAAAATTGACAAGCTGTATGACGCTGTTTTTGCTTCCCAGCCGATCAATACGCCCAAACCTTTGAATAATCCGGACAGGATTCCAGTGAATATCATAATTAATGAGATAATCACAATCCTGAAGGTTTTGACCTTCGCTAATGCAATCTGTCGCTATAAGAATGCTGATCTCTTCGCTTTGTGAAACGCCGGTCATTTTTGCGCGGTTCTTTGATATGGGAGAAAAATTCAAAAGAATACTATCGTAATCACCTTTGCCGTAAGTAGTCTGTGTATAACTGCCGCAAACTAACGCGCAATGAAGTTTAAGCTCTGCTTGGCACCAAGGCATTATATTTTCATAAAGATATTGCGCGGTGTCGGCAAAAGCGGTGAATATGACAACTTTCTTATTATCAGCATTAAAAGGATTCTTGACTTTAGCGGCGATAATTTTCTTGAGTTCCGCTAATTTTGCATCTCTTTCAGGTGTTACTGAAACCGCATTGTTATAAAGATCAATTAAGGCTTCCTTGTCATTTTTAAGGTGCTTCAACCATCTCTCAAGATCAAGATCAGCCAGATCGTATTTAAATTTCTTGCCAACTTGCCACTGCTCAAGATCATCAGCATTCTCTTCCAGTTCATCTTCATCCGGTTCAAGGCCTTCCAAAGATCCTTCCTGCGATTTCACTTTTGATTCCAAGAAAATTTTGATTTTTTCTTCCAGCCGCTCAATTTTCTTAATAGTTCTGTCCATTGATATTTCAAAGGAGTTTATAGAACTTTCGAGCCGCTTAAGAAAGTTGATCTGCATCATACCAATGAGGAAATGTTCGCGATCTTCCTGCGTAAATGCAAGAATCTGTTGTCCGGCCCGATCCTGATATTCCTTCTGTTTTTCCTTTTTTACATACGCCGATGGATTAAATACGGATAATTTGTATTGCCGTATCTGTTTATTCAACCTGTCATAAGAGGGAAAACGGTTATGCAAATCGATTTCCGGGTAAACAGAATGCGGCCTATTTCTTTCGGGAAACTTGCCGATTGCTTCAATATTGTAGAAATTCTTGATATGCTTTCTGGATCGGGCAATGGTCAGCTCATCAAGTAATTTAAAAAAACCTGAATCAAGCCGCTCCAATAGCTGTTTCATGTTCCTTTTCGGATTTTTCTTAGGATCGGCCCAATTGGTAAAATTTGTCTGGGCATTCTTGAGGGTAAACGAAATGTCTTTTATTTTACAGTGCTCGAAAAGAGCGTCCTCTTTCCCCTCAGTAATAAATAAAATCTGATTACGTAAATCACGAAGGGTATTATTCACGGGAGTGGCCGAAAGCATCAAAACTTTGGTTTTAACTCCAGATTTAATGACTTTTTCCATCAGCCACTTTGCCCGGTTCATCTTCACGTTTCCATCTTCCTTGACATGCTCCAGCGGATTTCCACGAAAATTATGGGATTCATCAATAACTACAAGGTCATAAGCACCCCAATTGAAGTTCTCAAGATCAATTCCGTTGGCATCAGAATGGCCGGATTCACGCGCCATATCTGTATGGTATAAAACCGTATAATTGAACCTGTCGTTTTTGAAGGGATTCAGCGCGTGATTCTGGCTTGCCTGATATATAGTCCAATTCCCTGAAAGTTTTTTAGGACATACCACCAGGACGCGGTTGTTCAAGAGTTCAAAATACTTAATCACGGCGAGAGCTTCGAATGTCTTTCCAAGACCGACGCTGTCTGCAATAATACAACCGTTATGTTTTAATATCTTGTTGATCGCTCCCTTAGTACCATCCTTTTGAAAATCGTAGAGCGTATTCCATATTTCACTGTCAAAAAATCCTGTGCGCTCGTTTAAAAGACCGCCCTTCTTTTGCTCATCCAAATAATTCTCAAAAATATGAAAAAGAGTTTTAAAATAAATAAACTCAGGCTCATTTTCCACGTACAGCTGTTCAATATATTTTAAAACCTGCTCCTTAACATCTTCGACCAGCCCTGTTTTATCATCCCAGATCGCGTCAAACCATTCTT
>CAYING010000108.1:0-3020 GCA_964364715.1 uncultured Planctomycetales bacterium
TATTGAATTCCGCGGCAGCGGTTTGATGAAGGAAAGTTTCCTGTCCGCGGTTTTGCTGAAAACTCACCATGCCGCCGTTTAAAAAAATACCCAAGAAATACCAGCCCCGCGGTTTCGCGATCCTCTACGAGGACCGCGACATTATCGTCGGGAACAAGTCGCCCGGAGTTTTAACGGTCGCGGCAAAATGGAACAAGGAGCACACGGTCCACGCCGCCCTCAATGACTATGTCCGCAAGGGCCAGGCCAAGTCGCGTAACTGCGTTTACGTTGTCCATCGGCTGGACCAGCATACCTCCGGTGTCCTGATCTTCGCCAAAACTGAAAAGATGCAGATCGCTCTCAAGGACGATTGGAAAAATACGGTCAAAACTTATTACGCTGTCGCGCACGGGACCTTCGCCAAAAAATCAGGAACAGTCTCAAGTTATTTAGAGGAAGACGAAGATTATGTCATCCATTCGAGCCAGGACAGCGCCAAGGGAAAATTGTCCCACACCGAATATACCGTGCTCAAGGAAACCGGGAAGTTCAGTTTGTTAAAGATCAATCTTTTGACCGGCCGAAAAAATCAGATCCGCGTGCATATGGCGGACGAAGGCCATCCCGTCGTCGGCGATGATAAGTACGGCAAAGGTTTCCCTAAATTTGCGCGCCTCGCGCTGCATGCGCGGTCGATCGAATTCAGCCACCCGTTCAGCCAAAAAAGACTGACGTTCGAGACACAAGTGCCGGATCATTTTAGAAAATTGGTCGATTACGCGTATTGACGTAGGGCCGTTATTTTCCCATGAAAAAACACAGCGAAAGTTATTATTGGAACGCCCGGGACAGGATTTGGCGCCGGCTGGCGGAACTGCCGCAGGGCACGATCAAGGAGCGTCTGATCTCCGGCCGCACGTATTTTTATTTTCAGCGCCGGGAAGGGAAAAAGGTCATCCACACTTACATAGGCAAAGAGGTCCCGGCGGACCTTAAAAAAAAGATGCGCGAGCGCGAAGCTTTGCGCGCCGAACTCGCGGAAATACAGGACGTCATGCGCGGGATCCTGACCGGAAAAATAAGAAATATCCTTTGAGGCGCGGGGCGGTTTACACTACAATTCGCCCGGTGCCGGTCGAATTGTAGTGTAAACCCGCTGAAAGCGTTTTCAGGGAAAGATACCTCCCGCCCTTGTTTTTTCTTCCTTCATAAAATATACTTGCAATGTAAGCTTAATTGATCTTTGAATGGGTATTTGATCATCTACTCGATTGATAAGGGCAAACTTCCGCCAAAAAGCATGGCGGATCAGCTATGATGTGTGGCTGAATCCGAAAGGATAGGGCGCAAAACTCAAGAGTCCACACCTCTTTTTTAAGAGACGGACAGTCAGCTGCCGGTTGGGTTATCGTTTGAATCTCGATAAAAGCCTGCTCTTATACTAGAGAGTAGGCTTTTTTATTGAGGTTCAAATGATAAAGGTTAAAAAAATTTTGGCGGTAGTTTTTGCAAGCCTTTTGATAGCAGGGAGTTACGTTAATACTCTGTCCGCTAAAGAGGTCCGGATCGCGATTTTAGATTCAGGGGCCTCCAAATATGTAGACCATGCCGTCAGCTTTACCAATATCAGGGCGGATCAAGACCCCATGGGGCATGGCACCGCGATAGCCCAGCTTATCCGCCGCGGGAATCCCACATCTGAAATTTATATGCTGCAAGTGTGTGAAAATGAAGGGGGGGAATTTAAACCTTCCGCGAAAGCCATAAAATCAGCCATTTTATGGGCTGTTGAAAATAAGATCGATCTGATCAATATGTCGTTAGTGATCGCCTATGACCCGGAAATTGATCAATTGATCAGCCGCGCGGTGAAAGAAAACGGCATAATTTTTGTAGCCGCCAGCGGGAACATCCCCATCTCTGGCCGATTCCGGTTTGATTCTCAAGGGAATGTCTACAAGAATAATGCCGCGTCTGAGAAAGTGATTAATTTTCCTGCCTCTAACCCTAATGTCATTTCGGTCGGCGGATTGCAAAAAAACGGCCGGATCGCCGGTTATTCTCCCAAGATTTGTGATATTTTTGCCGACGGAAGAATTGCCGGACAAGAAGGTTCCTCGTTTGCCTCAGCGCGAATTGCCGGCAAGTTAACCCATCTTGTTGCATCTCAATCCCCTGCAGGCGTTAACATCTCTAAAAGCACATTATTGTCGTTGTTAGCTGAATAATTCCCATCCCGCTGATTAATTTCCGATTAATTTCTATGATTAATTCTATGATTAATTTCGGTTGACTTTTGAGAGACATTCTGTATACTCACTCCTGTCACTGTAGAGAGCTGTTCCATCCATCATTGTCATTGACAACAACACTTTGAATTTTAACAAAGCAAGTTTTAACAAAACAGGGGGCGTTTATGTTTAATTCCGTCGGGAAGTCCAGCGTTTCAAAGGTCGCGGCCAGCAAGGCAATGGGTTTAGCTTTATTTTTATGTGTAGTTTTTTTATCGCCTGATCCGGTTTTTTCAGCTCAAGCTTCAAAAAAGAATCAAAAATGCGACCAAATTCTTGACCAGGCCGTGAACAATAATGAGAGTAATATATATCTGGAACTATTAAAATGTGAACTGCAGGAAGCCAATGATGCTTTCGCGGCGGCCGGAGGAGCAGCATTGGGGACAGTCGATAATTTAAATCAGCCCAGTATAACCGGCGGCGATATAGTGCTTAATCCTCCGTCCAACCCTGATGTCGTCCCGCCAGTTGGTCCATTAGAATCAGATGTCATCCCGGCAGTTGAACCGTTAGACCCAAATATCATCCCGGCCGTTGAACCGTTAGATCCAAATATCATCCCGGCAGTTGGACCAGGAGGTCAACTAGTAGTAAGGCCAACGGAAATCCCGGCAGTTGAACCAGCTCAACTTGTAATTTCGTCCGGTACCCCGGTAAGTCCAATAGGATTAGCCCCGCTAGCGCTTGAAATCCCGGCAGTTGGACCAGGAGGTCAACTAGTAGTAAGGCCAACGGAAATCCCGG
>CAYING010000108.1:3268-5732 GCA_964364715.1 uncultured Planctomycetales bacterium
CCAAATATCATCCCGGCCGTTGAACCGTTAGATCCAAATATCATCCCGGCAGTTGATGCGATTATTCTTGATGGCCAATAATAATTTTCTAAAAAACTTCAACGAAAGCAGACTGAGATGATTCCAATAAAAAATAAAAGGTTTAAGGTTCTAAGTTTCTTTCTTTATTTTTGTTTAAGCTTAAATGCCTGGGGACAGGAAAACGCCTCAGAGCAGAACAGCTTTAAAACGTTCTTAAAAGACATTGATTTTACGACTCGAATAAAATTAGAGCATGATGACAATATCTTCCTGTCGGAAACTGACGAGAATTCCGACCTCAAGCAGATATTAACGCAGGGGATGAAGTATTCCAAGTCATTCGGCAAGCAGTATGTTTCCTGGAATTACGTCGGGAATTATTCTTATTTTGACGGCGAATCAGAAGAAGTCTTAAGTCATTCCGGGAAGGTCCTTTATTCTTACCGTCCGTATGACAAATTTTCCATCGGCCTGAAGAACGATGTCACTTGGCTGCAAAACAGCAATATCACCACGGCTATCAGCGACCGGCTTTTAGCTCTCGGCTATACTCAAGTGATGCCCGGGATCCAGGTGAAGTATGAAATGGGCCCCGCGACGACATTTGTCTCTGATCTGGGCTATCAATCCTTGAATGTCAGCGATGACGCCAACGATACATTTATCGATAATGATGAGTTTAAAACCAAGACAGCCCTTAACCAAGTATTGTTTGATGACCGGAATTTGCTCGGAACAGCCGGTTTTGATTGGGAGAGGGTTAATTTTACGCACACCGCCGCGAAAGGATCCGCGACAACCCGCCCCTTTATCGGCCTGCTGAAAAAATTCCCCGGGGTGGTCAATGCCGCGGCCGAGATCGGTTTCGCGGACATTGACATAGAAAATCCGGACGATGAAGACGACAACAATGTCGATTTTACCGTGAGCCTGGAAAGTGTTTTCTCTCTTTACACAAAACTTAATGCGTCCTACACCGGGATGAATAAATCTCATTCCTTGCGCAGCGACTATGTTCAATACACTTCCAATTTGGTGAATTTAGGATTAAGCCACGCCATAAGCCCAAAATCATTATTGTCCGCGAATTATTCTTATGAGCTTCAAGATTTTGATTCGATCGACGCGATCGCGGGGTCGCCGAGGGTTGATCACGAAGCGAATATCTATAATGTCAATCTCGCGTTTAACCAGCAGTTAAACAGCTGGTTAACCGCTGAAGTGAGCTATGGCCATGTCACCCGCGACACGGATTTCGCGTCGGAAAGTTATGAAGATAATAAATACGGAATTGGTTTAACCGCCCGTTATTAATAAATATTCAAGAAAGGCCTGAATGATGAAAAAAATAGTGACTGCACTTTTATTAAGCGTTGTGTGTTTTTTGGGGAACGATCCGTTAATTTTCGCGCAGCCGGCGTTGTCCGATGAAAATCCTTTAACCCAGGAACAATTCGCCGTTGAGCTGGTTAAGTTATTAAAAATTGAGAATTTATTGCCGCCGGCGGCATTGCCGGGCGATTGCGCGGGTTTATTGGGATCTTTCGGGATCGCGCCGCTTAAAGGCTGGGACAACAAATCTCTTTTGAAACAGGAGGATTATTTGGTTTTGATCGGCATTGTTCAGGGTAAAGAGCAAATGCTTCATCAGCGGGCGGTTGAGGCGGAAGAAGCCAATATCGCGATATTAAATAAACAATGGGAAAAAGCCAAAGAAGACAGCGGCCGATGGCTGAGTTTGGATGAATTATTGAACAGCAAGGAATACTTTCCCAACGGCGCTCCGCAGAGCCCTTACGGGATTAAATATAGCGATAGAAATAATGACCATAAAATTGATGCCTTTCAGATTCCGGTCGCGAAGTTAGTCGATATCCGCCAGTTTTTAGCCGCGGGAAAATAGTTTTTAGTCAACAATCCGTCACGCACAATAACCCTCCGCAGCGACGCAAGTCGCGGAGGGTTAGTTTTTGCGAACGCTGGTACAACTCCGGTACACTAACACTAAGGAAAAGGGCGCCAAAACGTACAGGGCTTATTGGAAGACGATTGGAAGAAAGGGCAACCATGAAAAACTGGAAATTGATCTTGATTGGCGGTTTCTTGGGGTTCGTTTTGATCAAGGCCTGGATCATTAATCCGTTGATGAATAAACCCGGGGATGTTCCCTCCGGCCGGGAAATAACGGCCCGTCAGGATGATTCAGGGGAAGTGATCATGACGGATCAAAACGGCCGCGAGGTTTCGGTCAACGAAATCCTGCAATGGAAACCCGAGGTCGAGATTAAATAGCCTTCCGATGTCCTTCCACTCCCGGGGGGGGAATTATTTGGTTTGTGAATTCCCTCTGCCCGTGCTATAAAATTGGGATGTACTTGCTTTCTCTGTATTTTATCCCGCCTTCCCATAACACCCCAGGCTTCAGCCCGGGGATGGGAAAGCG
>CAYING010000109.1:0-5564 GCA_964364715.1 uncultured Planctomycetales bacterium
GGGAAAGCGGCGGGATTCCGCCCCGCGAGGGGCAGGTAGAAAGGAACCGCGGGCTAAAGCCCGCGGGGGCTCCATTGAGAGGCCTGCCGGCAGGCAGGTACTTATCCCGATTTCATCTAATGGAAATTGGGAATAATTAAGCCCCGCCACGGCGGGGCAGGGAAAATCGGGATGAATTGGATACAATTTGGCATGTTCGCTGGGTATGTTCTCTGCGCCGGGGCAGCGGGCGCGGCGATCCATTCGTTCCTCCGCGGTAAAGCATCGTCTCCCAACCGTATTCTCGCTTTAGGTGAAATTTTTCTCTTAGGAAGCATTCTCATCATCGGCGAGATGCTCCTTCTGTCCCTGGTAAAATTATACAAAGCCCCGTTTTTGTGGAGCGCGGTTGTTTTGAACCTTGGTTTTCTTTTCCTCCCGGATGTCCGCCGGGAATGCGCGCAGTTTTTCACTAAAAAGATTTCCTGGAATGTCCCGCTGGCCGGTTTTTCCCTTCTGCTCGGATTTTTCTTTTTTCGCAATTGTTATTTTCTCGTCGATGTCGATTCGCACGCCGCCTATCTGTTCACGCAGAAACTTTGGCTGGAGCACGGGACGAGCCTTTTTGCTTCACCGGCGATGGATATGCGCGTCTTTGTCCCGCAGTTCAACGCGGTGCCGTATGCCTTGGGAATTTCTGTTTTTCCTCAGCAGACTTTGTTTCCACAACTGACCGTCGCGTTCTGGACGGTGATCGCGGTCCTGTTGGTTTTCGGGTATGTCAAATGGCGCTGGAACGATCTCACCGCGCTGGCGGCCGTGATGATGACCTTGTTCAATGACCATATGTTTTATTCCGGCGCGAATAATTGCTGTATCATTAACAGCGCGCTGGCCGCTCTGCTTTTCGCGGCGGCTTATAATTTCTGGGAAGCGCGGGAAAATCCGTCGTCATTCCGTTTCGCGCTGGCGTTGGTTTTTTTAACGCAGGTCTTGGCCAATAAATATCAAATGGCGTACACCTTGATAATGCTGCTTACCGCCGGGTGTTTTATTCAGCGGGACCTTAAAGCCTCGGTTCAGAATATTTTTAGGCGCCGCTCTTTTTGGATCGTCCTCGCCGGCGCGGCCGCGATCGGCGCGTTATGGCCTTTGAAAAATTTTTTAGCCACCGGTTGTCCGAGTTTCCCGATGTTCGCCGGAGAGATGGGCGTTTTGAACTGGACGCCGGTCAAAGCCGAGATCCTGCATAAATTTTATTTCGGCCCGCTGCCGCTCTCGATGATCGCTAAATATTTCAGCTTTATGTTCTTCTGGCCCGGTATCCACGCGGCCAAGATCGTTTCCTGGTCGCTGTTGCTGCTGCCTCTGGCGGTGGTGGCCGGGGCCGCGGCTCGTCGGGAGTGGGACAAAGAAAAATTTTCGCAAGTGTGCTGGTGGCTGTTGATCGCGCAGATCACCGTGATCGGATTGTGCCTGGTGAGTTTCCTGGACCCGCGGCATTACCGTTACGGGATTGCCGTCACCGCGGTCGCGGCCGTTGCTGCTGTGGATTTCTTTCTTCACCAGAGCCTAGCCGTGCCGGTGAAATGGGGGCGGTGGGCCGTTCTCTTGATCGCTGTGCCCGGTTGGAGTATCATTCTGCATCAGGGCGGCGATTTTAAACGCCCGTTCATCCGCGACAATATCGCTGTCCTGCAGAATAAACTGCATATGGAACAGATCGCCGGGTATTATTTCCCGGAAACCGCGGTCGCATTTAAGGAAATAAAAGCGAACGCCGCGAAGGTCATGACCGGCGCGTGGGATACGGAACTGGGCGGGATCTCCGGACTGTCGGCGTTCTTACTGCCGACGAGGCCGCAGGTCGGGTTATGGTTCACGACCGCGGTCAAATGGGAGTCCTACCGCGACCCGAACCGCGTCGCCGCGGATCTTCAGACGGCAGGGATCCAATGGGTGATCAGCGTTAAGGACGGCCATTTGTTTTTTGAGACCCCGCAGGAATACGGCGCACGTGCGGTCAAATACGATTTTCTGCCGAAGAAATTATTTTTTAATTATGAATTTCCCGAGGAGCTGACCGATGTCCGCTACAAAAAATCGACAATCCTTAAAGCCTTCAACCTTAAAGAACAATAACGGGGTTTAAGCCCGGTCCACAAAAGTATGCATCCCGGCGTTGATGTTCAAATCACCCTGAATTATCCCGGCTAAATATGGCGCATAAAGGCAAAAAAATTTTGTGGCACAAAAAAAGCGGAAAAGTGATCTCGTCTAAATTTGCCGCGGCCCGCGGCGCGCGTGTGAAATGTGTTCCGGGGAACGAACCTGCTGGGCGGTTAAAAAAATTTGCCGGGAATTTGAAAAATAAAATTCGTCATGCCGTAGAAGACGCGCATAAGTGACGGCTCAACTTATGGAACGAAGTGAACATAAGGTGATTGTCGGAACTTATCCCGCCGTCCCGTACGCTTTGCTTCGCAAAGCGAAGCAGCCGGGACAAAAGGCGGGATTAATTCCCCCGCCTCTGCGAAGCGGCGGGGTCATTAAGGAGAAATAAAATGAAACTGATCTCATGGAACGTGAACGGTATCCGTTCCGTCATTAAAAAAGGGTTTCTCGATTTTGTAAAAAAGCACGATCCCGACGTGCTCTGCCTGCAGGAGATCAAGGCGAGCCCGGACGCCGCCAAAACTTTTTTTTTGAACGGTTATGAATTGTCCTGGAACCACGCGGCGCGCCCGGGATATTCCGGCACAGCGATATTCAGCAAGACAAAGCCGTTGAGCGTCGTGAACGGAATAGGGATCGAGAAACACGACGGGGAAGGCCGGGTGATCACGGCGGAATATAAAGATTTTTATCTGGTGAATGTCTATGTTCCCAATTCCAAGCGCGAGCTTGAACGTCTGCCGTACCGTTCGCAGGAATGGGATGTGGATTTCCTGAAATATTTAAAGAAATTGGAAAAGAAAAAACCGGTCGTGTTCTGCGGCGATATGAACGTCGCGCACACCGAGATTGACCTGACTTACCCCAAGGCTAACGTGAAAAATCACGGATTCACGCCGGAGGAGCGCGCCGGGTTTGGCAATATCGTGGATGCCGGGTTTATCGACGTGTTCCGCGAATTTATTAAAGACGGCGGCCATTACACCTGGTGGAGCCCGATGGGAAATTGCCGCGCCAAAAATATCGGATGGCGGATCGATTATTTCTGCGTTTCGCCGGAATTGAAACCGCGCGTGAAGAGCAGCGTGATCTTAAAAGACGTGATGGGCTCCGACCACTGCCCGGTGGAACTGGTTTTGCAATGACCCGCCCCGGTGACCTGCCTGCCGGCAGGCAGGGTGGAAAATTTGTGGAAAACTATTATTCCGGGTTTTACATCGACAAGCCGGCCGGCAACAACGCCTTTTCCTATGCTGAGCGGAAGAATAAAAAGATCTTTGTCGCACCGTTGATCGAGGGCACACCGGATGATCTGGCGGTCGGAAAAGAAATCGCCTTTAGCGAGATTCAGGACGGCAAAGAAGTCAACTGCTTGGGGCTGAAGAATTTTATTCACTGGGAACGTCCGGGCCAAAACGTTTTTATTTTCGACAATCACAACCACGCGTTCTTTTTCTGGTGCGCGGCTTTGAAGAACAATTGGACAAAACGCGGGGCAGAGCTCGTCCATATTGACCGGCACAAGGATACGCGCGAGCCGCCGGAGAACTTCGCGATCACCGGCGATGAAAAGATTGATTTAGCCAAGGCGTTTGCCTATACTAATGAGGTCTTGAACGTCGGGAATTTTATCCGGCCGGCGCTGGCGGCGCAGATTTTCTCCGGGGTCAAGATCATCGACAGCCGGGAAGCGTTTGATGAAAAGATCAGCGGCGAGTATATTCTCGACCTGGATATGGATGTTTTTTCGGACGAGATGAGCTATATTCCGGAAGCGGTCAAGATCAAAAAGATCCGAGAATTGATGAAAAACGCCCGGCTGGCCACGGTCGCGGCCAGCCCGTATTTTATGGAGCAGGAAAAGGCGATCGGATTGATTAGAAAGATATTTAAAGGGAAAAGTTAAAAGTTAAAGGTCAAAAGTTAAAAGTCAAAGGTCAAAAGTAAGGTGTTCCTGCGGAACGCTTGAATTCAAGGTTGCGAAGCAACACATCACTTTTGAATTTTGACTTTTAACTTTTGACCTTTCACTTTTAACTTTTGGCTTTTTTTCTATGAAAACCATCGCCTTATTAACCGGCTCAGCGTCAGGCGATTCTGGCAAAGACCAGGAAATATTTTTTTCTGGCGCCGGACAACGGTTTGCTGGCCCCGGCCCTGGAACGCGAGGCCGGTATTCAGATCGCCGGGAAAAAAATTAAAAAGAAATGCTTGGTGTTCCTGAGGGAGAGAAAGTTGAAATTCTAAGTCCTTAGAAAGCGTAAACGATGTCCTGAAACTCGCCAGCTCAACCCTGAAAAATTTCAAAATTCCAATGTTCAAATCCAAGATTTTTATATTACGAATGGCAAATTACAAACCACAAATTACAAACAAATTACAATTTCCAAGCGCCAAATTTTGTGGTTTGTTTTTTGTAATTTGTTTGTTATTTGTTTCTTGTATCTTGTTACTCGCCCCGCGAGGAGCGTGGGCCTGTTCCTGCATCCGCGGCACGCCGGATCAGTATTTCAACGACGCGGACGTGGTTTTTACCGGAAAGGCCCTTGATATTGAACGTAATTTGGAAAATGAATTGGAAGTGAAGTTCGAAATTATCGAGCGGCAGAAGATGGATAGTTCAGACAAGACCGTGGTCGTCCGCACCGCCTTGACCTCAGCCGAATGCGGCTACGATTTTCAGCCGGGCCTCACGTATGTCGTCTACGCCGTCGAAGACGGTGAGCGGCTCTACACCGACCTCTGCTCGGGGAATCATAAGCATTACGGACGATAGTTTACGCAAACTTTCTCTGAAAACATTAAAAGGAAAGCTTGCCTTGAATTTGCCGGATAGGGAGGTATATTTGATGGGGAGGCGGTTTCACTTATAGCGCTATATGGAGCGAAAACTTAAACCAATCACCGTCCAGCAGGCCTTCAAAGACAAGGAACTGCGGCTGTTTACCCCGGTCGAATTCCAGCGGTTTTTTGCTGTCTCGTTACGGGCGGCCCAGGAGTTCATCAAAGATCATTCGCATGATCTTTTTTTGAAGATGCGCAAGGGCTGTACGCGTTGCGCATTGACTTGCCATCCGATGGGGCGGCCGCCAACCGGCTTTATCCCGCCTTCCCATAACACCCCAGGCTTCAGCCCGGGGATGGGAAAGCGGCGGGATTCCGCCCCGCGAGGGGCAGGTAGAAAGGAACCGCGGGCTTTAGCCGCGGGGGCTCCATAGTGTAGTTACAAAATCTTAAACCCCTAATAAGATGGTGGTGCCCAAAAGGTGCCCAAACTCAAACCATCATCAAAAATATGGGGGGCGTTATGGCGACGTTAAGAACCAAGGGCGGGCGTTATTTTGTTGATTACCGTGTCAATGGCCGGCGGGTCCGCAAGGCCATCGGTAAATCCAAAAGGATCGCGGAAT
>CAYING010000110.1:0-5465 GCA_964364715.1 uncultured Planctomycetales bacterium
ATGGGTCGCAGCAAAGTGTCACCCGTAATTGGCATATGCCTATGCATCAGACCGATACCCTCTTTCATAAAGCCAAGGTGTTTATGTCATTTATTTTTGGAGGAGAAGCGGATAATCATGCCGTCAACACAGTTCCTAAAGAAACATTAGTGAGGATCACTAAGGCCGAAGACGGGGGAATGAATGGGGTGGGCGCTTGGAAGCCGGGCACGACGGGATATACGCCTTCTAATGAAAATGACGCGATGAAAAAGTATCTCGCCGGAGGGTTCCTCGCAGGAGGATCTTCTCAAGAAGATTTTTGGTCATAATTTTTTTAGGAAAGGATATAAGAGTGATAAAAAAAGAATGTGAACCGGATGATCCCGTAGAGATGATCGGTGTTGAGCTTCCCAACCAAACTGAAGAACAGCTTCGGGACATGGCTCTGTGCTTTGCCGAGGAGTTTATCCGCGAAGGCTGGGGGGAAGAACAGCTCATGAAATTATTTAAAAATCCGTTTTATCATGGGCCGCACCTTGTTTGGAAACAAAAAGGGGACGACTTTGTGCGTGGTGTTATTCTCGAGGCCCTGAAGATGTGGCGTCCTTATGATAGAACAAGCGAAATCAATCCGGTACAAGCCCCGCCGTGGCGGGGCAGGGAGCGGTAAAATGTGGAAAAAGATTAAAGGCATGATTGTGCTTATATCATTCGTTCTTCCTTCTATCCTTGCCTGTCCAACGATACTTTATGCCGGGAAATTCATCAATAAGGGTCTTCCGAAATGGCTGGAGATGGATTTACAGTTGCGGCATAGATACGAATATAAAGCTGACTTTGATTTCAATGACGCTGTTGATGACGATAAAGGCCTTTCTCTCTGGCGGACCCGGCTTAATCTGACCTTAAAGCCTGCCGATAATTTCAAATTATTCTACCAATTCCAGGATGCGCGTATTTCGCATGACAGCACGATTGGCTCAAAAGCTAGTTTTGAGGATTGGGCAGAGACACGCCAGTTGTGGGTTGAAGGAAAATCAAATGAAATTGCCTCAGGCATTCCTGGTTTATCTAAAATAGGATTGAGGTTTGGCCGGCAAGAATTCTCTTACGGCGCGGAGAGATTAATCGGTGGATTTAACTGGTCCAATGTGGCCCAGACCTTTGATGCCGGAAAGGTCATGTTGGAGTTTGACAGGGCCCATCTTAATCTGGATATCTTTGGAGGAGGCCAAACTCCCAATAAATCCCCGCGGGAAAAAAATGATTTTTACGACGGCAGTGCCAATGACCGTGTTGGCGGATACTACGCTGCGTATACCGGCTTAAAAGATGTTGTCATTGAGCAATATGTGATTAACCGCAACACCGACGGGAAAACCGTTTCTTTTGGGCAGACGGGTGACGGGGAAGTCGATGATTATACCATCGGGGCCCGCCTCAAAGGCAAGATCCCTGAAACCTCATTTGACTACGAAATGGAGGCAGCAAAACAAGTGGGAAATTCCGGGGCATTAGACGCGGATGCCCAGATGGCGTATATCATCCTCGGGTATACTTTTGATCATCCCTGGAAACCAAGGTTCTCCTTTGAGTTTGATTACGCCTCAGGCGATAGCGACTCAAAAGACGATAAGCGGGAAACATTCGATAATCTGTATCCCACCAATCATCTCTTTTATGGGTATATGGATTTTGTGAGTTTGCAAAACATCAATAATTATCACATTCAACTGAAAGCAAAGCCTCATGAGAAGCTCAACCTGCAGGCCGGTTGGCACTTCATCTATTTAGATACAGCGAACGATAATCTTTATTCAGCCGGCAGAACGATTAAACGGGCAACTGCTGCCGGTGCCGATACCCATGTCGGGAATGAAGTTGATTTATTGGCCCAGTATAAATTATGTGACTATGCTGATATTCACATAGGCTATTCCCATCTTTTTGCCGGCGATTTTTTGAAGGATACCGGGCCGTCAGACGATGCGGACTTTTTCTATGTGCAGACGAGTTTGAATTTTTAGTAAATGAATTTACTCTAATTAAGTGGACAAGTCCAAAAATGATATAATTATAGAACTTTCGCGATTGCTTTAATTGTGTCTTTGCGAGGCCTTTAGGCCGAAGCATCTTAAAAAGGATTGCTTCGCTCTCGCTCGCAAAGACACCAAACGCGTAAGTCCTAAATTAGAGAAGAAAATCTAGAAAACCAATGTTCGGGAGGATATTATGCCCATTTCTAGTTTAATCATCAGGACCGATGGCAGACGAACACAAGAAATCGCAGGATATTTAAAAACTCTTAAGGAAGCGACTGTTTCTGAGATTCATGAAGAAAATATAATTTTGGTTACAGAGACAGTTGATCAAAATCAAGACAAAACTCTGTGGGAGGATATTGAAAAAATTCCAGGGGTCCTGCAGTGTGATCTTATTTATCATAATTTTGAAGACGCGGAGGGATTTTAATATGATTAATGAAGTAATGTCTCGTCAAGAATTTCTTAAATTATCCGCAAAGATGGCAGCCTTAGCCGCTTTAGGTTTAGGCGGAGGAGTCTCTCTCTTAGAGCAGGTAGCGAATGCCGCTGACGATAAATCAAGGGGCTTAAAGTGGCATAAAGCGCCATGCCGGTTTTGCGGGGTAGGATGCGGGGCACTGGTCGGTGTGCGTGACGGCAAGGTGGTGGCCGTCCAAGGAGACAGACAGGCGCCGGTTAATAAAGGATTATTGTGCGTGAAAGGCTATCATGCGGGAGCCGCCCTTTATGGGAAGGATCGTCTGACGCAGCCCTTGATAAGAAAAAACGGCCAGCTTCAACGCGCCAGTTGGGAGGAGGCCGTTGATTTGATTGCGGAGAAAATTGCGAAGGATCCAAAACGATTCGCGGTCTATGGCTCTGGTCAGTGGACAATAGCGGAAGGGTACACCGCTATGAAATTTTTGAAGGGAGGGCTAAGACATAATCATATTGATCCGAATGCGCGTTTGTGCATGGCCAGCGCGGTTGTGGGTTTTTTAACAACCTTCGGTGCTGATGAGCCGTCAGGCTGTTATGACGATTTAGATGTATGCGATACAGTTATTTGTTGGGGAAACAACTGGGCCGAGATGCACCCTGTGCTATTCTCACGGTTTATAGACCGCCGGCAGAGGGGGGATAAAATCAAGATGATTGATATGGCCACCCGGCGGACACGCACGACAGAAGCGGCTGACCATTATATCGAATTCCAGCCGCAGACCGATATGCTGATTGCTAACGGAATCTGTCATCTTCTTATCAAACGGGAGGCTTACGACAAAGAATTTGTCGCGGAAAAGGTTCGATTCAAAGCCAATGATGAAGCAGGAATTGCCTTTGATGATTATAAGGCCTTTTTGGAAGAGTATACGCCGGAGAAGGTCACTCAACTTTCGGGGATCTCTCTGGAACAGTTGAATCTGCTTGCCGATTTATTCTCTGATCCTAAAGAGAAAATCGTTTCTCTCTGGTGTATGGGATTTAATCAGCATACCCGCGGGACAGCGATGAATAATCTTGTGTATAACGTTCATTTATTATCCGGGAAGATTGGGAAATCCGGCAGCACTCCCTTCTCTTTGACCGGCCAACCCAGCGCCTGCGGAACCTGCCGGGAAGTGGGGACGCTGGCCCATGCCCTGCCGGGCGGCCGTCTCGTTAAGAATGAAGCGGACAGGCGAGAAACAGAAAAAATTTGGAATTTACCTGACGGCGCGCTCGATCCTGAACCCGGGTTACACACGATTGCTATGTTTAAGGCCTTTGTTGCCGGTGAATTAACCGGGATGTGGGTCCAAGTTACGAATCCAGGCCAGAGCCTCCCTGATTTAAATGCCAATTTTAAAAAGAAAGACCAGTTCCTTGTTGTCTCTGATGTATATCCGACGGCAACGACCCAATTGGCCGATGTGGTTTTGCCCTCGGCCATGTGGGTTGAGAAGAATGGATTATTTGGTAATTCTGAACGCAGGACTCAGCAGTGGTTTAAAATGGTTGATCCTCCCGGTGAGGCGCGGGATGATGCCTGGCAGATGATAGCGGTCGCCCGCAGGCTTTATGAAAAAGGTTTTGAAGGCATGAAAGATAAAGACGGCAATTTCCTTCTTTCCATCCGGGATGAATCCGGCGCTGAAATTAAAGCCTGGCGCTGGGACGTTTTTCGTTCAAATAATATCGATAAACCATTATTCGAGGAATATCGGAAATTCACGACCAAGAAACATAAAGATTTGGCTCCCTACGATGAGTATGTTAAGCATCCCGGATTAAGATGGCCAGTGGTTCAAGATGCCTCTGGAGGGTGGCAAGAAACAACCCGCCGGTACGTTGAAGGCGAAGATCCCTTTGTGAAACAGGGCGAGGGAGTTTCTTTCTATATGGATAAAGGAGGGGAAAATCGCGCGAATATCTGGGCCCGGCCTTATGAAGCTCCGCCTGAAGTCCCTGATACCGATTATCCGTTCTGGCTTTGTACCGGCCGTGTCCTTGAACATTGGCACACTGCCACAATGACCCGACGGATAAAGGAGCTTTATAATGCAAACCCCTGGGCCTATGTGGAATTGAATCCCAAGGATGCCAGGGAATTAAGGATTTCTCATGGCGATAAATTACGCGTTGTTTCCAGGCGAGGTTCAGTTATTTTGCCGGTGTCGATCAACGGCCGGTCGATTCCTCAAGAAGGTTCTGTTTTTGTGCCGTTCTTTGATGAAGACGTATTAATTAATCTTGTGACCTTGGATGCATTTTGTCCGTTGTCGAAGCAGCCAGATTATAAAAAGTGCGCTGTTAAATTAGAAAAAGTATGAATCAAAAAAGAATTTTTTTGATTAGTGGTTTATTCTATGGCGGGGTGACACTATTGTTTCTCGTTCAGAATATTTTGTCTGCCTATGGCGCGGCCACTTCTGGGGAAATAATAAAAGAAGAGAATGTTGTTGGTGAAAACACCCGGGCATCCCTGCGCGCGTTTTATACGGCTCCTCCGGTTATACCCCATGAAGTGGAATCAGGAGGTTCGAGGAATTGCCTAGACTGCCATGTGAGCGTGACCAAGCTGGGAGAGGCTTCGACGGACATGCAGATACCTCACCCTCAATTTTTTAACTGCCTTCAGTGCCATGCCCCCAGTCTTCCTGGAGGAAATCAGCAGGTGGATAATGCTTGGGAAGGGTTGGAAGAACCAAGTCACGGTGAGCGATGGTCTTGGATTTCTCCCCCAACTATTCCTCATAGAATATTTTTACGTGGAAATTGTGTATCATGCCATGGGCCGCAGAATCCGGATACGCGCCTAAGAACCCCGCACCCTGAGCGCGCGAGTTGCCTGCAATGCCATGCGCCTGATCATAACCGGGAATTTTAAGGAGGAACACCATGGGCCAAGTTTATAATTGGCAGATTAACCGCAAGATGGAATATCCTCACGAGGAGCACCATCCGCAATCTCAATTT
>CAYING010000111.1:0-5400 GCA_964364715.1 uncultured Planctomycetales bacterium
CAACTTGGCTTGAATTTGGTTCTGTCACAAAGATAATAAGATTTCAAAGATCAAATGGAAGGATTTACTTCTCCAAAGGTTTAAGAAATATACATAATTACGCTTATCTTGTCAAGTTTTTTTTATTTATTTAGAAATGAAAAATGAAGCAGTATCAATGGTTTAGCGCGAGCTTAAATTCCTGGCATTCCCCGTGAAGAGCCCCTGGAAGTTATCTGAAAGCACAGCACTCCCTTTCCCCACGCCAAGATCAACCGCATCTAAACTCTGAACAGATGCCGCAAAATTCTGATTCGCCGGGAAGTCGCTACCGAACAAAATATGAGACGCATCTGCCATCTCCAGGGCACATAAAAGTGACGCGGAAGATTTGGAACCGCTGGTATCAAAAAATAAATTCTTAAAATATTCTCCTGGTGTCTGCGTTAAATCTTTTACAAAATTTCTTTTCCGCAACATCTGATACGTATTATCGAACCTCTCCTTCACGATCGGCAACACTCCGCCATAATGCGCAAAAATAAATTTCACATCCGGAAACTTTAGGAAAACCCCATCCATCATCATCTTCCCGATACACACCGAGACATCAAAAACATATTCCAAAACCGGCGTCAACAAGGGATCCTTCACCCGATCTTCGCCGATTGGACTCATGATCTGGGGGTGGACATGAATGGGCATCTTCATTTCGCGCGCAAATTCATAGACCGGATAAAAGATATCATCATCCAGATATTTCCCCTCATAACTGGACGCCAAAGAGATGCACCGCAGCCCCATATCCTTATAACCCCGCAATACAGGATCAAAGAGTTTCGGCTGATCAACGGGCAAAATACCCGCTCCGACAAACCGCCCGGGATATTTTCGAACAACATCTGCGACCCCTTCATTATAGACACGCGACAAAGATAGCCAGCCCCCCATATTCAAATGGGCATCGCTCGTCGGATACAACAACAGCGACTGCTCAACACCGTTCTCATCCATTACCGCGAGCTGGCGGTCAATGTCCGACCATCCCACTTTAAAAAAAGCGGTATTCTGCGCGACTTCCGGCGGCATAAAATGGCTGTGTGCGTCGATAATTTTCATTGGTTCGCAGTTCTTAGTTCATTGAGCGTGGGCATAAAGTCACAGATGTAATTTAAAGTGTTAAACCAAATTGCTTTTACCATTGTTGCAAAACAAACATAATGTTTGAAGATTGCTCAGTGTGGTTTCACCACCTTTGCTATAAGGAATAATGTGATCAACATGTAGTTGCACACCTATTTTTGTAGCCGGACTTGCACCACAGCTACAACAAGTAAAGCGATCTCTTTGCAGAACTTTCCATCTTAACCTTAGTGATGGATCCCTGATTATTTTACGTTGACTAGCAGCTGTGCTATCCAAGCTAGGCTTTGATGATTCAGCATCTGAATTGTTGGCGTAATCAATGAAGGCTTTAAGTGCAGCAATCCAAGACCTAAATCGACGCTTATAGGGCCCTTCGGATATCGTTGATGGCGTTCGCGCAAGCTCGCTCTTACGAGGCTGCCGTCCGTAATGCTGCCACAGATTTAGTATGTTTTCGAACAACCGATCATCTGAAAGATATACTTCATTTGAAATAGACAATCCGGCAAGCAGAAGTGCTTTATTCCAAGTCCCGAAACGGCGGCTTATCGTGGTACAATCATAAATGCCAAGCTCTTCATATTTCTTATGGGATACTTTTTCTGAATTACAGAGCTGAGCGACTCTTTTTAAATCAGAAAGCAATTCAGCATCGCTAACCGGAGCACCTTGCACACGAGAAAGTTCAAATTGGATTTTCTTTACCATACGTTTATTTTAGGTATCCCTACTTGTTGCAAATTGGCTCGATATCAATCTTCATCTCTCTCCTTCGCTGCGCTCCGGGGATTAATTCACTTTTCTAAGTTACGCTTCTTATCTGCCGTGTAACTTAAGCGCTCATTAACAAAACCACAAGCCATCCTAAACCATACTATTCTCTTTCAAAACTTTTTCGACTTCCGCCAACGCGTTCTTCATATGCGGCAAAAGACTCACGTTAATGGAAACGCCCTTCGCGGTCGGGACCATCTCATTCGAGCCTTGAGTCATTGTCCAGGTTCGAATGTCGATCAAGTCGTTCCCCTTAAATTCCCGGATCCCCACCCGCACTTCCTGAAACTTATTTTTTTGAAAAACAGCAACTGTTTTGTCCATGTTTCCCCCCTTTAAGAGAAACTGCTCTTGGCTTATTTTGCCTGTGTTTGCGCGTAATCAATCACCGGTTTTGTCCAAGGCGTTTGCTGGTTTATAACAGCCAACTCCAAAGGACACGTATTCGCCGGGACCGACAACGCAAACATCACCATATCGGCAACCGCATCCGCTGACATAAGCCTATCTTTCTGTTCTTTAGTAATATCTTGCAAATGCCCCGTCAAATCGCTGTCAACAACCCCCGGCAAAATCGACGTGACCTTGATCCCATGGTCGCGCATCTCCCAGAACAACCCCTTTAAGAATGCCTTCAACCCGACCTTTAACGAACTGTAAGTCAAAAACCCGCGCGGGATCGGGTCGACCAGCGTCGATCCGGAAACCATATTGATGATCGCCCCGCCTTTCCGTTCGATCATATGGTTAATGACCAATCGAATAAGCCTCACATATCCCAGGTAGTTTGTGAAGACCAACTTTTCCAAATCTTCCAAGGGCTGTTTCTCAAACGGATATTGGCTCGAGACCCCGGCGTTGTTCACTAAAATATCGATCGTCTTAAATTCTTTCAACGCGACCGTTACCAATTTCTGAAGATCATCCAGGCGCGCTACATCAACCGACAGCCCGATCACTTTGACACCATATGCCTTGCGAAGCTCATTGACCGTTTCGTCCAACGTCGACTGCGTGCGCGCCGCCAAAACAAGATTAATGCCTTCCTTGGCGAAACGCGTCGCAATCGCCTTGCCGATCCCTTTGCTGGCCCCGGTGATGATAGCTACTTTCCCTTTTAAATTGTTCATTGAATCCCCCTTATGATTTCGCTGAAATAAAATATTTCTGCATCAACGACAACACTAAGAACAAAACCCCGATCCCGAAGAACGTCCAGCTGAAACTCTTTTCGACAAAATACGTGCTTAAAAAAAACCCCAGCCCGCCGCTCGCGAATCTGACCGATGAATTCAAACTCGCGATCATCGGGCGGTGATGTTCAGGAAAATCGGTCAAGATCGTCGAAATAGAATTATGCTGGACCGTCCACCCCATCGCAATGATCCCTAAAATCGCTGGCACCACGACCAGTGGATAATGCCCTATGAGACTCATCGTTCCGCCCGCCAAAACCACCCCGCCGATCAAACACGTCACCACTCTTCCCTTCTTATCCGACAAATACCCACCGATATTCTGCCCCGCCAGCCCGCACATCGCGGCAATAATCAAAAACCAGCTGATCGCTTCCTTTTCCAAATGATACTCAGTGTGAAGGTACAAGCCATACCACTTATGTACAGAGTGATACAGAAAACTCATTACAAAAATAAAAATAAAAACCAGCCGAATATGTTTCTCTCTGAATATTTTTAAATAATCGACACTCGCTTCATGGCTTACCCTCAAAGTTTCAGACTTTAACAAACAAACACTCATCGCGGTGAACAACGCTAATCCCGCCGGAATAAAAAACAACCAGCGCCAGTGGACGACACCCATAAAAAACATTCCAATGAGCGATGCAAAAAAACTGCATCCAAAATACTCGCCGACCAGCCGTCCCCTCACATCTTTTTCAAAAAACTCGCCAATGATCATCAAACTCAACGGCGTTGAACTGGCTGCCGCGATTCCGGCGCCGATCTGCGCCAGGAGCATATTGGGAAGTTTCCCGCTTAACCCGGTTATCAGACTGAAAAACGCGTACGCCAGCATTGCCCCGGCCATAACCCGACGGTACGTAAAATGTTTTGTCAAAAGAGCATAGATCAATGCCCCTACGCCATAGGGAATCATATAATACGGCACAAGCCGGGACACCTGAAGATCCGGCAACCCCAGATCAGCGCTGATGATCGGGATGGCTGCTGCCACCGCCCCCGTATTAAATGAGATCGAAATACTGCCCAGACAAACAAGGAAAACAACTGTCTTATTTTTTTCCAACCGTCTCTTCCGTTTTACCGACGTTTTCTTATTTTTTTGAGGAAGTCGGCATCCCGGCCCCCGATGTCTCATCGGGACGTCGGGACTCTTCCTCAATTACCTTTTTAAAAATCTTCATATTATGCCGGGAGTGTTCGTTAATAAACCCCTCGATCTGCTCCGCGGTAAATTTCGTGAACTTCGGATCCATTTCAAAATCCTGGATCCAGATCATCTTGACTCCATCAGGCTCCTCAACGTAAAACCAGGCGATCTTCATATATTTGAACGGGAACATCGGCTCATGGCGGGAAGCGATCGCGAACCTTTGGTCTTTATGCAGCCAGCGCTTCGAAACCCACGACTTACCATCTTTGTCATGGAGACAAAAAGTAATTTCATTCCCTTTTCGTTCGAGGACATCGGCCTTCACATATTCATCGCCGAACAACTCGGTCCAGCGCTCGATCCGGTTCGAAATATCAAAAACCAAATCATAGGGTGCGTTAATGATAACATGATTACGCGTATGGCCCATAGTTCCTCCTGCGATTAAATTAACTCTTCACATCAGCTTCGGTATCTAAGAAAAAAACTTCCTTGTTCTGCAGCAATGGCCGTGCATCGAGATGAAACTCTGCCTTTTCCCCTTTGGTTAATTCAACATGTTTTGGAGAATCATCTTGTGCCTTACCGTTCCACAAGAAATAAACCTGAATGGTTTTTCCAGCGATCAGTTGATGGCTTTTAACAACCTTATCGACCTCGATTGTCGCAACCCACAATGCTTCTTCGGCACTGAGACGGGCAAATTCATCAATAGCGACGACTTTACCGGCAACGACCGCATCCGTTTGCTCGTCAGCCGCATAGACGGAAGTCAAACCGAACAACATGATCATTACAGCAATAAATAATTTTTTCATACCCCTCTCCTTTCACCTTTCTAATTAATAAGAGCAACCACCCTCGCCCAGCCGGCCCCGCGGACCTTACAAATTGGATATACGAACAATCCCTTTCTTAAAATTTTTAAGCGCCACCTCGACTTTTGGAATCAAAGGTTTTAAATCAGCAAAACGATTAGTCTTGGCGGCTAAAACAACTATTGGAATTTTTGTTCGCAATAAATTTACCTGATATTGCAAATTCTGATCGCTCGTAATAAAAATATCGAAATTTGCTTCAGACAACTTCAATAATTCTCCGTTTTTCTTGCCAGACCAGCCTACTTGCTCCACTGTTAAAACG
>CAYING010000112.1:0-5366 GCA_964364715.1 uncultured Planctomycetales bacterium
CGGGTACAACATTCTCAATCAGATCCCCAGCTTGGCGCAATTAAGCCTTGAGGATAAACGGGGTGCCTTGGTCAGTCTGATCGAAACGTACAAGCCGCAAGGCAGCGCCAGAAACAGTGTCACGATCGTTTTTGACGGCAAGTCCGGGTATTGGAGCGAAAGTCAGTCGTCGATCGTCCAGGTGGTCTTTTCCGTCGATGAGTCGGCGGATGATAAGATCAAACGGCTTGTTTCCCAGGCGGAGAATGCCCGCAGGATTGTGGTCGTGACCGATGACCGGGAGATCCAATATTACGTGCGGGGTTTGGGCGCTGAGGTCGTCAGTGTCGGTGTCTTTTTGGAGAAGTTAAGGCCGAAAGCGGAGAAGATCAAAAAGGACCATGCCCGCAACGGCGTGCGCGAAACGACGAAAGTGATCCCGAAGACGCTGGAGTTTTCGATCAACGCCGAGTTGGAAGAGATCTGGCTTAACAAGAAGCGGAAAAAAGATTGATCTATGTACTTGTTTTCCTTAAAAATATTAGATGTAACAAGTACTTATCCCAATTTCATCTATATGATAAATGGGATTAATAAAGGAAAATTGGGATGTACTTGTTTTCCAGGGATATTTTTAGAGGGAACAAGTACTTATCCCAATTTCATCTATATGATAAATGGGATTAATAAAGGAAAATTGGGATGACATGGCTCATCCGGTATTTTAGCGATTTTATCGCCGGGACCGGCAGCGCGCTGTTCTTTTTGCGGGACGTCCTTTTTCATGTGGCGCGCGGGCATATCCGCTGGGGCGAGGTTTTAAAACAGATCTATGAGCAGGGCGCGCAGTCGGTCGTGATCATCGCGCTGACGTCTTTCGCCTCGGGCGCGGTATTGGCGCTGCAGGGGTATGTGATGCTGAACCGTTTCGGCGCCAAGGAATATGTGGCGCATCTGGTCGCGTTGTCTTTGGTGAGGGAATTGAGCCCGGTCTTCGGTTCGTTTATTTTTTCCGGAAAGGCCGGCGCGCGGATGGCCGCGGAATTGGGGACGATGAACGTCAACGACCAGATGGTCGCGACCCGGACACTCGGCGTGGACCCGATTGATTTTTTGATCGTGCCGCGGATGGTGGCGTGTTTTCTGGTCCTGCCGGGGCTGATCGTGATCTCGGAGATCGTCGGGATCTTCGGCGGATATTGTGTCGGTATTTTTGATGCCGGGATCCCGAGCTCGACGTACATCCATCAGACGCTCAAGGCGGTCAGGTACGTGGATTTTTTCAGCGGTTTTTCGAAAACTCTTTTTTTCGGGTTGTTGATCGGATGGATCTGCTGTTATCAAGGTTATAACACGAAAGGCGGGTCGCTCGGGGTCGGGCAATATACGACGAAAGCGGTCGCGTTCTCGTATATTTTGATCGTGGTGTGCAACACGGTTTTGACCAAGATCATTTTGATGTTTTGGGGATAAATAAAAGTGAAAAGTCAAAAGTTAAATGTCAAAAGTTCAAGGCAAAACTCAAAAGTTTTGACTTTTAACTTGTCTTTTGACTTTTGACCTTTCACTTTTGACTTTTAAAGCCTGCCTACCGGCAGGCAGGGAGGTCAGCTTGAATAATGTGATGACAAGACTTGGGACAGCAGCATTCCTCATCGTCGCCGCGACGGGCTGTGCCCAGCACGAAGGGAATATTGGGCAGATGTCCACTTTTGCCGCGCCGGCTACCGAGGCCAAATGGATCAAGGACGGCCAGGCGATCGAATTTGAGGATGGGAAATGGTATCCGCAGGATGAACTTGATGTACTGTTGGACAGTGAAGTCGACAAGATGGGTGAATACAACGGCGTGGAATTTTTTATCGAGAAAATGGATGTCCGGCCCTTTAACCGCCTGTATACGAAATTTGGGCGCAATAAATTCCGCGTGTTCGAGAAAAATAACAGCGATGATTAATATCCGGGGTATCAGCAAAAGTTTTAACGGCCAGCTTGTTTTAGACCGGATCGACCTGGATATTGTCGACGGGGAGATCCTGGTCATTCTCGGGGAAAGCGGCGCCGGGAAAAGCGTTCTGTTGCAGCATTTGATCGGGCTGTTCCGGCCGGATCAAGGGCGTATCAATATCGGCGGCGTGGATATTACCAAATTGCCGGAGCGGGAACTTTTGAAGATCCGTAAAACGATGGGATATCTTTTTCAGCAGGGGGCGCTGTACGATTTTATGACCGTGGCGGAAAACGCGGCGTTCCCTTTGCGCGAGCATACGCGGTTGAAGTCCAAAGACATCAAAAAGAAAGTTGATGAGGTGCTTAAACTGGTGGATCTGGAAAAGGCGTCCGCGAAATATCCGTCGGAGTTGAGCGGCGGGATGAAAAAGCGCGCGGCGCTGGCCCGGGCGATCATTATGGATTCGAAGGTGATCTTTTGCGATGAGCCGACCTCGGGGCTGGACCCGATTCGCAGTAAGGATATCTCGGACCTGATCCGCAATGTGTCGCGGCAGCTGAAATGCACGACGGTCGTTGCCTCGCACGATATCCCGAATTCGTTCAGGATCGCGGACCGGATCGCCTTGATCCGCGGCGGCAGGATCGTTGCCTTGGGGACACCGCGGCAGCTTAGGGATTCAGAAGACCCGTTCGTGCAGGAATTTATTAAAGCGTAAGACAAGAGAGAGGCTTATGGATAAAAAAGATTTTGTGCGAAAGTTCACCGCCGGATTATTCTTTATTTTTACGGTTGTCCTGCTGGTCTGGGTCGTCTTGAAAATCGGCTCAGAGCGCGGATTGACCCAGCCGAAATTTCAGATGACGGTCCTGTACCGCACGATCGGGGGCTTAAGCCTCGGTTCTCCGGTCACTCTCTCCGGCGTCCATGTCGGGACTGTCGGTGATGTGGACTTTGTTGAGCCGGCGGTGAACGGCCGGACCGTCAAGGTTGTTTTGACCTTATATAAACGGTATGAAAGCCAGCTGCGCCACAGCCTCGGGTTTGTCATCAAGACGGAAGGGGTGCTCGGTGAAAAGATCATCGACATCGTGACCGATCCGAATTATCACCGCGAAGATCTGGCCCAGCCGATCATCGGGGAGGATCCGCTGGACGTGCAGGATTTGGCCAAGACGTTCGGCGACGCGGCGCAGGCGTTTTCCGAATCGTCCGAAAATATCAACGCGATGATGAAGGAGTTGAGACGGATATCGGCAAGCAGCGCCAGGCTTTTGAACCGGATCGAACAGAGGATTATCGACGGGAATTTATTCAAGGTATTCTAATCAGGGTTTTCCGAACGTGATGGTCATTCACTGCTGTTGTCTTGATACGGAATTAAAAGAAAAATACAGAAAGGGATAAGTATGTTCGTTTTCGGAAATTTATTTGCGGCGTTAGCGCAGGTGGTCGATCTGGTGTTGTCGGTCTTTTATTGGCTGATCCTGATCCGCGCCTTGGTCAGCTGGGTGAGCCCGGACCCGTCCAACCCGATCGTACGGTTTTTGTACCGCGCGACCGACCCGCTGTTGGACCGGATCCGCCGTTTCCTGCCGCAGATGCCGATCGATATTTCGCCGATCATCGCGTTCGTGGGGATCATTTTTCTGAAAACATTTTTAGTGGAAACGTTGATGGGGATAGGGTATAGGATGAGATAAGAAAGGTCAAAAGGTCACAACGTCAAAAGGTCAAACGTAAAGATTATAGAAATTTTTGACTCTTTGACCTTTTGACTTTAATCAAGGAGTTAATATGTTCGACAAAATGAAGCAGTTAATGGAGCTGAAGAAGCAGGCTGACCAGATCAAACGTGAACTCGACGCGGCGCTGGTTGATATCCAGGAGGTCAACGGGATCAAGATCAGCATCACGGGTTCGCAGAATTTCCGTTCGATCGAGATCGACGGCCCGCTTTTGGCGCCTGAAAATAAGGGACGCCTGGAGGCGGATCTGCTGCGCAGTATGAACGCGGCCATTAAAAAATCGCAGACGGTAGCTGCTCAGAAAATGAAGGATGTAATGCCCGGGTTGCCCGGGATGTAAAAATGAGGAATAATGTAAATGTCCCGCACTGCTTCTCATGGAAAGCTATCGAAGCAAAGCGTGCGGGATCAATTCCCCCGCCTCTGCGAAGCGGCGGGGTCAGTGAGGAGGATTCAAAATGCCGTACGATGCATCGTTGGACAAGGAATGTTTCAAGGAATCGAAGGAGCTGGGGGATACCCGCGTTACCGTCGGGGTTTTCAGCTATAACGGCGGGGAGAAGAAACTGCAGATCACCCGCGAGAACCGCGACAGCACCGGCGAGTGGCGCTTCACCAAGCTCGGGCGTATGAGCCAGAAGGAAGTTAAAGAGATCCTGCCGATCATGCTGCGGGCCGTTGAAAATATGCAATGAGTAGAGGGGAGAATATCCTGACATTGTGGAAAGATAAGCGCGAGAACATCATTTTCGCGCTTATCTTTTTGGCCGGTTTTTTTTTGTACTTTAAAAGCCTTTCCGCCTTCTTCATCCTCGACGATTATCCGTCGATCGTTGATAATCCGGTCATCAAACATTTTAATGTCTCAGCCATCTGGCGGCATGACCCTTCGCGCTTTCTTACCAACTTGAGTTTTGCCGTGAATTACGCCCTGCATGGACTGCAGACACCCGGCTGGCATGGTGTGAACGTGCTGTTGCACTGCGCCGCCGCGGCCGCTGTTTTTCAGACGACAAATATTATTCTGCAAACACCTAAAATTAAGTCCCTGCGGAACGACGGGCGCCGTTTTGCCGTATCCGCAGCCGCAGCCCTGCTCTTTCTTGTTCACCCGCTCCAGACGCAGGCGGTGATCAATGTCGTACAGCGTTCGACCTTGCTGGCGAGCCTATTTTATTTTTTGTCGCTCAAAAATTATCTTCAAGGACGAATAACGGATGACCGGAAGTATTATGTTCTCTCTGTTATGTTCGCAGCTTTTGGGATGTTCTCAAAACCTCTGACGATGACACTGCCTTTGATGATCATAGTGTCGGATATCATTCTTTTTGGTGCGGAAAAAAGATCGCAGTTGAAATCAGCCATCACGGTTGTTGCCGTCGGGATTCTGTCGGTGTTGGTGCCCGCCGGGTTTATCGGTATAGAGAGATTGGGGCTTTTCGCGGGGGATGGGGTCAGGGCCATTTCCTGGGGGCAACGACTGCTCACCGAGAGTAATATTATTTTTACTTATCTCAGGCTTCTGATCTTTCCGGTCAATCAAAATATCGACTATGATTATCCTATGGCACAGCAATTTTTTGAAATACCGACGATATTCTCGGTTTTGGGATTGGCGGCGTTGTCGGCGGTGACCATTGGAATGTGCCGCCGTTCGCTGCTTTTGTCGCTGGTAACGGCGTGGTTTT
>CAYING010000113.1:0-5330 GCA_964364715.1 uncultured Planctomycetales bacterium
CAATGTCTCGGACAGGCTGCCGATCTGGTTGACCTTGATCAGGATCGAATTGGCGACTTTCATCTCAATGCCCTGCTTCAAACGCGTGACGTTCGTGACAAAAAGGTCATCGCCGACGAGCTGGCATTTGCTGCCCAAGGCTTGGGTCAATTTCTTCCAACCGCTCCAATCGTTTTCATAAAGCCCGTCTTCGATCGAGGCGACCGGATATTTGCCGGTCATCTCTTCATAGACCTTGATCATCTCTTCGGCGGAATTGTCTTTGCCGTTATAACTGTATTTGCCGTTTTCGTAAAATGATGACGAAGCCGCATCGAGCGCGATAAAAATGTCTTTGCCCGGCTTGTAACCGGCCTTCTCGATCGCCTGCATAATGACATCCAGGCCTTCTTCGTTGCTGCCCAAATTCGGCGCGAACCCGCCTTCATCTCCGACGGAAGTGGCCAGTTTGCGGTCATGCAGAATTCCTTTTAACGTATGAAAAACCTCACACGCCATCTGCATCGCCTTGGTAAATGTCGGCGCGCCGATCGGCATGATCATAAATTCCTGAACGTCCAAATTGTTATCCGCGTGCACACCGCCGTTAATGATGTTCATCAAGGGCACAGGCAAAATATTAGCCTTGCCGCCGCCGATATATTTATAAAAAGGAACTTTCTTGGTGATCGCATCCGCCTTGGCAACGGCCATCGAAACGCCTAAGATCGCGTTGGCGCCTAACTTTCCCTTATTCTCAGTGCCGTCCAGCTCGCGGGTGATCTTGTCGATCTTTTTAAAATCCGCTTCCTTGCCCTTGATCGCTTTGGCGATGACGGTGTTGACGTTGTTGACAGCCCTTAAAACGCCCTTCCCTTTATAGCGGCCTTTATCGCCGTCACGGAGCTCAACCGCTTCGTGCTCGCCGGTCGAGGCGCCCGAAGGAACAGCGGCGCGGCCTAAAATTCCGTTGGATAAAATAACATCAACTTCAACGGTAGGATTGCCTCGGGAATCAATGATCTCGCGGGCTTTAACTTGCTTTATTTTGGCCATAAATTATTTTGCTCTCTTTTCTAAAATTTTAGACTCGTTGAAATTATCATAGTTAGCTTTCAAAGTCAAACCCTATTTGACTCTACAAACAACTATATACTTATGAAAATAATATTGTTTCCTGTTCAAACAAATGGAATATGTTATACTTTTTGTAATTATGAAAAAGCTCATCATTTTCTTCCGTATTTACTGGCTGCAGATCCTCAGTATTACTCTGATCATTTTAGCCCTGCTGGGGTCTATCTGGTATATCTACAGCTCGACCGCAAATTACTACGCATTAGAAAGCTTTACGCGCCGGCAATTATCCGGACAAATGGCCGCAACCCTGCCCATGTTCATTATCGCCCAAGTCGTGGCGGTCATCATTATGATGGTCTTTCAACTTTATATATTGTCTGGGGGCACGGTTGCCAGTTTCAACAAAAAGCGGCTGGATGGCGCAAAAATGGATGTGAAATGGGCCGATGTGATCGGCATGGAAGAAGCGAAACGAGAAGCCTGGGAAATCGTAAAGTTACTTAAAGATCGCTCTCTGGTGAAAGCCATCGGCGGCAATATTGTCAAAGGAACGATGTTCTTGGGGCCTCCCGGCTGCGGCAAAACTTATCTGGCTAAAGCCATGGCAGCCGAATGCGGCCTGCCGATGCTCACCGCCTCGGGAAGTGAATTTGTGGCCATGTTCATGGGCCAAGGCGCTGCCCGCATCAAAGCATTATTCAGCAAGGCCCGCAAGATCTCCGACCTGGAAGGCGGATGCATTATTTTTATTGATGAAATCGATGCCTTTGCTCAACCGCGCCAAATGGAAAAAGGCTATGGGGCAACGACCTCACACAATGCCACCATTAACCAATTTTTGACCGAGCTTGACGGCTTACGGCATAAAGAAAATAACATCGTTGTCTTTGCCGCGACGAATGCCGGCGAAAATGATCTAGACCCCGCCCTGATGCGCTCCGGGCGTTTTGACCGAAAAATTTATATTGATAAACCCAACGCCAAAGAACGCGAAGCGCTTATAGAATTCTACTTAACGAAAGTGCAAACCGACGGCAAGATCGACATCCCTTATTTCGCGGAAAAAGCCCAATGGTTCGCGCCCGCCGACATTAATAATATGATCAGAGAAGCCGGCCTCTTGGCCTTAAGAGACAACCGCAAGATCGTGAACAGCGAAGATCTCAAGGCCGGCTTAAGCCGCGTCATTTCGTCCGTCGAGAAAATGGGAGAGAACAAGATCTTAAGCGATAAGGTCAACGTGAAATGGGAAGACGTTATCGGCATGAGCGATGTTAAGGAAGAGGCTTGGGAGATCGTAAAACTTTTAAAAGACCGAAAGCTCTTGAAAGCCATCGGCGGCAAGATCGTTAAAGGGATCGTCATGTTCGGGCCGCCGGGCTGCGGTAAAACATATTTAGCCAAAGCCATGGCCACCGCGTCAGGGTTTCCTTTTATCTCCGTACCGGGGAGTGAATTTGTCGGCATGTATATCGGGACCGGAACCCAGCGGATGAAAAGCATTTTTGAAGAAGCGCGTAAGGTGGCTAAGACCGAAGGCGGATGTATCATTTTCCTCGATGAGATCGATTCCTTTGCCTATCCTCGGTACAACGCGGAAGATCAAGGCGGCGCGCAATCGCATAACGCGACCGTCAATCAGTTCTTAACCGAGATCGACGGATTACGGCAGCAAGAAAACAACATTTTCATTTTGGCAGCCACGAATGTGACCGAGGATAAACTCGATCCGGCGATCTTGCGGGCCGGCCGCCTAGAGAGAAAAATACATGTCACTCTCCCGACGCTGGAAGACCGAAAAGAGTTATTTGCCTTTTACTTTTCAAAAGTCAGCGTAGCCTCTGATGTCAGCCCGGAAAAATGGGCCAGAATCGCGGTCGGGGCAACGCCGTCGGATATCGACAATATTATCCGTGAAGCCGGCCTTCTGGCGATGCGTGACAATCACGATACGATCACTCATAAGGATCTGATGATGGCCTATGACCGCATTTCCATCGGGGCTCTTTCCCGAGAAAAATATACGAAAGAATCCATCCGCGCAACTGCTTACCACGAATCCGGCCATGCCCTGATCACCTACATTCTGCATCCCAGTTCCGAAATTATCAAAGCCACTATCCGGCCGCGCAAAGGGGCATTAGGCTATATCTGGAATCGGCCGATTGAAGAACTCGCCTCAAATTCACCCAATCGTGAGCTTTGGATGATAGAAGTCCAGATCGCTTTGGGCGGATATGTTGCGGAAAAAATTATGCTGGGCTCAACCAGTTCCGGTGTCGGCGGAGGGCCCGGTTCAGATTTCTACCGCGCGATGTCCATTGCCTCCAGGATGGTCTGGAATTTAGGGATGGGAAAAACCGGAATCATCGGAGACTTTTCCGCGATCCATAACGGCCAGATGTCTGAAAAAACACGCGAGATCCTGGACGCGGATACTCAGGAAATTCTGCAAACGTCCCTTGCCAAAACAACGGAATTATTAACCAAGCACAAAGACTTGCTTGGATTTTTTGCGGAAGAACTGATCGCCAAGGGTGATCTTGAATACGACGAGATCGTCGCGATATTCGATAAATTCGGCCTGAAGTCCGCTTCCCGGCCGGATAAAATCTAACCGCCCTCCATGTCCCGAACAAAATTTCTAACAGCAGCTTTCCTTCTTCTCGCGCTGGCCGGCTGTGCCAATCCTCCGGCGGCGGCCGTTTCATTATCGCAGGCCGATGAAAAATTCGCCGCGCTCTGCCGGGATGAAATGAAATATCCGGTCGTCATTAAACGCGCGCCCAACACCGTCTGGATCTATCTGCCGATGGAAGAAAATATCTTTGATTTCAAGGCGAGCCCCAAGGGGCCGAAAATGTCGACGCAGGCGACGGAAGGGTTTGCGATCCAATATCTCGACGTGAATTTTGCCGAAGAGAAATTCTTAGTGCAGTACGATATCAATAAGATAAAAAAATACACCAAAGACCTAGGCTACGCGAGCAATTACAGCGGCAAGTATCAGGAGAAACAGCGGAATCTCCTGACCACGATCTTCCGCGCTTATGCGGATGTGCCGACGGAACAGGTCCCGCCGTTCTTTGTCCTGGTGATTGCGGACATCACCAAGGGATTGGAAACCACGACGATCTTTAACTTCGGGGATTTTAAACGCGCGATGAGCGATCAATCTTTTTACGAAGAATTTACCCGGCGGACCGTGAGCGATGAACCTAAAGGAAATACAAATATTATCGGAGATACGGACGGACGCCATTTAGAGATCACCGAAGTAACCTGGCCGGAATTCTTAAGCAAACAGATCCAATACCGCATCCGGATGAAATATCAGTACAGCTCGTTTCCGCCGGGCCCCAACACGCCGCAGGAGATCGCCGACATCGCCGCCGCGGTCACCGGTGCTTACAATTTTACGGATTATTCCGTAATTGTTTTGGAAGATCTGGATGCGGGGACAAAGACCACGGTCGGACGTTAAGCCCGCCAGATTTGCGCCAAACCCTCTCTCACCATTCGATCGTTAAGATAAATGCCTTCAGAGGCGACGCGCTGCGCATCGTTTTGGCCTCTTGCATAGAAAACATCGACCACATACCGGTCATGCTGATCGCTTTTATACGTCTTAACGACGACAAACGGCAGATCTTTCAGTTCATTCTCGAGCCACAGCTTGGCCTTCTTGCCGAGTAAAGTGCTCATCTCCGGCGTGTCGATCCCGCGCAAACGCAGGCGCTGTTCGGTCCAGACGCCGAATCCCTGGTCGACGTCGGTCAGCAGTGTATCTCCGTCGATCACCCGGCGCACTTTGGCCTTAAAAGTAAAAAGCTCCTCGGCTTTTGTGTTAATCACTTTTAAACGGTACCCGCTCTTAGTCTTGACGGACGTGTAAATATTTTTATTGTCTAAAATAGCATTCGTGGGAGGCGCCTCGATACGGTTGGCAAACCCGCAGTCCACGAACCACGGTACCTCCACACCTTCCAGCCCTTCGGCCCGGCGGATCCGGTAGGTGTACAATCTGCCGCGCACCGGCGGCGGAAGTTCCCCTTCCGCCGCATTCGCGGGGTCTTTGGGGGCCGGTAAAAGCCTAAGCCTCAATTCATCGGCCGGGATCTTTTCCTTTTCAAGACGGCTGATCCACATCAGGCGTTCTTTTTCCGTCGGGAGGACCAGCAGGCAGCGGTAATGCGACCAGGTCAGGCCGTCCTTGATCTTTAATTTAGGGAAATAACGGTAGAACTGCTCACAATGCTGGAGGGTACGGC
>CAYING010000114.1:0-5268 GCA_964364715.1 uncultured Planctomycetales bacterium
CTTCTGCGCGGATGAATTCAACCTGCTGTGGCCCGGTTAACCCTGTGAAGCGTGAGTCGGTACCGATCTCAGCCGTAGCCGCCATCATCGCGCGGTCACGGGGACGCTCCGGCCCCAAAGCATCCGGCGTTTCCCAAGTCGTCCGCAGGGCGACATGTGCCCTTTTCTTCAATATAAACGACCAAATGCCATCCAGATTGTCAATAATATCTACGTCATAATTTCCCAACATTTTCCCGATGGGCGTTTTCCCAAAATCCCATGACTGCCTCATCATCCCCATCGATTCTTTATTGGCCAGCTGAGATTGTATCCTGGCCCCAATGGGCATAAAGCTATCCAAATACTCCCGTATCGCGTGGTAGACCCCCTTACCGCGCAGGTCCGACGGGGCATGGTTAAAATAGTCCTCAACCTTCGCATCAGACAGGTCAGTCAATTGTCCCTGCAGATGCTCCAGCAAGAATTTGATCTGAACAAACTCCTCCCCCTTCAACTCGCTCTGCGTGTAGTTTTCCATAAGCTTAACCAGCGATCTGCTTTCCCGGCCTTTTCCCTCTTTAAATTTTTTCAACTCCTCGCGGATCGCGGGATAATCAAAGGTAATGCCCCAGGTATGGTGCCTCACGCTCTGCTCATCTTCATAAATACCCGTCGCTAAACTCGCCGGATAAGAATACCCTTCTTTGCCGGGCACGGTCATGGCTGAAATTAAAAGCGCTTTTTCAGTGCCCGGCCATTCCGGCAGGCTCACCGTGTCTTTTCCCACTCTCAATTGATAGCGCTGGCCCGGATCGGCGGGAGTGGAAAAGAAAATACCGCCCTTCTTCTCCTGCTGCTCGGCGGCAGCCCTAAGCCTGGCCAAAGGCGATCCCATCATCGCGCGGTCGGCAGGATCAATTTCAAAAACTTTATGGACATTTCTCGCCAAAAAGGCTTCCATGACAGCAACATCCGTCGCATTCACATACCCCGAGGTGCGTGAGTTCTTCGTCATTTTTCTGTATTCAGCAACATTCGAAGCATTCAAAACCAGGGGTGAATAACCTGATTTAATTAATAAATAATTCATGACAAAAGAAGCAGCGCGATGATTTCCTTCTTCAAATGGCTGCTCTTTGGATAAGTATAGGAAGGCCCTTGCGGCCGCATTTAAAGGCTGAGTACGAATATCACTGAGCATCTTTTGATTCTCAAAAAGCAGCCTAAATAATTGTTTTACGGCAACACCTTCTTCATGCTCTTCGTATTCATCGATCAAGCCGGGCGCATATTCACCCTGCCTGGGAACATTTTCGTCGGCAAACATCCGGTGCCATTCTTTGATCTTAGTTTCTAAACGGCCAGGGTCAACGTTCCTCTCGGATAAAAAGGCAATAAAATCATCTACCGCGCGAGTAAAGCCCGGTGTCGGCGCATTCGTTTTTCCAACATTATCATTCATGCGGCGAAGATCTTGGGCGACAATTTCCATGCTCTGGGCCGGAATTTGACGATCAGCCCAATTATCGCCCATCATCGCTTGGTTGCGGTTGGAGGAAGCCAATATCTCTTTTGCCTTAACGGCAAACAACTCATCCCGTTCTTTAATAAGCTGTGGATGATTTCTGCGCGTCGAATTAATTACCCGTTTTAAATCACTTATACGGCGTTGTGATGCGGATTGGCCTTTCATATGAGCGGCAATACCTGCTGTATCTGTTCTCTGCGAAGTTACATTCTGCCCACGCAAAGCATGCCTGTTCATAAAATCAATAGCTAATTCCGCCTCGGTCAATCTTTTATCAACCTTCCGCTCGACATAAGCGGCGCCTAAACTGTCTGTCTGTTGTAAATATTTTCCCGCGTCCGCGATAAGATGTTCTGCATGGGCTAATAAGGCCCAAGCATCCGGCTTGAAATCCTTTAAAATATCCTCATTGAACTTTGTATAAATGGGCAAAGCCGTAAATGCCGTGGAGGTAAGGAATGACAAACGCTCCATCAATCGCCGGCGTGAAGTCGCATCTTCATAGCCCGCATATTGTGTATCCTGGAGATAACCCTCTGAAACAATATTGATCTGGATCTTGGCTGAAGCAATATCAATACCATAATCACGCCGAAGGGCTTCAATGACTTCCGAAGGGAAATTTGCTGAAGGAATAGTATATAACTTGCGCTTAAATGAACCGCCTTTTATCACAACCGTTAGGTCAATATCATCCTTAGGCTCACCTGCCATACCCCACAAGGCGCTTCCCTTAAGGCCGACCCAAAGCACTTCCGGGTCCTGCGTGCCTAACTGTCCTTTAAGAGAATCGCTTAAGCTGAATTCCCGCAATACAACATCAACGACCGGGGCTAAACCATTGGCCCGCTTGCTGATAATGTTGGCCAAAAGTGTTTCTGCATTAGGATCATTCTTGATCGCATCCAGGTAATAATTATTTGCTATGCCGCGTAATGTTTGGACATCATACCTGACTTTAACCGCTTCTTTTCTTTTACCCGGAAGCCGCAAAGCTAAACCGTCAAACTTAACAAAATGCGGAATGGTGCTCAGGGTCTTCCCAAATTTTGCTAATAATTTCCATTCAGCCCGTGTTGGTTCAAGTTTTATGCCGGTTGCGATTCCCTGGAAGCTCTTTGCCAAATGCCCGAAATCACCCTTGCCCTCCGCCATCATCGCGCGGCTGGGGGAAGCAAAATTTTCGTGCAGGACATTCTGAAATTTAACCCGGTCGACAGCGCGAACCTGCGCCAATTCAGCGGTAAAGGCGTTGCGGTGATCCTCGCTGAATATTTTTACTTTGTTGCCGCGGGAAGTGTGTTGAACAGGGACGCTGGCCGAGGTTCTGGTCAACTGATCGACGGTGCTGATAAGTTTACCGACATTATTTCCGAGGGTATCGGTTGAAACAACATTGAACGTGAGTTTGGCTTTGGCGGAAACCGGAAGGCCTTTGGTGATGGCCGCTTCAACGGCATCCACCAATTCCTGATAACGAATTTCGGTCAATGGAGCATTAATGGCCTGCGGGATCGCGATATAAAAATTATCCGGCGGGCCGCGGATGACCACAGCGCCTTTAATGCCTTCTGCTTTCGGGATATTATTATAGTCCGCTGCCTGGCCTAAAAGGATCGTATTGGCGGTTTCGTGATCAGAAAATTCATTGAGTAGTTTAAACCCGTACGTCCCATCCTCAGCGCCGCGCAGGGCATCCTTGGTGAACCTCCCGCTCGCTAAAGCCTGTTCAACCCTTGTCTTAAAATCCCCTTCCGGAAGATACCGGGTATCGACTTTCACCAGCACGACCGAACTGTGCTCAGCAATCATTTCCTTCATGATATCGCCCAGTGCGCGGCGTTCAACGCTCGGATAATACCGTTCGATACGCGCCGGGTTCGGAATGATACCGGCAACAAGCATGTCACGTAAAATATCTTCGATTTCCGCGATCGGCAGTGGTGTCAGGGTAGATTTACCCTCTATAAAACTCTGCAGCGAAGGAACGATTTCCGGATGAGTCCCAAAAGCGCCGGCTAATTTCAATTCTTTGGACTTGTTCAAGATTAATTCCGCGCGGCGGATCGAGGCGCTGTACGCCGCATCAACATCATTTGCTGCCGCGGCTTGATTGATACCGAAAAATACCCGCGGATTATACAGCTGGATAGGCTTCCCGGCGCGTTTAACAGCAACATCTCCCATGCCTTCCGCGGCCAGAGCGGCGTTGAAAATTGCCAGGTTATCTTCCAAACCAACGTCGAGGTTCTTCTCTCCGCGGTCATACGCCATGAATATCCCATCCGCATCCTTATATAAGCCGCTTAAAATATTATCGCCTAAAATCTTTTGAGCGGTCTGCGCGGCCGCGTCGAATTGTTCAGCCGAAACCCCTTCCACGCGGACAAATCCCATCCGGTCTCCGATAAGATTCTTGACCGCCTTTTGAATTTCTTTTTGAATTCCAGTCACTTCTCTCTCGGTTAAAAATGACGGCAAGATAATCGCAATCTCATCGCCTGAGATCCGCACCGCTCGGCCGCCGTGCTGTCTTAAAACATGGTCAACTTCGCTTACGGTAGCCGGGATCAAAATATCCACAACTCTGGAGGTATAACCCTTATCCATGGCCGCGATCTTGGACATATCACCGAAGCCGATATAGGATTTCGGATCCTTCTCTAATATAGCCTTGATCTCCTTAATCCCGTCCGGTCCGGCGTCAATATGGAAATGCTCGTTCCAGTTGTCCTGGGTCATGTTGGAAACCGTAGCTGTTCCATTTCTGCTCAAAATAACTTCGCTCATCATCGCGCGGTTGGAAGCACTATTGACCAATTGCAGCTCGTCGGTAAAACGAGAAACGGCTAACTGTAATTTTGCTTTTTCCGCCTTTAGAGCAGGTGATAACCGGTCAATTCTCCTTAAAGAATTCGTAATTTCCAACTGGCGATTTTCCGGCAAAAGTTCTGAGGCTTTCGCGACCTCCGTCTGCAAAATAATTTTTCTGGCAGAAGATTCTTGGAGCTCTCCGTCAATCGAGTGGATCCTGCCGCGGGCCCGGTCATACGCTATGAGTTTAATAACTTCCTCTTGGGGCATTTCAACAAAGTCTGGGGTCTCATCTGTTTTCTGAGCCTGCGGAACATACGGCAATCCTACATTCGTCTGCAATCTGTAAAATTTCACAGCACCTAACTTGCTTAACCTGTCAAGCGCTTCAGGGACCCCTAATGTACTTTTACCTACTTGTCCGACGGCCGATAACACTCCGTCGCGGGTCGAAGGATTAAAAATTACTTCCGTTGCGAAGAACCCGACATCCGGGGCACCCCAGGTGATGACTTCTTTACGAAGCCCCAGTTCTTGTCCGGATGTGATATCTTCCGGGCTCGGGATAATACTTCTTTCAAATCTTGAGCCCGTGACTTGGCTATGGAAAAGCGGATGGGTGTGCATGCCAATTCCGTTTTCGACGGCCATCTGCGTGCGCGGCGTAATAAGCGTACCTACACCCTCATGCATCCCGTCTCTTTCTCTTACGACAACCCCGGTAGAATTTGCGATAAATCCGACTTCATGCCGGTCATCTCTCTGGTATGCTTGCAAAGCTTGTCCAATTTTTCCAGCGACAGCTCTTCTGAAACTTACACCGTAGGCTGTCCTTCGTTCACCTGTTCCGCTCGCCGTCATCGCGCGATCGGAAGAACCAGGAAAGAGAGCCCCGTTACCAGCCACGGGTTGGGGTAACGAGGCTCCCGATGCATTTCCTGTTG
>CAYING010000115.1:0-5241 GCA_964364715.1 uncultured Planctomycetales bacterium
CCTCAGAAGTAGTTATGCAACCTGCCTGAGGTCAAACTCGCTGAAAAATTCCGGTGTTGTTATTTGTATTTTGTAATTTGGAATTTATTTGGTTATTGTCTCTTGGTTATTGTCTCTTTTTCAATAGCCGAACTTAAATTTTTCACAAATCCAGCCACGCGTTTCACCAAATCTTTTTTGCCCCTGTTTCTTTCTATCCGGCGGATGATCTCGCTGCCGACAATGACGCCGTCGGAAATGTTGGCGATCGATCTGACCTGTTCGGGCGTGGAAACGCCGAAGCCGACGCAAATCGGTTTGTCCGTGAACTGTTTTACCTGCTTGATATGTTTTCCGATACTGTCTGTGGCGATCGATTGGCCGGTCCCGGTGATGCCGGTAACTGAAACATAATAAACAAATCCTGACGACGCGTCCGCAATCCGTTTAATCCGGTATTTACTCGTGGTCGGCGCCAAGAAGAAAACCGTCGCGATGTTTTTAGCGCGCGCGGCCTTAATCAGATCCTTCGCTTCTTCCGGCGGAAGGTCAGGCACGATCACGCCGTCCACACCGGCTGCTTTAGCCTGCGCGATAAATCTCGCATTACCGAAATGAAAAACAGGGTTGTAATAGCTCATCAACGCGATGGGGATCTGAGAGCGCGTGCGGATGCGTTTAACGAGCTGTAAAATTTTCGCAAGCGTAACCTGATGCTCCAACGCCTTCTGGGAAGCGGCCTGAATGGTTTTGCCGTCGGCCATCGGGTCGGAAAACGGCACGCCAATCTCGACAATATCCACGCCGACTTTTTCAAACGCAACGACCAATTCTTCAGTCGTTTTTAAATCCGGATAACCGGCGGTCAAAAAAGCGATAAAGGCTTTCTTGTTAAGCTTCCTTAATGCTTTAAATTTTTGATCAATTCGATTCATATTAACCGTCAAATAGTCAAACGGTCAAAACGTCAAACGTAAAACCTTTTAACTACATTTGACCTTTTGACATTTTGACCTTTAAACCTATACCAAATTCTTAATGCTCCCCACATCTTTATCCCCGCGGCCGGAGAGGCAGACGACAACAGACGCCTTTCCTTTGACGCGGCGGGCCAACTTCTCTAAATAACTGATCGCGTGGGACGTTTCCAACGCCGGAATGATCCCTTCGGTGCGGGATAAAAGTTTTAAACCTCTCAACGCTTCGTCATCGGTGACCGAAACATATTCCGCGCGGCCGATCTTTTTGTAATACGCGTGCTCCGGCCCGACGCCCGGATAATCCAAACCCGCGGCGATCGAATGCGCGATCTTGACCTGGCCGTCCTTGGTCTGCAATAAATTGCTTTTGCTGCCGTGCAGAACGCCGACCTGGCCGCTCGCAATTGCCGCGGAATGTTCGCCGGTCTTAATTCCGTACCCAGCTGCTTCAACCCCGATCATCTTAACGTTTTTATCTTTAAAAAATGAATGGAACAATCCCATCGCGTTACTGCCGCCGCCGACGCAGGCCACCAGATAATTCGGCAGCTTCCCTTCCTTCTTGATAAATTGCCGCCGGGATTCTATGCCGATCACCGATTGAAATTCGCGCACCATCAAAGGGTACGGATGCGGGCCGGCGACCGACCCGATCACGTAAAAAGTGTCGTGGACATTGGTCACCCAATCGCGGATCGCTTCGTTCATCGCGTCTTTCAATGTTTTTGAACCGCTCTCGACCGGGAAAACTTCCGAGCCCAAGAGTTTCATCCGGAAAACATTTAAGGCCTGGCGTTCGATATCTTCCGCTCCCATATAGACACGGCACGGCAGGCTGAACAAGGCCGCCGCCGTCGCTGTCGCCACTCCGTGCTGGCCGGCGCCGGTTTCAGCAATGATCCGTTTCTTCCCCATCCGCTTCGCGATAATGATCTGCCCGAGGGTATTATTGATCTTGTGCGCGCCGGTGTGTAAAAGGTCTTCCCGTTTTAAATAAACCTTGAGAGTTTTTAAATGCGCACTCAAGCGCTGAGCAAAATAAAGGTTGGTCGGACGCCCGGCATATTCCTCGAGATAAAAATGGAATTCCTTTTGAAAACTTTTATCCTTGCGCAGGCGGAAAAATTCCTTCTCCAATTCCTCCAGCATCGACATCAATGTCTCAGGGACGAATTTTCCGCCGAACTCTCCGAAATGTCCATATTTGTCAGGTAACATAATTAAGTCAAAAGTGAAAAGTCAAAAGGCAAAAACACAACGCAAAAGGCAAAAGTTTAGAGTCGCGACAGCGACACCACACTTTTGACCTTTGCCTTTTAACTTTTGAATTGTATTCGATCACAGCTCCTATTTACTATCAACCTGCGGCGTTGTATAATTTGAAATCACGAGCGACGTGCTCGCAATGCCCATCGCGCCGTCAATGCGCAAAGGAACTTTCTTCGCGCCGTTATCAAACCATAGTTTATATTCTTTCGGGTCGCTCTGCAAATAAAGAGTCTGGTAAGTTTTACCGCCGACTTTAAGCTCGTCTTGCTTCACAAACTCGATCTTCACATCCCTCGTCGGTAATTTCATTTCAAATGATTTTTTCTGATCGACCGCGGCTTCTTGGCGGAAGCGATAGAGAAAGCAATAAATATTGTCAACCGGCCCTTTTTTTTGGAGGGTCTGCCGGATTTCTTTGCCTCTAACAAACTTGACGATCCGGATCTCGCCCTTAGCATGGTCATAGGTTTCCAGAATCCTTTCCTTCTTGCCAAAAATATTTAAATTCCGCTCGACGCGGACCGGATACAGCGTCTCGGGGTCCACAAAAATGTTTTCTTCATCCAAAAAGTTCAACGCCTTGGCCGTAAAAGTTATATGATAAAAACTCTGTCCGTTGCGCTGTTCTAAACCGTTGAACACAAGCGCCGCCTCCCCTGCCTTCACGCCAAATTTTTTGATCGCATAATGTACCGTTTCACCGGGTTGGAAGGGAAAATTTTTGTTCTGCGCCGCGGCTAGCCCTGCCCCGCCGAGCAAAAACGAAACCGCCAAAACAGCGCGGCCGATATTATTTTTTGAGCGTTTCATAATATTCAAGATCGAATATCCATTTTTTCAAAAAGTTATGCTTCAGGCGGAAAAAAAAGAAATACGCCAGCGGTCTCGCCGGATTAGCTGCCTGATCGGCAATCATATGTACCGTCGCGCCGACCATCATTCCAAACCAGACCAGGTCTAAATGATAATACAAAACCGCGAACCACAAGACCGCGAACAATTCATACGAATGCAGAATCAAAAAAAACTTCCCGTCCTTTTCTTCAGCGCAGAACGACCACAGGTCAGAATATTTCCAAGGGAAACGCCCTTTGTTCAGAAAAAAATCCAGATGATGGTCGATGTCGATAAAAATACCGCTTAAAAAGCAAACGATCGTGGCGGGCCACGAATGAGTTCCCGCATAAAAAATTACGCTCGTCGCGGCCGAGATCATCGTGTGCTGAGAAGGTTTCATGTGTTGTCGTAATCTTTCAGATATTGCTCAAGCAAGCGGGCGCCGTGATAAAGGTGTTTAATTTGGACGTACTCATCGGTCGTGTGCGCGGTGCCGTGGCTGCCGCAACCAGTCGCGAACGCCGGAATACCGTGTTTCTTAAAAAAGGTAATTACGGTCGCGCCTTCACTTCCCTTCAGATTCGCTTTGATCCCCATTCTCTGGGCGGTCTTGCGGTACGTTTTCACGACCGGATGATTTGGATCAATTTCATACGGCTGCTGCAGGTCGTCGATCTCAATTTTAAATTTCTTGGTCACACTCCCGACGATCTGTTTGATCGTTCTTAAAACCATATCGGATTTCATGCCCGGCAGATAACGCATATCGAGCGAGAATTCGCAGAAGTCCGCGACCATGTTCACCTTGTCCCCGCCGCGGATCGTGCCGATATTCTTCGTCGGCGCGTGCAGGAGCGCGTGTTTCCTGAAGGGGAACTGATGCGCCTTTAATTTTTCAATCACCTTCGCAGCGAGTTCAATCGAATTCACCCCGCGCCAGTTATACGCGCCGTGCGCCTTTTTCCCGAAGATCTGAATACGCATATGGATCAAACCTTTTTGCGCGACGATCGTGTCGAACTCATCCGAATCCATAATGACCGCGACTTTTGGTTTTAAAATTTTCCTATCCAAAAGCGGAATGATGCCGCAATGGCTGCCGGTCTCTTCGTCGACGGTCGCGGACATAATGATGTCGCGCCGCAGGCGGACGCCGTCTTCAACCAGACTGCGCATCACTTCCATACAGCAGGTTAAATTTCCCTTATCATCCGACGCCCCGCGGCCGTAAATCTTTCCCTGATGGATCTGCCCGCCGAGCGGATTAAATTTCCAGCCCGAGCCGATCGGTACGGTATCAAAATGCGGAGTCAGCAGGATCGCTTCTTTAGCGGCCTTCGCCCGCGGCCAGCTTCCCTTTAATGTTGCGGTCACGTTCGGCCGGTCCTTTTCAAAGGAATGGATTTTAACGTCGAGCCCCAGCGAACGCATATCTTTTTCGATAAATTTCGAAAGCGCGAGCTCATTGCCCGGCGGATTAACGGAATTGAACTGAATGACTTTTTGGGTCAGTTTGATCAGTCGATTCTGATTGATCACTTAATTTCTCCAAGTTAAAAGTGAAAGGTCAAAAGGAAAAAGGACAAGGTAAAAGTCAAAAATTCAGAGTCGCGGTAGCGGCACCACACTTTTGACCTTTAACTTTTGACTTTTGACATTACCTTAAGAACTCCTCCGCCTTCAGCGCGCCGATGATCCGGCTGTAATCATCATAATCGATCAAAGTTATATACGGATGGGATTCGTGCAGTTTCTGGACCTTCGGAAGATGCTGCTTGATGTTCCTAAACGCGATATATTTAAAATCGGTCTGGCACGACGGGCAGCGGAAGACCTCAAATTTGATGTCCAGCTCCTTGCATTTCGAACAGCTCGCCGACAGATCGCCATAGATCAGCATATGGTCGCGGACGTCGTGGATGTCGAGCTTTTTGTAAACCCGGATGAATTTTTCGTTCATAAGGGGTTATTATAACATACTGGAGAATTGTGAAGCAGGGCTATTTGGAAAGAATTCTTTTCTTGACTGTAGTCCAAGGGGATCCTGTGGAAAGGCGCTTACGGCAGGCTCGCAGTCTTCGGTTGAGCTCAATTTTCTGTTCTTAAATCAATCGCCTCAAGGCAGTGGACTCCTAAGATGCGCCCCCAGCAATCCGCCCACTGATAAATCCTCATT
>CAYING010000116.1:0-5194 GCA_964364715.1 uncultured Planctomycetales bacterium
CTCAAAAGGTAAAAGTAAGGTGTCGCGATGCGACCTGAATCAGTAATTTTGACTTTTGCCTTTTGACTTTTGAGGTTATGATAAAGCCCATCCAGGTCAGCGCCAGTATTTTGTGCGCCGATTTCACCAAACTCGGCGCGGAGATCAAGCGGTGTGAAGACGCCGGCGTCGATATGCTCCACGTCGACGTGATGGACGGGCATTTTGTGCCGAATATCTCGATCGGCCTTCCGATCCTCGAAGCGATCCGTCCTCTGACCAAACTCCCGATCGAAGCGCATTTAATGATGGACAATCCCTGGGATTACGTCGAGCCGTTCGCTAAGGCCGGCGCGGACATTATTTCCATTCATGTGGAATGTTACGGGATCCCCGCGATCAAACGCCAACCCCATGATTTTACACCGTGGTCGGTTGAGAAGATCGATGCAGCAAAAATGCTGGAAGACATCAGAAAAATAAAAGCAGCAGGGAAAAAAGCCTTTGCGGTCATTAACCCCGCGACACCGCTGTGTATCGACGGGATCCTTAAAGGTATCGACGGTGTCTTGGTGATGTCGGTCAACCCGGGCTATGCCCGTCAGAAATTTATGCCGGAAGCCCTTTCTAAGATCAAAGAATTAAGGTCGAAATTCTCCAAAGATATTTCGATTGACGGCGGGGTGAACGGTGAGACCTCGCCGCTTGCGGTTAAAGCCGGGGTCAATATTTTGGCGACCGCGAGTTATTTCTTCGGCTCCCAAAACCCCAAAGAGCTTGTTAGGAGTTTGAAGAATTTAAAGCAGCCGCATTGAAAAGAACCCTGCCGGATGTTATAGTTTGAGCAGGGATTTCGCGTATGAAAAAAAATAATTCTTCCAACGGCCAGCATGCCCTCGAGTACGTCCTTCTTCTCGCCATGGTCGTGGCGATCGTCCTCTTTGGATTTAAGAAGTATGTGCCGCAGACACGGGATGCTTCGGAGCTTTATTATAATCGTGTCGCGGTGGGAATTTTAGGCGAGCCGCCGGACGCCAACAAATTACGTTGATCATCCGCAATAAATAACTATCTTCGCCGCTGGTCCCTTACAAAATTACTCTTCTCGAAACTTTTGGCGTATTTTTTGAGTTCCGCGCCGATCTCGCTGATCTGCGCGACGTGGGTGATGCGGTGGGTGGCATTGCTGACGATGCCGATGGAAATAGAGAGCAAGCCCGCCTTAATTTCATTTCCCTGCCGGTCTTTCCCGACGACGTATCCGGCCTGCCGGTCTTCCTCGTTATAGAGGGAGGGGACTAAGGCGTCGAACTCCGTGATGATCTCCTGGCAGATATCTTCGATGAGCGGGTCTTCGGTGATGAACACAAAATCGTCGCCGCCGATATGGCCGACGAAAGCGTCAGGCCCGCTTTTATCGCGGACAACGCTGATCAGGATACGGGCGGTGTGGCGGATCACTTCGTCGCCTTTCTCGAACCCGTATTTATCATTATAAACTTTGAATTTATCCAGGTCGGCATATCCGACGGCAAAGATCTTGTTATCGGAAATTCTCTGTTGCAGTTCTTCCATGATTGAGGTGTTGCCGGGCAGATACGTGAGAGGGTTCGCGTCCAAACTGCGCACGGTACGGCGCAGGATCATTTTGATCCTGGCCAAGAGGGTGTCGGGGTCGAACGGTTTGACCAGATAATCATCGGCGCCGGCCTCGATGCCGCTGACGACGTCTTTGGCCTCGCCTTTGCCGGTGAGCATGATGAGCGGAATGTGGCGCAGGAGAATATCTTTTTTGAGCGTCCTGCAGAATTCCCGTCCGTTCATCACCGGCATCATATAGTCGCAGATGATTAAATCCGGTTTTTTACTATGGACAAGCTGCAGCCCCTCTTTGCCGTTGTTCGCCTGCATGACCTCGTATTGCTCGCCGAGCGTCAATTTAAGAACGTCGAGGATGTCGGGATCGTCGTCGACCGTTAAGATTTTTTCTTTTATTTCTTTCGGCATGAAACCTTTCTTGTGGAAATCCCTTCGCCCTACGGGCTTCAGGGATGAATTCTCAGGAGAGTAGAAACCTGAGAATTCAGTATCCTATGTTTGCGCCGGTTTTTCAATAGATAATGTGAAATGGAACGTTGTCCCTTTATTGACCTCGCTGCTGACCCAGATCTTGCCGTTGTGAGCTTCGATGATCTTTTTAACCAGAGAAAGCCCCAGCCCGGTCCCTTTGACATTCTGGTTGATTTCATTATCGACGCGGTAAAATTCATCGAACAATTTCGGGAGGTCGTCAGCATTAATGCCGATCCCTGTATCGGAAACCTGCACGGTGACCCCTGCGGTGTCCGGATGTACGCGGATCAAAATGGCGCCTTGGGGCGGAGTGAACTTGAGGGCGTTGCTGACCAGATTGATAAAGACGCGCTCGATGTGGTTGCGGTCGACGAAAGTATCGGGGGCCGCTGCGTCGATCTCGACGTCCCAGCGGATATTCCGTTCGCGCAACTGCGGGGTCAAAAGGTCGTGGACATTGTCGATAATGGGCTTCAGAGGCTGCTGGGCAAAATGCATTTCCGCCTTGCCGGATTCGATGCGGGAAATATCCAGGAGGTCATTGATAAATTTAACCAAGTTATCGGAATGTTTGTTGATCTTATCGAGCCGTTCCTTGACCGCTTCCGGGATGTCGCCGATCTTCCCGGTCATGAGAAGAGAGGCATACCCTTTGATCGACGTGAGCGGGGTCCGCAGCTCATGGGACACGGCGGAAATGAACTCGGATTTTGTCTTGCTGATCTTTTGGACCTCTTCCAAAGCCGAGGCGAGCTGTTTGGTCCGCTCCTGAACTTTGGATTCCAGCATCTGGCTTGAACGATAGACCTGCTCGAAAAGCTGGGCGTTCTCAAGCGATTGCCCGACTTGATTGGCCAGGATGGAGATCAACTCTTCATCTCCGGCGGTGACCGCCGAGGCGTCGGAACGGTTCCCGACGAACACGATCCCCACCATCCCGGCCTGGGACATGATGGGGGTGAGGATAAAGTGTTCGACCCCAAAGATCTTGGCGATTTCGTCGTGCCGCTGTTTGACCGATGTTGCCGACGAGAAGGCGTGCCCCTCTTGCATCGAATTCAATAAGGTCGGATCGTTTTCCAGATGATGAATGATGGTACGGATTTCATCTTTGGAGAAACCCAGCTCCATGCGGGAATGGAGACGCTTGCTTTCGTCGTTGATCAGGATAAGATCTTTCTCAAAGCCCAAGTTGGTCATCAGCGGCTGGTCGAGGCGGCCGAAGATCTCGTTTTCATCCAGCGTCGTGCTGATGAACCGGGACGTTTTCTGCAGGGCCTCAAGGCCGTTCAATCGTTTATCGAGTTCTTCTTGGGCCTTGTTCAGTTCCAGGTCGGTCTTGACGATCAGTTTGGCCTGCTCATCGATCTCGTGGAACGAGCGCATCAATTTTCCGATCTTGGCCTGAGCCTCTGCGAGCTCCGCGCTTTTTTGGATGAGGAAGACCAAAAGCAGGCCCGCGGCGAGAAAAAAGAACATCCCGATAAAAAGGATGAGTGTGCGGTCTAGGTCGGTAAAAGGTCCCATGTTATCCTATCGCCATGACGGTGATGCTTTCGTTCTGCAGGTGAATGGTGCTTTTATCGTTGATCGTTTGCGCCGGATATATCTCGCCGTGGGAGTACATCCCGAGAAGAGGAGTTTCCTCGCCGAAAATTTCCCGGATGGCCCGGATCTCTTTTAAGGCGGCGCGTCCTAACAATTTGTGACGCGCCAAAGATTCAATGATAAGGACAAGCTGGGCCGGCTTTCCCCCTAAGCTCTGCTGGGCTGCCAAAGCCGCATCCGCCGCGGCTTGGATGCAGGCATCTTTGCTGCTGAGCATAATGTGGACTTCCGCCCCCTCCGGGACAACGCCTTGGCAAAGGATGCTGCCGTCTTTTTGAATGAGGATGGCGGTCCGCAGAAGATGCTCGCGTTCACCTTCTAAATAAATTCCTAGCGGGTAAAGGATCGCCATTTGGCCCAGGCGTGTCGTGCGCAGGTTGATCGCCTCGGCGCCGAAATATTCATCATAGATGCAGGCTGCGGCTTTCCCGTCGATGAGCTGAATGATATTGCCGTTGGTCTTATCGATGGTCCGCGGTTTCCCCAGCGGTTTCCATCCGTGCCGGCTGCCCAGCCCCACATTGATTTTTCCGCCCAAGAGAAGGCCCACCGCCGCGTTGATCATGATTTTATCATCAAAAAATTGATAAGTCTTTTTAAAATCGAAATCATCGCTGCTCCCGGCGCCGACGATAGGGAAAATATTCCCCAGCACGGCCTGCAGGCCGTGGACGATATTGGCGTGGTCATGCAGAAGGCCGTCGGTGAAATACAAGAAGGCCTTGCGGTGGTGCGCCCCGAGTGTCCCGACGGTATTTCTGGCCAGCTGGACCCCGGCCTGCTCCATATCCATTGAGTTGATGTTGTTCACATAACCGCAGGAAAAGCTGATGTCTTCGGAATACACCGCCAAAACAGCGATCCCGCGTAAAAATATATTTTTGCGGGTCATGACACCGGCCGTCGAACACCCGATGATCTTTGTGCCGGGAAGAAGCTGGCGGATGATGGGGAGGAATTCTTCCGGGTTGTAGTGGATGGTGCTGAAAACGATCATCAGGTCGATATTGCGCCGGCGGGTCTGCCGCCTGGCTTCCTCGACGGCTTCCGCCGCCGCCGAGCGGATATCAATATTCTGGCTGAATCCTATACCGATAAGAGTATTCATAATGAAGTCATAATGATGAGATTTTATCCCGCCTTCCCATAACACCCCAGGCTTCAGCCCGGGGATGGGAAAGCGGCGGGATTCCGCCCCGCGAGGGGCAGGCAGAAAGGAACCGCGGGCTTTAGCCCGCGGGGGCTCCATAAGTTCTATTTCAGTATAACTTCACCGCATAGAAATATAAATAGAAATTCATAATATCCTTGCTTGGTGGGCGGTATTTTTAGGTTGACCGATTTTTCCTTAATAAAATTAGATGGAAATCAGATCTAATCCCTATTTCCACTAATAAGTAAAATATTGATATTTACAAGGAAAATAGGGATTGACCGATGTGGGAAATGTGATATATTCTGAAAGTCAAAAGTTAAAATCTGCCGGTCACCGCCGTTGGCGGGATCCCGCTAAAAGCGGTGACCGGCAGGCAGG
>CAYING010000117.1:0-5042 GCA_964364715.1 uncultured Planctomycetales bacterium
TAAAGGAATGGCGATCCCGATCATCATGCTGACCGCTAAAAGTGAAGAAGCGGATGTGGTCGTGGGACTGCAGATGGGCGCGGATGACTATGTGACCAAACCGTTCAGCCCGAAAGTCCTTCTGGCCCGCGTGAAAGCTTTGTTGCGGCGTAATTCTGAAAAAGGGCAATCGGAAGAGGTCCGTACCATCGGTGATCTGAAGATCGATATGCCCAAACATAAAGTGACGTATAAAGGAAAAGCGATCGACCTGACGACGATCGAATTCAATATTTTGGAATTTTTGTCGCGCTATCCCGGGCGGGTGTTCAGCCGTGATCAGATTATGGATAAAGTTTGGAACGAAGGGAAATTCATTATTGACCGCGCGGTAGACGTTCACATCCGCGGCCTCAGAAAGAAAATGGAGGACGCGGCCGATTTGATCCAGACGGTGCGCGGGGTAGGATATCGTTTTAAGGACCTTGAGGATAAAGATGAATAGGACATTAGTCCGGCTTTTTCTGACCAATCTCACGGTGCTGATGATTGGTCTTTCCATTTTCGGGATTTGGCACAAGATCCCTCCGGCGGATTATTTTGGGCTGATCGTTATCGGATTCGGCATCTCGGCTCTTTTGACGATGCTCATTCAGAGAGGTTTTTTAAAACCCATTCAGCAGATCCAGCAGCTGGCCCAAAAGATCACCCAGGGAGATTTTAACAGCCGGTTGTCTTTGATGCGCAAAGATGAGTTGGGGGACCTGGCCAATTATCTGAACCAGATGTCCTTTGAACTGCAGAATAAGATTAAAGAAGTTACCCGGGACAAGAATGAACTCAAGGCCATGTTGTCCAGTATGGTCGAGGGTGTGATCGTCATTAACCGCAATGAAAAGATCGTGCTTTTAAGCGCCCCCGTCTATGAGATGCTGGAATTGCGTTCCCGTGAAGTGATCGGCAAGCCCTATTGGGAGGTGATCCGCAACGAAGAGATTAATTCGCTTTTGGAAGAGGCCATGGCTCAGAAGCATTCGGTTCAAAAGGAGATCACGATCATCGCCCCTGAGGAGCGGCAATTCAGCGTCCAGGTTTCTTCGGTGCTGTTGGAATCAAGAGAACTTTCCGGCGTTGTGGCGGTCTTTCATGACATCACGGAATTAAAGAAAATGGCCAAGGTCCGGGCGGAATTTGTCGCCAATGTCTCGCATGAATTTAAGACGCCGCTCACCACCATTAGGGGATTTGTCGAAACGCTTAAAGACGGTGCGGTCAATGATAAGGAAAAAGCGAAGAAGTTTTTAGATATCATTTTGAAACACACTGAGCGGTTGGAATATTTGGTCAACGATCTTTTGAGCTTGGCTTCAATGGAATCTCAAGAGTTAAGGCTGGACCTTGAAAAGGTTCCGGTTCCTGCTCTGCTCGAATCAGCGGCGGGGATGTATAAACAGCAGTTGGATAAAAAACAACAGCGTCTTGAACTGCAGATCCCCAAAGATCTTCCGCTGATCCAGGTTGACCGGCTTAAAATAGAACAGGTTTTCATAAATCTTCTGGATAATGCCATTAAGTTTACTCCGCAGGGCGGTCAGATCACGATCATTGCCTATCAGCAAAACGGATCCGTGCAGGTCGATTTTCAGGACAGCGGTATTGGAATCGATCCGCAGCATCTGCCCCGCATTTTTGAGCGGTTTTACCGTGTCGATAAAGGCCGCTCCCGTGACATGGGGGGAACAGGACTTGGATTGGCCATTGTAAAACATATTGTTCTAGCTCATCAGGGTAAGGTTTCTGTCCAAAGTACCCATGGGAATGGTTCAACGTTTTCAGTTTTCCTTCCGATTTCTCAATAATCGTATTTATTCTTAACATAATCTTAATATTCTCTTAACTATTTTTTAATAAAAGTTATTTATACTTAACGTACTCTTAATAATTTCCTTATGTTATGTATGAACAGTCTTAGACCTGCTTCAAAACTATTATTTTTATCCTTCCTAACGCTTGCATTTGTTTCTTGCGGCCGTACAGATCAGTCCGCTAATTCTGCAGGAAATAAAAATTCCATTCAGATCAAGGGATCCGACACGATGGTGAATTTGGGCCAGGCTTGGGCGGAGCACTATATGCAAAAGCATCCGGAAGTATTGATCGCGGTCACCGGCGGCGGTTCCGGCACAGGGATTGCGGCAATGATCGATAAGGCCTGCGATATCGCCGAATCATCCCGAAAAATGAAGGAAAAGGAAATTAATCAGGCCCGGGCCAACGGTATCGAGCCGAAAGAATTTACCGTGGCGTTGGACGGTTTGGCGGTCGTGGTCAGTCCTAAAAACCCTGTGGATCAGCTCACGATCGATCAGCTGGCTGATATTTTTATGGGAAAGATCAAGAATTGGAAAGAGGTAGGGGGCGATGACCTGCCGATCGTCCTTCTTTCCCGCGAAGTGAATTCCGGGACGCATGTGTATTTTAAAGAGCAGGTTTTAAGAAAAGGGAATGAGAAACGCAAAGAGGAATTTGATGAGGGGTCTCTTTTGATGCCTTCCTCGCAGGCGATCGCCGATGAGATCGCCCAAAACGCGAACGCGGTCGGTTATTACGGTATGGGGTATTCCAGCCCGACACAAAAAATATTGGCGATCGCCAAGGATGAAAAGAGTTCGTATTACCTTCCTACCATCGATAATATTATGAGCGGGAAATATTATATTTCCCGGCCTCTTCTGATGTATACCCAAGGTGAACCGGAAGGAGTGGTCAATGACCTGGTGGATTTTGCCTTGAGTGAAGAAGGGCAGAATATCGTCAGGGAATTGGACTTTGTTCCAATCAAATAAAATGAACATTAAGAAATTTAAAGAATTCATTATTGAGAAGCTTATTTACGCTTGCGGATTTACTTCGATCGCGATCGTTCTGCTTATTTTCATTTTTTTGGCGAAAGAAGGGTTTTCTTTATTTAAGCATGAACATGTGGCTGATTTTCTTTTTGGGAGAAAATGGTATCCGATCTCTGATCCGCCGCAGTTCGGGATCTTGCCGTTGATCTTGGGCTCGTTGTTTGTTACGATCGGAGCAATACTCATAGCCGTTCCTCTCGGTGTTGCCAGCGCTGTATATATCGCGGAAATGGCATCCCCGCGCATCAAAGAGATTTTGAAATCCGGCATTGAGATCCTGGCCGCGATTCCCAGCGTGGTCATCGGGTTTATCGGGATGACCACGATCGTTCCATTTTTGAAGAATTTTTTGAATCTTCCGACGGGTTTAACCGCCTTTGCCGGTTCTATTATGTTGGCCTTTATGGCGATGCCCACGATCGTCAGTATCGCCGAGGATGCCTTGACCGCTGTTCCGAAAAAGTACAAGGAAGCTGCGCTGGCCCTGGGCGCCACGCGGTGGCAGGCGACGTGGCGGGTGGTTTTGCGTGCGGCTTCCTCCGGGATCGTCGCGGCGATTATGCTGGGGATCGGGCGCGTGGTCGGCGAAACGATGGCGGTGATGATGATCACCGGGAACGCAGCGCGGATTCCAAATTCTCTTTTTCAGCCGGTAAGAACTTTAACCGCCACGATCGCCGCCGAGATGGGAGAAACGGTGCAGGGAAGCGATCATTATTTTGCTTTGTTCGCTATCGGGATCGTTCTGTTTATCATCACTTTTATCATTAATCTGATCGCGGATTTTGCGATTCACCGGGAAGTGAAATGAGCCGGATCCACAATCCATACCGTACGGAAAAGATCGCCCACGCGCTGCTGTTGAGCGCGACGGTCATGGTCGTTCTGCCGGTCATTGGTATTCTGGCGATCATCATTCAAAAAGGCGCCGGCGCGATCTCGTGGGAATTTTTGAGCGCGATGCCCAAAAATGGTATGCGCGAGGGCGGAATTTTTCCGGCGATCGTTGGAACGATCTATTTGGTATTGGGAACTTTGATATTTTCCCTTCCGCTTGGCGTAATGACCGCGATCTATCTGACCGAATATGCCAAGGACAATGTGCTGACGCGGCTCGTTAAATTGGCGATCATCAATTTGGCAGGAGTTCCGTCGGTCGTGTATGGCCTCTTCGGGCTTGGGGTCTTTGTTATGTTTTTAAAATTTGGATCATCCATTTTGGCGGGTTCGTTGACGTTAGCTATTATGGTCCTTCCGATCATTATCACGACGACACGCGAGGCTTTGGACAGCGTGCCGCAGTCTTTCCGCGAGGTCAGCCTGTCATTAGGCGTTAGCAAATGGCAGACGATCCAGCACGCGGTTTTGCCGCATGCCTTGCCGGGGATTTTAACCGGAATTATTTTAGCGATCAGCCGGGCCGCCGGAGAGACAGCGCCTATTTTGTTCACTGTCGCGGCGTTCTATTTACCGCATCTGCCGCAGTCGATCTTTGACCAGGCTATGGCGCTCCCGTATCATTTGTACGTTATTTCTACGCAGGTGCCGCATGTGGCTGTCGAAGTCCGGTACGGAACAGCGTTGGTCCTTTTGGGGATGGTTTTGTCGATGAATATTTTGGCGATGATTATGCGCGCCAAATTCAGAAAGAAAAAGAAATGGTAGACAGCAAACCCAAGATCAGTGTTGAAGATTTTAGCGCCTGGTTTGGCCAGATCCATGCGCTCAAATCTGCCAGTTTGGATATTTATGAAAATGAGATCCTCGGCGCGATCGGCCCGGCCAACAGCGGGAAGACCACTTTCCTGCGGTCGCTGAACCGGTTCAATGATCTTACGCAGGAATTCCGCTATGCGGGAAAAATCATGCTTGAGGGATTTGATGTTTACAAAGATATCGAGGTTGGTTCTCTGCGTAAAAGGATCGGAATGGTATTCGCGCTGCCGGTCCCGCTGCCGTTGAGTGTTTTTGAGAATGTCGTCTACGGATTGCGGCGTCACGGGATCACAAATAAAGATAAACTGGAACAGGCCGTTGAGCATACTTTAAAAGAGGCGTATCTGTGGGATGAAGTGAAGGATCGGCTGCACAGTTCCGGGATGAAACTTTCCGGCGGCCAGCAGCAGCGGTTGTGTTTAGCGCGGACGCTCGCGG
>CAYING010000118.1:0-5034 GCA_964364715.1 uncultured Planctomycetales bacterium
AAAACCCGCCGTGGATTTGGGGCTGTCGGTGTCCCGCGTCGGGAGCAAGGTCCAATGGAAGGCCATTAAAAAACTTTCCGGCCCCTTGCGTTTGGAATACCTTCAGTACCGCGAAGTCATGCGCGTATCCAAATTAAAAACATCGGGCCAGTCGGAAGAAATGCAGAACCAATTGAAGGGCGGCGAAATCCTGACCGAGATCATGAAGCAGGAAAAAGACAGCCCCATCCGCATGGAAGCGCAGGCCTTGATCTTTTACGCGTATACGAAAAAATTCCTGCATGAGTTGACGATCCCTGAGGTCAATATCTTTCAGGTCAAAATTTTTGATTTTATCAATGCCCGGCATCCGGAGGCGATGGTGAAACTGCGGGAGAAAAAAGATTACGACGATGAGATGGCCAAGATTTTTGATATCGATATCAAGGCCTATATTGATGAAATCATAAGGGTCAGGCCCAAAGAGGAAGACGCGGAAACCGAAGGCAGCAGCGTCGGGGTGGATATGCTCGACAAGGCCACGTCCAAAAAAGCGGAACCCGCTAAGAAGTAGAAACTATTAAATTATTGGGATTGTTTAAATTATTATCGGGGAATTGGGATGCCAGCAAAAGAAGGATCATTTGTCGGGACGTTCCGGCTGTCCGTTATGACGCCGGAGGCGCTGTTGTACCAAGGGGAAATTGAAAGTCTTTTCGTGACGGCGGACACGGGAGAGTTTGAATTATTGCCGTACCATTATCCGGTCCTGGCGATCCTCAAGGGAGGGAACATCATCATCAACTGGCAGGAATATGTGCCGATCAAGTTCGGGCTCCTGAAATTTTTTGCGAACGATTGCGTGATCCTGGCCGAGGAACTCGAGCGCTTCCGTCCGAAGAGAGAGAAAAAAGCGGACGATATCATTATCGATAGTGATTCTAAAGTTTAAGCGTAATTCGTGAGAGGGTTGTACAGCCATGCAATGGGCCGAAACATTTCTTATTATTTCCATCATGATGATCGCGGTCCTGGGCCCGTCGATCGTTATCGCTGTTTTGGGGTACGCGGTCATTAAAGCGTTGAGCCGCAACCCGTCCGCCGCGTCCAAGATTTTCATGGGCATGATTGTTATGCTGATATTCGTCGAGGCTATTTCGATCGTGGCAATTTTGATCGTGTTCCAATTATTCGGAAAGTAGGCTATGGGCAGCACTGGTTTTATACTTGTGGCCATATTTTTTGTCCTTATCGCGATCCCGTGCGTGGGGGTCGCTTGGCTGGGGACAAAGATGATCAATCAATTGGGACGGTATCCCAGCAAGACGCCGGCTATCCAGTTGAGTGTCGTACTCAAATTGACTGTTTTGGAAATAGGGTCTTGGACGATGCTGCTGTTGTTCTTCAAGATTCTGGTGGCGGAATAACCGCCCGTAAGCCCTGCCTCGCTCTTGCAGAGCGAAAGCGGCGGGATCAATTAATCCCGCCTTTTGTCCCGCAATATGCGGGACGGCGGGATCAATTAATCCCGCCTTTTGTCCGCTATAAGCGGACGGCGGGATCAATTCCGGCGGTCAACTTATGTCCCGCACAGGCGTCCATAAGTTGAGCCGTCATTGAGGAGATACAAATGAATCCACTGATCATTGTTCAATTCTTGATTGTGCAGACGATATTCTTCGGCCTGATCATTTTTGTTTTAAAGAAGGTCCTGCATGATGACACGAAGGGCGCGGTCAACCGGCTCAACAAGGAAACGGAAGAGGTGCGCGCCAAACAGGCGGAGCTGAACGAAAAGATAAAACTGGCCAATGAAGAATTGGAACGCCGCAAAAAGGAAGCGGATGCCCTAGTCGCCAGAATGACCGACGAGGCAACGGACAAGGCCAAGGAGGAGCGGGAAAAGCTGGTTAATAAAGCCCGCCAGGAAGGCGAAGAGATCATCGCGAAAGCCCAAGCGACCAAAGAAGCGATGCGCAAGCAGATCCAGAAAGATGTCGAAACCAAGATGGTCGATTTCAGCGTGGAAATGTTGAGCACGGTCTTGACGCAAAAATCGGGAGCGGCGCTGCATAATTCATTGATCGAAGATTTTCTGACGGAACTTGAGAAGATCGATATGACGATGATCACCGTGGAAGTCAATGAGGCGGAGGTCATTACCGCGATCCCTATGGAGAAAAAGAACAAGGAGCAGCTCTCCTCGATCCTCAAGGCAAAATTGAAACGGGAGGTTAATATCAAGACGACCGAGGATATCAAGATCGTCAGCGGCGCTATCTTACGCTTCGGCAGCCTTGTTTTGGACGGCAGTCTGCAGAGTTTTTTCAGGGAAGCCGGAGTTTCGATCAGAGAGAAGATAGAAAAAAGTTGAAGGTTCTTAAGCCCCGCTCGCCCCGCCTATGGCGGGGGCAAGCGCGGGGCAGGGAGGGGATCTTGGGTAAAGCGAATAAGATCAAAAGCGACCTGGACGATATCACCGAGCTCGTCGAGATCATCCAGGTTTTGAAGGACGTCGCCGATACGAAGTTCCATGATCTGGCCACCCGGAAGGACCGTTTCGGCCGGTTCGGCGAATCGTTCGTCGAATATTTCCGTATGATCAGCTTGTCCGAAGTCAAACATCCTCTGGTCCAGAATGAAAATCCCAAGGTCGCGATCGTCGGGATCACATCGGAGGCCGGGTTCATGGGCGATCTCAACTCCAAGGTCGTGCGCGCTATTTTGGCGGAAAAGGAAAAATATCCCGACAGCATTGTCATCCCGATCGGCAGGAAGGGCGCGGAAAAACTTTCTTTCCTCGGCAAGGGGATGAAGGTTTTTGAGAATATCGAAGAGACCGGGCTCTATGAAATGTCGATCCGTATCAAGGATTATCTGATTGAGGAGGTCATGGCGGACCGTCTCGGGAAAGTGATCGTGGTCTACCCGTGGTCCAAAACGTTCAATCTGCAGAAACCGCGCGCCATTAAATTATTGCCGTGCGATGAACTCTTGACCAAACAGCAGGAATTCGTGGATTCGATCGAGCACGTTTTGCTGGAATCCGACCCGGTTGAGATCATCGGATATCTCGCCGAGATGTGGCTCGTGTGCCGCATTTACGAGATGATGCATGACACCGCCATTTCCGAATCTGCCGCGCAGTCCCAGCAGCTGGAGGCGAGCGTGCAGAAAATGAAAAAAGATAAAAAAGGTATCGCGGCGGCTTTCGGTAAAGCGCGCAAAGGCGATATCGATAAAAGCATGAGGGAGGTCTTTACCTCCCGCATGATGAGCAAACGTTAATAAAGACACGATTTACGCAACGCCGTGTCCGCCTGGGCGGATCCGCCTTAGGCGGACACGTAAATCGTAGTCGGAATTAATCCCGCCTCTTGTCCCGCAATATGCGGGACAAGAGGATAAATTTGCGCAATAACTTATGTTCATCCACTGTCGTGGATTCCATAAGTTAGGCGCGCATTTAGGATACAGATATGTCACACGATGCACCTCCAGAACTGAACAATCCTCCATCTCCCGAGACAGCGGAAAAGCCGGCCGCGCCGCCTGAACCGGATCAGGCAGCGGAGCCGGAAAGCACCGGTCCCCGCCGCGGCGCGGGGCGCGTTATTTCCTGCCAGGGCCCGGTCGTTGACGTCCGCATTGAAAATCCCGAAGACATGCCCGCGCTGTATGACGTTCTTGAAGCGTATACATTTGATAAACGGCGTATCATCATGCAGTGCGCCGAGCATTTAAGCGCTAAAGTCGTGCGTACCGTCTCTTTGATGGACACGCTGAATTTACAGCTGAATTCCATTTGCTATAACACCTTTAAACCGATCGCTATCCCCATCGGTGATGAATGTTTTGGACGGGTTATGGATGCTACGGGGAGGCCGTTGGATAAAGGCGGGCCTATCGTAACAAAGTTGAGACAGCCGACCCGCATTATGACTAAACAATACGGGTTTGACCTTAAACAGAAAAAAGCGGGTAAAGCGGAAGTTTTGACGACGGGAATGAAGTATGTCGACCTTTTGTACCCTCTCATTAAAGGAAGCAAGACCGGGATCATCGGAGGGGCAGGCTGCGGGAAAACGGTCGTTATTTTGGAGCTGATCAATAACATCGTTAAGGCTTACGGCGGCGCCTGCGTGTTCGCCGGGATCGGCGAGCGGATCCGTGAAGGGAATGAGCTTTGGCATGAGTTGAAAGATCACGATCTTTTAAAAAACGTTATGTTGACCTTCGGCCAGATGGACCAGCCGCCCGGCGCGCGCGCCGAGGTCGTTAACACCGGGATCACGCTGGCCGAATATCTGCAGGGAAAAAATAAAGACATCCTGCTCTTTATGGACAATATTTTTAGATTCATCCAGGGAGGCCAGGAGATCTCGACACTCTTAGGCCGCGTGCCTGCCGAATCCGGATATCAGCCGACCTTGGCATCCGAGGTCAGCGCGGTCCAGGAGCGGATACGTTCCATCCCCGGCGGCGGGTCAGTGACCGCTCTGCAAGCCGTATACGTTCCGGCCGACGATATGACCGACCCGGCGGTCGTCGCCATTTTCAGTTACCTGGACGGTTCCATCGTTCTTTCGCGCGATCTCGTTCAGAAGGGGATGTATCCGGCGATCGATCCGTTAAGAAGTTCCTGCACGAACCTTGACCCGAACATCGTCGGAAAAAGGCATTATGATCTTTCCCAGAAGGTCATCCAGCATTTCAATAAATACAACGGTTTGAAGCGGATCGTCGCGGTCATCGGTGTGGAAGAGTTGAACAAAGAGGACCGTTTGATCTACGGCCGCGCGCAAAGATTATTGAACTATATGACCCAGCCGTTTACCGTCAGTGAGGTTTTTACCGGTAAAAAGGGGCAGTTCGTCGCGATCGAAGAGAACCTCGACGGATGCGAGCGCATTTTGGCCGGCGATTATGACAAGGTCAAGGCCGCGGATTTTTATATGATCGGAAAAGCGCCGAAGATATGATATGTACTTGTTTTCCCCGGATATTTTTAGATGTAACAAGTACTTATCCCAATTTCATCTGATGATAATTGGG
>CAYING010000119.1:0-4787 GCA_964364715.1 uncultured Planctomycetales bacterium
TCAAGCTTGCACCAAAAGCAAATGCCTATGGTGATGTCTGGGAATTTACGCAGGAAATGAATAATGATCATCCGGCCGCTTTTCCTGTAAAGTTAATTGATAGGATTGTATCTGCAACAAATGCGAAAATCGTTTTAGATCCTTTTATGGGTTCGGGAACAACGGCAATTTCAGCTATCAATCTTAAGCGAGACTTTATTGGGATTGATATTTCCCCGCAGTATTGTGAAATGGCGCAAAAAAGAATAAACAAACAGCTGTCTCCAACTAAACTTTGGTAAAAAGCTTTGGCTAACAAACCTGTTATTTACACAAAACCACCATTGATTAAGAAGTTTAAAGAAATTGCGTTGATGGGCTGGATTCCAAACGCACGGAAGGGGAATCCAGGCGGCATTGGTAATACACTCGAAGATTTACTTGGTATTAAAGAGAACAATTTACCAATACCGAATGCCGCAGAGTGGGAGTTGAAGACTCAGAGATTAAATACCACGTCCTTATGTACATTAATTCATATGGAGCCTTCACCGCGTGCAATTCGATTTGTTCCCCAAGTTTTTCTTCCGGAATATGGATGGGCGCACAAAGAATATGGGAAAAAATATGCAAAAGGTGAAATGAGTTTTAGACAAACTATTCATGGACTCGCTAGGAGCGATCGTGGCTTTATGGTCAAAATTGATCGCAAGGAAAGGAAGGTTTTAATTTCTTTTGATGCAAAGAGTGTAGATATGCGTCACGCTGCTTGGCTTAAATCAGTTGAGCAGCATGTGGGGCTTGCAGAATTGAATCCCCAGCCCTACTGGGGTTTTGATGATTTAGAACATAAAGCAGGAACAAAGTTGCTGAATGCCTTTTTCGTTCAAGCGGAAGTACGAATCAATAAGAAACGAGAATGTTATAAATTTGCCAAAATAATGATGCTTGAGAAATTTAATTTCGAAGGATTTTTAAAAGCTATTGAAGCTGCAAAAATTCTCGTGGATTTTGATGCTCGTTCTGGCCATAACCATGGTACAAAATTTAGACTTCGCCAAAATTGCCTACCGATGCTTTATGAAAAGGTAACAGTGATTATTTAGTTGCAATGACTTAATATAAGGGGTTCGTGTGTTTATTCTTCAATAAATTTCTTGCCAGAACGCCGTTCTTGGTTTAATCTATCCCAACGTAAAAGCAAATTTAATGCCGCCAGAAAGTGCAGATATGATCAGAAAATTTTTAGTTGTAGGTGTCTCTCTCGCTATTGCCGGCTGCGGCCAGCCGAAACAAATTTCGACGGTCAACGCCGAACTCCCGGTCGCTTCCGGCGCGTCGAGTGAAAAATCCAGATTCCCGCCTTTTTTTGTTTATCAGGACCGCGCCGCGAAAGAAAATCATTTTATCCCGTCGGGTTTTATGCCTAACGGAAAATGCCTGAAGCTGGAAGATGCCTGGAAAGAAAATTGCCGTTCCGGAGAAACATGTATCCGTGTGACCTATGACATTCAATGTTCACAACAGGACCAGCGCTGGTCCGGGATCTACTGGTTGAATCCGGCGGATAATTGGGGAGCGCGCAAGGGAGGTTTTGACTTAAACGGCGCCAGCAAGCTGACCTTCTGGGCCCGCGGCGACAAAGGGGGAGAGCGGATCGAAGAATTCAAGGTCGGCGGGATCGTCAGCGATTATCCGGACTCGGACGTGGCGATGATCGGGCCGGTGATCTTAAGCCGGGAGTGGCGTGAATATACGATCGACCTGCGCGGAAAAGATCTGAGCTATATCAGCGGCGGATTTTCCTGGGCGGCCAATACCGATGCCAACCCCCAAGAGTGTGTTTTCTATCTGGATGAAATAAAATATCAATAACGTTTATCCCGCGTCCGTGATGCATTTAAAACCCCGTTCCGAAAGGTTCGGGGTTTTTATTTTATAAAAAAATCCTTATTTTCCCTTGTATTAGAATTTAAGCTTTGATATATTCATTCTAGATTTCACGAAAGGGAAAATTTATGTCGAATGCCGCAAAGCAAAGTTTGATCATCCTCATCGTTTTACTCATCGGCAGTTTCGGTTTCGCTGGATATTCTCTCCTTGAAAAACAAAAGATCGAAAAACAAAAAGTCCAATTAGAAAATGAATTGAAGACCGCGAAGGCTCGTGAAGACAAGTTCACCGCCGACGCCAAAAAATTTGAATCGCAGGTCAAAAAGGCCGAAGAGGGAAAGGCCAAGCTTCAGCAGGACTTGGCTGCCGTTGATCAGCGTATCCAGTCATTCACCGAGGAGATCAAGCAATTGACCCAGGAGCGCGATGATTGGAAAGGCCGCCTGGATGCTGTCCAGAAAGAGCGCGATGATCTGGCGCAGAAGTTGAAAGAGCAGGCCAGCGCCGAATCCAAGATCGTTTACAAATATATCGAAAAAGAAGGCCAGCCGGCGATCGATGCGGGAACAGCCATGGTTGATGATCCATCCGCGTCAAGCGCGGCAGCGGATATGGCTCTCGATGCTGCGGAGAAAGGCGATGAATACTGGGCCCAGATCCTCAAAGAAAAAGCTTCGCTTGAGGTCCGTTTGAACAACCTTGAGAATGAGATTTCCTCTTCTGCCGTTGACGTCGGTGAACTGAAAAAACAGAATAATGATCTGCAGATGGAGATTACCAAACTTAGAGATGAAAAAGAAGCCGTCGACCGTGAGATCAAAAACGGCAAGGATTTGGCCGACACCTTGTCGCTGGAATTGGCAAGGGCCAAGAGCGATAAAAAATATATGAACGACCGCGTGGAAAAGATCCAGGGCGAGAATGAAAATTTACAACAACAGATCAAGCAGCTGACCGCGGTCAAAGTGGCTCTGGAAAAGAACATTGTCCGCATCGCGGATGAAAAGCGTGAATTAGCGCGCAAACTCGTTCAGACAGAAGATGTTATGCAGAATAAGGTCGCTGAGATCTGGGAGATGAAGGAGAGCCTCACTCAGAAAGTGAAAGAGGCCGCCGCTTCCGCCAACCGCAAGGATATTGAACTTCCGCCGATCATTGTGCACGCCAATGGGCCCGTCAAAGCGATGAAGGCCGAAGAGGTTTCCTTTAACGGCGCCGTTCAGGATGAAGAAACAGAAGCGCCTTCCGCCGGATTAAACGGCAATGTCCTGAGCATCAATGAAGATAATAATTTCGTCATCGTTGATATCGGCCAGAACCGCGGCATCACCGCCGGGACCCGGCTGAACATCTACCGCGGGACCGATTATATCGCCCAGGTCGAGGTCATTCAGGTCAGGGCGGATATTTCGGCCGCCGATATCAAGGAAAAGAAGACCCGTATCCGGGTCGGAGACAGCGTCCGTTAAGGCCCCACCATGTCACAAGCTTCCCGCAAAGTCGGTATCGAAGATGTCGCCAAACGCGCGAAAGTTTCTATTTCGACCGTCTCCCGCGTCATCAATAATTTTTCCACCGTCGATAAAAAGAACCGCGCCAAGGTCGAAGAAGCGGTCGCTTTTCTTAAATACAAACCTAATGTCAGCGCGCAGCGCCTGGCCAGCGGGACCACCAACGCGATCGGCCTCGTTATGCCGGGATATCCGGGCATCTTTCACTCCTTTTACGCGATCGAGATCATCCGGGGTGTGGGGCACGCCTGCGAAAGCCTCAAGCTCGACATGGTCTTTCACATTACCAACGGCTATAACCAGATCAATACCAATGCCGTCGGAGGGGTCGTGTTCGCCGATATCATCGAGAACCGCCGCCAGGTCGAATCCGCGCTCGAATCCGGAATACACTGCATCGTTATCAATAATGTGGTGAAAGATCTCGATGTGAATTATATCGGTATCGATAATCTAGTCGGCGGAAAGATCGCGGCCGAATATTTGGCCAATTTGGGGCACACAAAGATCGCGCATGTCACCGGGAACACTCAGACCCAAGCGGGATTTCAGCGTTTAAAAGGTTATAAAAAAGCGCTGGAGGATAATAATATCCCGATCCGCGAGGAATATATTTATCAGGGGGATTATTCCCGCCGTTCCGCCCGCCAGGCCATGGAAAAATTTTTAACCCTTCCGGAACGCCCCACGGCTGTGTTCGCGGCCAGCGATGAAATGGCGTTGGAAATTCTGGCTGTTCTGACCGAAAACGGCTTGAAAGTTCCCAAAGATATTTCGGTCTTGGGCTTTGACGACAATCCGGCCGCGATCTACGGGCCGGTCGCCTTGACCACGGTCAAACAGCCGCTTTTTCAAATGGCTGAGGATGCCGTGCGTTATCTGCATGCCGTGATCAGCGGAAAACGGAAGTCCCCGGTCAAGGATATTTTGAAGCCGCAGCTCGTCGTCCGTGAGTCTTGTTCGTCCCCTGCCAAGAGTTAAGTGAAGAGATTGACAATCCCCGCATTAAAGAGTATCTTATTGACGTTTGCAGAGACCTTTAAGCCTGTACGCCCCGCCAGAGGCGGGGCAGGGAGTCCTCATTGAATAAGATCCGTGCGATCGTGATGTATGCCTTGTGGACGATGGCGATTATTACCGTTCTCGCGACCACATTTACGAATTTCCAATACCTTGATCTGAACGTCATTGCCATTGTGCTCCTGTTCTTTGCCCTCCTGAACAGTTTTCTGATGTCAAAATCGTAAAATTTTTATGACGCATTCACTGTACTTTTTTTCCACAATCAATATTTAGATGTTACAAGCCTGCCCCGCGCCATTGGCGGGGTACTTATCCCAATTTCATCCTGACATAAATTGGGAATGATTAAGCCCCGCCTGTGGCGGGGCAGGGAAAATTGGG
>CAYING010000120.1:0-3795 GCA_964364715.1 uncultured Planctomycetales bacterium
CGAGGGGCAAATTTAAGCTGGCGAGAGGAATTGAACCCCCGGCCCGCGCTTTACGAAAGCGCTGCTCTACCAACTGAGCTACGCCAGCAATTTACCTTAATTTTGTTTAGAAAAAATTGCCAGTCCCGTGGGACGCCAGCGAGAGGTCAAAAGTAAAAAGTCAAAGGTCAAAAGTGTGGTGTCGCTGATGCGGCCCAAAACTTTTGACTTTTAACTTTACTTTTGACTTTTAACTTTACTTTTGACTTTTGACTTTTGACTTTTGAGTTTTGAGTTTTAAATGGTGCCGTACTGACTTCTCTAAATTTATCCGGAAGTGGTCAGTACAGCGCACCATCTTCCTCTAATTTCATCGAGGAAAAATGGTGCCGTACTGACTTCTCTAAATTTATCCGGAAGTGGTCAGTACAGTGCGCCATCTTCCTCTAATTTCATTAAGGAAAAATGGTGCCGAGAGCCAGACTTGCACTGGCGACGCCGGGCTTTTCAGGCCCGCGCTCTACTACCTGAGCTATCTCGGCAACAACTTAAAAACGAGCCCCATTTTATCCAAAGGGCCGGCAACTGTCAATATTTCCTTAACGGAGAACCGGATTATTCGCTGAGGCGGGTGATGACCTTTGTGTAGACATCTTGAGAAACCGCGATCTTTGGCAAAAACCCTTTTCTGGATTTCACGGTCAGCTTCGAGCTTGATTTCCCCGCCGAGGCAACGGTGATCGTAACCTTGGCCCCGCCGACGCGGGCGATTAAGAGGCCGCTGGCCTCCTTGCTCTCGGAAATGGTTCCCATGACCGACACCACTTCCTCCACCGCGTCCCAAAGCTCATCCGTGTCGTAGCCGGTAACTCCCTCGACGGTATCGGGGCTGACCACGTAACCGCCCAAGGCGCCGATGCCGCCGACGACGAGATACACGCAGCCGCTGGCGCACAGCGCGCATCCCAAGGCCAAAACCATCAAAAGTTTTTTAAAAGACGCTGATCTCATAACTTCCTCAATGACGGCTCAACTTATGGACGCCTGTGGCGGAACATAAGTTGACCGCCGGAATTGATCCCGCCGTCCCGTACGCTTTGCTTCGCAAAGCGAAGCAGTCGGGACAAAAGGCGGGATTAAATAATCCCGCCGCTTCGCATATTGCGGGACAAAAGGCGGGATGACTCTAGTACCGTGTACCCTAAATTATATTCAGGAGAACACGGTACAGTACTGCGTTCCTCTAAATATAAATTTAGGTAACGCAGTACTAGCCGCCGCGGCAGGGTTTCTTGCCGTGGTTGGCCTTTTTCGAACGCCAGTTTAATTTTCCTCTTCGCATTCTTTTACCCATTTTACCCTCACAGTTTTCAGTTAGAATTAGACTATTATAAACATAATCGTTAAAAAATTTAACGAAATTTTATTTCTTTATCTCCTGAAGGATTTTCAGAACTTCGTCCACCCGGCGGATGACCCGCCACGGCCTCAGGCGTTCGATGTCTTTCCTGGGGCTCGATCCCGTCACGACCGCGACCGTCTTCACTTTCGCCCGCCGTCCTGTTTCAATGTCGATCGTCATATCGCCGACGTAGACCGCCTCGCCGGGCTTTAAAAAAAATCGCTTTAAGATCCGCCGAAGAACCTCCGGATGCGGCTTCAGATTTTTTAATTTGTCGCCGCACAGGATGCAGTTAAAATGTTTGTCGATCCCCAGATATTTCAGGATAACGAGCGATGATCCCGTCGAACGGTTGCTGGCGACCGCCAGGCGGTAACCTTCTTTTTTCAGGATGTTCAAAAGCCTTTTGGCGCCCGGCATAAAACGCACGCCGGACTTTAAGGCCTTCCGGTGATGTTCACGGAAACTCCGCAAAGCCATTTCGACCTGCGCGGGCGGAATAAATTTTCCTAAAAGATTACGGTCGCCCCAGCCCACCGAGCGCTTCACCGCCGCGTGCCCAACGGTTTTCAGCCCGCATTGTTTTAAAACAAAATTGAGGCTGCGGTACACCGGCGTGTAGGCGTTGACCAGCGTTCCGTCCAGATCAAATATCACCAATTTCATCCTGGTCATCTCAATCCCGCGAATTTACTTCTTGATGTTGTAAAGGATGAAAAGGCCGACGACGCCCAGGAGCATGCCGATCCCGCCGCGGAACAATTGGACTACATCGCTCCACCACACCAGGATCAGCGTGACCCCGGCGGTCAGGATGACTGTTCCGATCAAAAACAAAGTAAGCGGATTACTTTTCGTGTTATTTGCCATCCCAATTCTCCTTTATAAAATCCCAATTATCATTAGATGAAATTGGGATAAGTACCCCGCCAATGGCGCGGGGCAGGCTTGTTACATCTAAAAATATCCGGAGAAAACAAGTACATCCCAATTCTCCTTTATGGAGCCCCCGCACGGGGCGGAATCCCGCCGCTTTCCCATCCCCGGGCCGAAGCCTGGGGTGTTATGGGAAGGCGGGATAAAATCCCAATTATCATTAGATGAAATTGGGATAAGTACCCCGCCAATGGCGCGGGGCAGGCTTGTTACATCTAAAAATATCCAGGGAAAACAAGTACCTATCAGCCTTTCTGATTTTTATAACAACGGTTCCGTCGAAGCGTTCGATGCCGCCGATTGCTCAAGCGTCGGCTGGCTCTTCCAACGGCGGTGCATCCATCCCCACTCCTGCGGATACCGGCGGATATACGTTTCAATAATCTTTGTGATCCGGGAAACATTATGCACCATGGTTTCCTGATCCGTTGTCTTTATTTCCATTTCCAGCGGCGGTTCAATGATGATCTTATGCCGGCCGTCCGGTTGCCGGACCGTGAAGACCGGCAAGACCGGCGACTTGGTCCGCATCGCGAAAATGATCGGCCCGGCCGCGGTCGCCGCTTTCTGTCCGAAAAAATCCACGAATACCCCGCCGTTGCTGCCGAAATTCTGGTCGAGCGGAATGAAAAGCACTTCATTATTGCGCAGGGCCCGGATCGACGCGTCGACGCACTGTTTGCGGGGAAGGCTGTAAACGGTATTCAAACCCAGCCTGCTCCTCAGGCCCTGAAAATGTTTTTCAATTTCCTGGTCGCGCGTCGGACGGATGATCGCGTTGGTTTTATACCCCTGCCGCACCATATACAAAAGCATCAGCGGAAAATTCCCGAAATGCGCGCTCACCGCGATCGCTCCTTTGCCCTGTTTCAGCGCGTTATCGAGATGTTCCTTTCCCTCAAAATACGCCATCTTCGGAATCCACTCCGGATGCTCCATGCAGAACATCAGCTCCATCATCCCGTCGGCGACATTCTGGAAGCAATCGTGAAAGATCCGGTCAACCTCTTGAGAAGATTTCTCGCCGGCAAAGGCGATGTTCAAACTCTCGCGGGTCAGGCGTTTCTGCTTGATCAGAAACGGGAATCCGATTGCAAAAAGCACCCTGGTCAAGGACCGCATCCCGGAATACGAGATCCCGCGGATCATCCTGGTAACGGTGAACATGGCATTGCGGGCCATGACCCGTTTAAATCTCTTTATCCGGTCATTGAATGTCATACTGATAAACTGATTTCCGGCGGGAACCAGTACTAGTACTGTGTTACCTGAATTTTTTAGATGAGCACAGTGCTGTACCGTGTTTCACTGTATACAGTATACAAAATTAAGGGTACACGGTACTAGCCGATAGCCTTGCGGATTTCCTCTAACAGCCTCTGCGGTGTAAACGGTTTCGTGATATGCGCGATCGCCCCGGCAGCCAGCTCAGCCTTTACATCATCAGGCGAATCTTTAGCGGTCAGAAAAATAACCGG
>CAYING010000120.1:3805-4594 GCA_964364715.1 uncultured Planctomycetales bacterium
TCGACCCCGTTCATCGTGGCGTTGCCGGCATTGTCGGCGCAGATCTTCTGCGTCTGCGGATCTGCCTTGATCTTCATACAGATCTGCCGTCCCTTGATGCCGGGAAGGATCACGTCCAGGATGATCAGATCCGGTTTCTGACGCCTGACGATCTGCAGGCCTTTTTCCCCGCTCATCGCGGTCAAAACACTGTAACCGCTGGACAAGATGACCGGTTTAATGATCTTCAAAAGGGCAGGGTCATCGTCGACAATAAGAACGCTTTTGCGGTGCCCGCCCGTTTTTCCGGAAAAATGCATCCGGGTAGATTCCTGGCTGTAAAACAATACGCCGATGACCGCGATGAACAAATAACCCGGCGGGATGGTATTCTGTTTCTGGGTCACAAAGAGGATGCCTAAATAAAAAAAAAGGGCCGCATTCCCGATAACGAGGGATTGTCTCGCTTGATCATTGAGCTGAGCGGTAAGGACCGCACCGGCCCCGAGGATCAAAAAGATCAGCGACAAAAGGATCGCGTGGATCCGGTGCTCAGAGACAATGACGCCTTGGACATAAATTAAAAAAGAGAAAAGATAAACGATGGCCAATCCATAACTAATGAGCTTTACTGTACCGGTTTCTCTGAACATATTCTTCTCCTCAATGACGGCTCAACTTATGGACGCCAAAGGCGGAACATAAGTTGACCGCCGGAATTGATCCCGCCGCTTCGCAGAGGCGGGGGAATTGACCCCGCCGCTTCGCAGAGGCGGGGGAATTGATCCCGCACGCCTTGCCCCGCCAAAG
>CAYING010000121.1:0-4585 GCA_964364715.1 uncultured Planctomycetales bacterium
CGGCAGTGCAAAAATTGGGGCTCACTTTGAAAAGTATTATAGTGAAGAATATGGAAGGCAATCGCGCTAAGCAAAATAAGAATGCGATTTGGCGATATCGCGCATTGACCAGCGACTATTATATTTTTAAGCATGAGTATGTGCTGGTTTTTAAGAACTAAGCCGGTAGTCTAGGCAGAGAAATCCACTTAAAAGTAAGTTGTCAAAGATCAGCAGTCTTATGGAATATATAAAATCTAAGCTATCAGATGATGCTGCAAAAAAGATCCTGGGCAGTCAAAAGAACGCGATTGACTATCTTGAGTGTTTGTCTAAGCGAAGAAAAGTGGTCGGATTAGAGTGGAGGACAGTTGGTCGTGGTAAAAACAAGGGGGAGGATGTCCCCCGGATCAGTCCCGAAGATATTTGGAAAACCGTTGTTAACAATTGGGATTATGATTTAAGTCGAGAGATTATAAGAGATTTATTCAGAAAAACGAAAAAATATCAGAGGGGGAAAGAGGCAAATGATGCGATGGCTGTACTAATTAAAGAGTGGGAAAGTTTGAGGCTCGGAAAGATTGAATGGCCATTTCCGCAAGGAGATTTTGATGGTTTTGTTCAGAGAATCAACTCCGAAGATTCTGATGGTTTAATAAAAGATGAAAAAGTAAAGATCGCCGCAGTTAAGTATCGAAGAATCAAGGGAATTAACACGGTAAGAAATGATTTTATCGAAACTTTAATATTTGAAAAGAATGCGAGTATATTGCCCACGCTTAATCATAACAGAGGGGTTGATTTTTTTATTGATGGGATTTCTTATGATCAAAAGGTAGCCAAAAGCCCAACAAACCAATTTAAAAATCATTTTAAAGACAAGTGGCGTGAAGAGGCTATAAAAAATCCTGCGTTTGTGGCAGAGTATCTCTATAAATTTCAAGACGAGGGAAGATTTGGCGCTGATCCTCGGTTATTGGTGGTCTATCTGGATGAGGATGTATCTATACAGAAAATTAAAGAAATAATCGATGTCGCAAATTTAAGTAACCCGATTGAGATAAATTTTTCGTTTAAACATAAAAGTACAGGGATTAAGCATTATAAAGTTCCTTGTTTTGTGATTTTACTACATAATTAATATGAATTATATCGGCAGCAAATTATCGTTATTAGAATTTCTTGAAGAATCAATCGCCAAGGTGGTTGACCGGGATTGTCATGTCTTTTGTGATTTGTTCGCAGGGACAGGGATTGTCGGCGCGCATTTCAAGAAAAAAGGTTACAGTGTGATCGCCAATGATATTCAGTATTATAGCTTTGTGCTGAATAAGCATTACGTGGAGAACCATAGGCCGCTAGAATTTAAAGGGTTGGAGAAGACGATCCCTGGGATAAAAAAAGCTGCCGAGGATGAGAAGCGCCGTATCGTTTGCGACTATCTTTCAGATCTTAAGGGGCGCGAAGGTTTTATTTATAAGAATTATTGTTTGGGTGGTACAAGGAGCAGCCAATTCCCCAGACAGTATTTCTCGGATGAAAATGGAATGAAATGTGACGCAGTAAGATTGAAGATTGAGAAGTGGAAGGAAGCAGGGACCATTAATAAGGATGAGTATTATTTCATTTTATCCGCATTAATCGAAGCGATCGACAAACACGCTAATACCGCTTCAGTTTATGGCGCTTTCCTGAAGGGGCTAAAAAGTTCGGCACAGAAACCTTTCAAAATAAAACCTCTTGAGCTGATAATTAATGACCGGAAGCATAAAGTCTTTAACGATGATATTAATAGTTTGATTAAACGGATTAAAGGAGATATTTTGTATTTGGACCCGCCGTATAATCATAGACAATATGCTGCGAATTACCACGTATTAGAAACTATAGCTCGCTATGATAATCCAAAAGTTTATGGCAAAACTGGGCTGCGGGAATATGGCAGCCAGAAATCGCGGTATTGTTCTCGCGCGGAGGTTAAGAAGACTTTTCGTGACTTGGTTCTCAACGCGAAGGTTAAATACATTTTTCTAAGTTACAACAATGAAGGTTTAATGACCATCCAAGACATTAAGGAGATTATGAGTTTGCGCGGCAAATATGGATATTTTACGCGTCAGCATAATAGATTCAAGGCCGATAAAGCTGCCAATCGATTATATAAAGCCGATAAAACGGTGGAGTATTTGCATTATGTGATTTGCCAGTGAAGTATTCTGTCTCTTTTGTCAGTGGGAATCCCAAGGACATTCCATAGATGTAACGCGCACTTGTCCTGATTTCCTCGTGAATGTTTAAGTAAATGTTTAAGTTAAAATGAAGATCAGAAAATCGCCCAGCCAATCTTCCCAGGAACACCTCCTCCTCTGCATTAAAAAGCTGCAAAGGATCAATGCTGATTTAAAAAGGCGATTAGACATGTGCCGCAGTTTGAGCGATGAGTCGGCTGACGCTATCTGCACCGTGGATCTAAGCGGGAAAATGACCTATGCGAACAAGGCCAGCGCGAAACTTCTGAAGATCCCGCTCAAGAAATTACTCGGCACCCGCTTCAGCAAATATTTGGATAAGGGATCTTTGCTCAAAGGGCATGAATATTTAGCGATCACGAAAAGCGGCAGGAAAGTTTCTGATGAATTGAACATCGTTGACCGTAACGGGAAAGTCATTCCCGTTGATTTTCATGCGGCACCGTTTTTCAACGGGGGCAGGGTGGCCGCGGTCCATGCGGTCGTCCGGGATATCCGCCGGCGGAAGGCGATGGAGAGGATGCAGGGCGAATCGCAAAAGATGCAGGCCTTGTATCATTTCATCGCCGCGATGGCGCAGGAGATCAAATATCCGCTCAAGGCCATCTCCGACCGGCTGGCCAGAACTCTGCAGGAATTCAGTTCAAAAGATTTTGAATACATCGGGTACAAAGAATTCAAGCAGATCATTTCGGTCATGCAAAATACTTCGCAGCAGATCCAGTATTGCCATGACATCACTCACCGGATGATCAATTTTAATAAGCGCAATCTGGGCGCCGCGGTCTCAAAATGCGAGGTCAATGAGGCTGTTCGTAATGCTGTCCGGGGGAGCGAAAGCCAGGCGATCCATGCCAATGCCAGGATAAAACTCCGTTTGGCGGCGCGGTTACCGCACGCGGCGATCAGCGCGATGGAGCTGCATCAGGTTTTAACGCATCTTTTTGTGAATGCGGTTCAGGCCATGCCCACCGGCGGGAAAGTTGTTGTGAGCACATTTTTTGATAAAGATAAAAATCGCGCTGTGATTCAGATCAAAGATGAGGGAGTCGGGATAACCAGGGAAAACCTGCCGCACATTTTTGAACCTTTCTTTACCACGAAACAACATGGCCCGCATAAGGGGTCCGGATTGGGCCTGTCGATCGTTCATTCGATCGTGCACGCCCGCCGCGGCGACATTCTCATCGAGAGCAGCCTCCGCACCGGGACGACCGTCAGAGTCGAACTTCCAGCCGCAGTCAACCGTTCATGAATTTCAATTTTGATCATACGATGATGCAGGAAGCGGTCAAGCAGGCCAAGATCGCGGCTGAGAAAGACGAAGTGCCGGTCGGCGCGGTGATCGTTTTTCAGGATAAAATCATTTCCCGGGCGCATAATCAGGTCGAATCGCTTAAAGACCCGACCGCACATGCCGAGATGATCGCGATCACGCAGGCGGCCAATGCGCTTTCGTCAAAATGGCTGCAGGACTGCACGATATATGTCACCCTGGAACCTTGCTCGATGTGCGCCGGCGCCTTGGTGCTGGCGAGGATCAAGCGGTTGTTTTTCGGCGCTTCCGACCCAAAAGCCGGGGCCTGCGGATCGGTTGCCGACATTGCTCAACATCCGCAATTAAATCATAAGATTGAAGTGTATAAAAACCTTAGGGAAGAAGAGTGCTCGCAGATGCTGAGCGTGTTTTTCCGGAAGAAACGAAAAACCGGACAAACCGCGGAAAATTTTAATTCCGGGCGTGACTTGGGTGGAAATATTTCCTAGTACTGCGTTACCTGAATTTTATATTTAGAGCCTGCCTGTCGCAGGGAACGCAGTACTGTACCGTGTTCTCCCGAATATAATTTAGGTAACACGGTACTAGAAATAGCGCAAGCAACAGCGATTGAAGCCGTTTATAAAATTAATATAATTAAAACGTTTTATTCTTCCAGCAGAGTAAAATCCCTCCCAAAAAAGGCCTTGACAAGTTCTCCAATTAAGGAATATGATAGTTTCGAAATTTATTAACTATAAAAAATCCGATGAAGGAGGGCAGTATGGCGGATAAAAATATAGAGGAAAAGATTTTCCAGATGCATGCTGAGATCTGTAAAAGCATGGCCAGCCCTACGCGGCTTAAAATTATGAATTTGCTGCGCGAAGGAGAAAAGTCCGTTGAGGAGCTGCGCGAACGGCTGGAATTGCCCAAAGCCAATCTTTCTCAACACCTGGGCATCTTGCGCCAACGCCGGATTGTATCGACCCGAAGAGCCGGTTTGAATATTTACTACAAAATTGCCAATCCCAAAATGATCCGGGCCTGCGACATCTTGCGCGAAGTCCTTTTTGAACAGCTTCAAGAAGGAGAAAGA
>CAYING010000122.1:0-4482 GCA_964364715.1 uncultured Planctomycetales bacterium
GGGAAAGCGGCGGGATTCCGCCCCGTGAGGGGCAGGTAGAAAGGAACCGCGGGCTTTAGCCCGCGCGGGGGGCTCCATGATCTGTATTTTACGCGGACGGATGGCCTTCCAAGAGGTTTTTGCCAAGGACAAGGCTTTGAAGGCGGAGTTAATCAACTCTGTTATGAAGAAAGGGCGTGATTTTAAGCACGAGCTGAAGCAATACCTTCCCGTTAATCAGCATTTGATCATTAAAGGTTTTCCGGATGCTTTGGTCAGGGAGATCGAGCGGAATTTAGTTGGTAAATGATGGATCGCGCCGGACGATCGGGCGCATTTAAAAGCAGTCCTAAGGCCGCCCGCGGCCGGGCGAAGGGTGCTGCTAGTACCGTGTTACCTAAATTGTATTCAGGAGAATACGGTACAGTACTGCGTTCCCTGCCGGCAGGCAGGCTCCAGATACAAAATTTAGGTAACGCAGTACTGAGATCGTCAAGCGTGAGGCTAATCTCCAAGCACCGTATCAAAATACCATTTGAGTCGTAGAATAATTTGACAAATAGTCAAACGCATTGTATCCTTTAACTAATTTTTAAATTTATCGGTTAGAAACCTTAGTAAAGGAGAATTAAATGCGTCGACCTCGTAATAGAAATTTTTTATCCCGATTGTTAACAATCCCATTGTTGATCTTTCTGTTTTTTGTTCCTGTGACTCACGCCCAAGTCTGTGCCCCACCTACAGTCCAGTGGCTGGATATTTTAGGAGATGAAACATCTGTTGGCGGTGACACCGTCCGTGATATCGCAAAGCACCCAACCCTTGATCTGCTTGTTGCTGTTGGGCAATACCGTGGAACGTTGGCAAGCAATCCGGCCGGCAGCACATTGGGCCTGTCAACACCACATTCAACCACGGCAGGTTTAAGCAAAGACGGTTTTCTTTCTCTCATCGATATAACCACTGGATACCGTTATGGGCTTGAATTTTCCCCAACCGGCGCGCACGATGAGGAAATAGAAAAAACTGCTTTTGCCAATAATGGGGATCTTTATTATGTTGGGAAACACGCAATTTACGGGTTGACACCACCCTGCAGTGTATTTAATGCGAATCCATTCCCCGGACAAACACCAAATTTTTTCCAGAGAACGTATAATGATATTTTTATCACTAAAGTGAATGCGAACGCGACCTATGCTTGGACGAAGTGGTTGGAGATTTTACCGCCGTACAATGGATGGGATATCCATGTTGATGATATGGCAGTGGATTCATCAGGGAATGTTTATGTGGTCGGGAATTTTAAAGGATCAGTCGATTTTGAATCACCAACAAGAAATCATGTCCTTACATCAACCAATAATAGTATGGATACTTTTGTAGTTAAATATAATGCTGATGGCAGTTTTGGATGGGTTTATAGGGCGGTTTCGTCGGCTGATGACACTGCGGACGCCTTGGCTATCGACGCCAACAATAATCTTGTTGTTGTCGGTGATGTGATCTTCACATCAGGGCAGACGATAAATTTTAATACAGCCAGCGGTGCTCTTTCGGGTTTTGGCGGAATCGATTCGTATGTATTGAAAATGACTTCTGCCGGAATGCCTTTACAGGCGTTTATTATTGGTTCTCCTGGTTACGAGGTCGTCGGCGGGGTCGCGATAGATGCGAACAATAATCCGTATGTCACAGGGGTATTCAGTAGCACGGCTCAATTTGGGGCACTTAATTTGGGAGGAAATAATTTTACTGCGACGAGTTCAGGTTCTTCGGACATGTATGTTATTCAATATGATCAAAGTAATTGGAATGTTCTTTCTTTTAACCATTATGGTGCCGGGAGTGCTGTGCCAGTGCCGGGACAGGTGAAGGTTAATGCCTGCAATCAGGCCATTGTTGGGGGTTGGGTACAAAATCCAAACACAACTCCAGTGACAATCCCTGGAATTGGAACGATTCATGGGGGACCAGGGTTTGATTTATTTGTGATGAAATTTGCTAATGGTTCCCAGGCATGGTCTTTGCCGTTTGGGACCCCCTCTAGTGATGAAATGTATTCTATGAAGATGATGGGCAATGGCAGTTTTGCGATATCTGGCGCGGTACAATCATACAATGCTCCTAATTCATCAGTTTCAGGAGTTATATTGAAATTTGATGACAGTAACCCTATATGCGGCTGTCCGTAAGCAAAAAATCAGACTACAAGTATTTAATGTCGATTCCCGGAATGCGCAAATCAATCAGGAGCGGGCTTAAGATTCCTTTGCGAAAATGTAGTAAAAAGTTGAACTGGTAAATATTCTCGGCAGTTCTCCAAAGCGGCCCCCAGAATTTTGTTGACACACACTCCATTTTCGTCGAATTATGAGTCTATACACTTTGAATGGAAATGGTCGAGTACCCGCCTCCACCAAAATCCCTGTAACCCCAAAATCCCCTTGCCATAAACCTTCCCCATATATATAATACATTTCAATTATTTATACAGAGATAATAGTCGTTGATATTAAAGAATTTATAAGAAGGACATTATGGGTGCTTTATCGGTGGATGAAAAGAGTTTTGAAACCGAGGTTTTGAAGTCTAGCCTACCGGTTTTGGTGGATTTCTGGGCGGAATGGTGCGGCCCGTGCAAAATGCTGTCCCCGGTCGTGGACGAACTCGCCCAAGAATTGAACGGCAAACTGAAGGTGGTCAAGGTCAACGTCGACGACGCCCAGGAACTGGCGATGCAGTACAGTGTGATGTCCATTCCGACGCTTTTGGTTTTTAAAAACGGCGAAGTCGTTGATCAAATGGTCGGCGCGATGCCGAAACAGCAGTTATTGAATAAGTTGAATCCATTAATTGGATAAACTCTAAGCACTAAATCCTAAATCCTAAACAAATTCAAAATTCCAATGACCAAAATTCACAAGGTTTAGAGCATTTGGATTTCGATAATTCGAATTTGTTTAGGATTTAGAGTTTAGAATTTAGGATTTTTGAATATGCTCATCACCGTCTGCAAATCCAAGATCGCCAACGCCCGCATCACCGAGGCCGAGCTTTATTATGAGGGCTCGATCACGATCGATGAAAAGATTTTGAAGGCCGTCGGGATCATTCCCGGGGAAAAGGTCGAGGTCTTGAACGTCAACAACGGTTTGCGCATCGAGACCTACACGATCGCCGGCAAAAGCGGTTCAGGCCGGATCTGTCTGAACGGCCCGGCCGCCCGCGCCGGTGTCGTCGGGGACAAGCTGATCATTTTAAGCTTTTGCCTCGCTGAACCCCAAGAAGCCAAAGCGATCAAAACTAAAGTCGTTTATCTGGATGATCACAACAAAATTAAAAATTAGGATTTACGGCGACCCTTGCCTGCGCAAAAAAAGCGCGCCGGTCAAGTCGGTCGGCCCGGGGGAGCGAATGCTGATCAAGGCGATGATCGAGACCATGCGCGATCATAAGGGCATCGGCCTGGCTGCGCCCCAGGTCGGGATCAATGAGCAGATCTTCGTCGCTGATCCCGGCGACGGTGACGGCCCGATCGCGGTTATTAATCCCAAGATCGTCAAAAAATCCGGTTCCGGCTCTTTAGAAGAAGGATGTTTAAGCATCCCGGGAGTTGTTCTCACTATCAAGCGTCCTTCAAAGATCACGGTCCGTTTTAGGGACGAGAACGGCAAAGAAGTTGAGAAGGAATTTACCGAACTCCGGGCGCGGGTCCTTCAGCACGAGACCGACCATTTGAACGGGAAGCTTATCATTGATTATGCGGGGATATTGGCGAGAAAGAAGATCAGGAAACAATTGAAGGAATTGGAAGAATTGACAAAAAAATTTAAAATGAAAAATTTCAAATGAAAAATCATAATTCAAAATTAAAAATTTTGCATTTTGAATTTTGATTTTACATTTTACACTTTAAATTTTGCATTCCTATGATTGATACCATTAACAGCGTCCCAAAAGTCAAACGCCTTCCCGAGTGGTTCCGTCAGGAGATCCCTGACATGCAGAAGATCGGCAGGATGAAGGAAACGTTTCGCTCCTCGGGGCTGCATACGGTGTGCGAAAGCGCGAAGTGCCCGAATATGGGAACGTGCTGGGGGGCGCGGGTCGCGACGTTTATGATCCTCGGCGGGACATGCACACGCGCGTGCCGTTTTTGCGCGGTGCCGGCGGGCCGGCCGATGGAAGTGGATCAAGAGGAACCAAATAATGTCGCGCTGAATGTGAAGGCGCTGAATTTAAGATTTGTGGTCATCACCTCGGTCGCGCGGGATGATCTTAAGGACGAAGGCGCGGAACATTTTGCCCGGACGATCGCCGCGATCCGTACCGTTTCTCCCCAAACAAAGATCGAGATCCTCATCCCGGATTTTTCCAATAAATTTGAAAGCCTTGAAATAGTCGCTTACGCCAAACCCGAAGTGATCAGCCATAATATTGAAACCGTGGAACGGTTGTCCTCAAAGATCCGCCCGCAGGCCGAATACCGGCGTTCGCTTA
>CAYING010000123.1:0-4367 GCA_964364715.1 uncultured Planctomycetales bacterium
CCTCCAGCAGAGAATAATTGTCGTCATTGCTGTCACCTTGATTGCCGGGACGGGAATATTTGCTTTTAAAAAAATTCCTATCGATGCCTTTCCCGATGTGACCAATATTCAGGTTCAGGTTATCGCTGAAGCCCCGGGACGTTCTCCCATCGAAGTCGAAAAATTCGTGACGTTCCCTATTGAAGTACAAATGACTGGTTTGCCGAAGCTGGTTGAATTAAGATCGCTGTCCAAATTTGGTCTTTCGATGGTTACAATTGTTTTCGATGATGATGTAGACATTTATTTTGCCCGTCAGCTGGTATTAGAAAGACTCATTGAAGCTAAAGAAAGCTTGCCTGAGGGAATCGGCCCTGTCTTAGGACCTATTTCAAGCGGGTTGGGAGAGATTTATCAATATACGCTGGAGCGGCCGAAAGATAGGAAAATTGTTGATCCGGTTCAAGATTTAATGGAATTGAGGACCATGGAAGATTGGATTATTCGTCCTATCTTAAAGACAGTGCCGGGAGTAGCCGATGTTAATGCTTTCGGCGGTTATGTCAAGCAGTATCAAGTGATTGTCGATCCGGCGAAACTCATTAAATACAATTTAACGTTGAAGGAAGTGTTTGAAACTTTAGCCGTGAACAACAGCAATGCCGGCGGCAATGTTTTGGAGCATTTTTCCGAGCAGTACATTGTCAGAGGTGTTGGGCTTATCCAGTCGATTCAGGATATCGAGGATATCGTTATAACGCAGAATGAAAGAGTGCCTGTTTATTTAAAAGATGCGGCCAAGGTGATCCTGGGGCCGGAATTTCGTCAAGGAGCTTTAGTGGTTGACGGCCAGAAAGAAGGTGTCGCCGGTATTGTCATGATGATCCGCGGCGCCAGCAGCAAGGAAGTTGTGTCCAGAGTTAAACAAAAGGTTGAGGAGATCAACCAAAATAATATTCTCCCCGATGGAACTAAAATAAAACCATTTTATGATCGCTCCGAGCTTGTAGAGCGGTGCCTGCATACTGTTGTGAATGCTTTGCAGGAAGGTGTATTTTTTGTTGTTTTGATCCTGTACTTCTTTTTAAGAAATCTTCGAGGGGCCTTTGTTGTTGCCCTGACATTGCCGATCGTTGTTTTGATGACGTTCATTGTCATGTGGAAAGCAGGTTTTTCTGCCAATTTGATGTCTTTGGGCGGGTTGGCCATTTCCCTGGGGATGATTGTCGATTCGGCGATTATTCAGGTTGAAAATGTTCAACGGCATTTAGCCGAATCTGATGGATCGAAAAATAAATTTGCGATTATCAAAGCCGCCGGCTTAGAAGTTATGCAGCCGTCGATTTTTGGCGTGCTGATTATCGCGATTACCTTTGTCCCGATTCTTACTCTCGAAGGAATGGAAGGAAAAATGTTCGCTCCTTTAGCTTTAACGGTTATCATTGCCATTTTATCATCGCTTCTGGTAGCCATTTTTATTATTCCGGCTCTTTGCTCGTTCTGTCTTAAGATTAGCCAAGAGAAGGAAGGCGGCTTTATGATTTGGATTCGAAAAATCTATTTGAATACGCTTAACCGCATTTTAAACCGTAAAAAAGCCGTCGTTATATCTGCAGCTGTGCTGCTTTTAGGCAGTCTTCTGCTTGTTCCTTTTCTAGGGACAGAATTTATTCCAATATTAGACGAGGGAAGCCTTACTCCCCAAATTATTCGTTTGCCGAGTATTCCTTTGACAGAATCGGTCGAAATTGAGAAAGTCGCTCAGCAAATCATGATGGGTTTCCCGGAAGTAGAAACGGTTGTTTCTAAAATCGGGACCGCGGAAATCGCGACGGATCCAATGGGGCCTAACTTGAGCGATCCCATTGTCATTTTAAAACCAAGAAAATATTGGAAGGTAAAATCTAAAGAGGAACTGATTGAGAAGATGCGCGAGGAGTTGAGCAAGATTCCCGGCATAGGGACGAATATCAGTCAGCCCATTGCCCTGCGTGTGGACGAATTGATTTCCGGTGTTAAATCGCAGATCGCCGTTAAATTATTTGGAGATGATATGGCGATCTTAAAATCAAAAGGCGATGAGATCGCCAAAATTGTGAACGGAGTTAAGGGGGTTGAGGATTTGCGTGTTGAACAGGTTTCGGGCCAGCCTTATGTTGAGGTAAATATTGACCGTCGAAAGATTGCCCGTTATGGCATCAATGTGGCTGAAATTCAGGATATCATTGAAACCGCTATCGGCGGCAAAGAAGCAACCGATGTTTTTGAAGGAGAAAAACGCTTCGCGGTATCGTTAAGATTTCCTGAAGATAAAAGAAATTCCATGGAGGCTATCGGCAACATATTGGTGTCTTCGCCTCAGGGCACCAAAATTCCTTTATCGCAGCTGGCTTCGATTAGTGTCGTGGAGGGCCCCATTCAGATCAGCCGTGAGAATAGTAAAAGACGCATCGTCGTTGAATGTAATGTTAGAGGCAGGGATATCGGCAGTTTTGTTGCCGAAAGCCAGCAGAAACTCAAAGAGAAATTAAAATTACCGGCCGGATATTACATTGAGTGGGGAGGCGCTTTTGAAAATCAGCAAAGAGCGATGGATCGTCTCATGGTCATCGTGCCGATAACAATTGCCGTTATTTATTTTCTGCTGTTCACGCTGTTTAACTCTCTCAAACAGGCATTGCTGGTTATTATTAATTTACCGTTTGCTTTGATCGGAGGGATTATTGGATTGTTTATTTCCAAAATGTATTTAAGTGTCCCGGCTTCCATCGGATTCATCGCTTTATTCGGTGTGGCGGTTTTAAACGGCGTTGTTTTAGTAACATATATTAATCGTTTACGGCAGGAAGGCATTGCTTTGAATGAAGCAATTACCAGCGGTTGTGAACGCCGGTTAAGGCCGGTTTTGATGACAGCTTCAGTAACAATTTTCGGTCTTATTCCGCTGTTGTTTGCATCCGGCCCTGGTTCAGAAATTCAAAAACCATTAGCGGTCGTTGTTGTCGGCGGGCTTATCACATCAACGTTCTTGACGCTGGTAGTCCTCCCGGTTTTATACGGCTGGTTTGAATCAGAAAAAGTGGAGTTTTGACATGATTCTTCAATCGGTTATTAAATGCCCTAATTGCGAATATGAAAAAGAAGAGAGAATGCATTTAGATTCTTGCCGGTTCTTTTATCAGTGTATCCATTGCGGTTCAAGATTAATACCTAAAGAGGGAGACTGCTGCGTTTTTTGCTCATATGGAAGCGTGCCATGTCCCCCAAAGCAGAAAGAGAGGAACCCATGAAAGAAATTAAAGCTTACATTCAGCCGTTCATGTTGCAAAAAGTCGTTAGCGCGTTAAGATCCATTCATATTCATGGCATGTCGGTTATTGAGGCCAAAGGATTCGGTAAGGAAAAAGATGAGAGTTATCCGCATCATGCGGCCGACTATGTTGTTGATTTCACGCCAAAGACTAAAATCGAAATCGTCTGCGCGGATGAAGATTGCAAAAAGATTATTGAAGTCATTCAAAAAGCCGCTCATACTGGACGAAAAGGTGATGGTAAAGTTTTTATCAGCGATCTGGAGAAAGCTGTCAGTATTCGCACGGGTGAAGAGGATAGTGCCGCGATTTAAAAAAGGTAAATTTTTTATATAATGCCCTCCTTCAATGAATATATAGCTCAAGGTAACGGGTGGTTATTTTTCCCTATGGCCGTTTTGCTCGGCGCGCTGCACGGGCTTGAACCCGGGCACAGCAAAACCATGATGACTGCTTTTATTGTGGCGATCCGCGGCACGGTTTGGCAGGCTTTTCTTTTGGGAGTGTCAGCCACTATTTCTCACACAGCGATCATTTGGATACTCGCATTCGTGGGCCTGTATTATTCTTCGAGTTTGAATGTGGAGGAATTGGAGCCTTATTTTCAATTGGCTACGGGTGTTGTGGTCATTGGGCTGGCCGGCTGGATGCTTTATCGGACGCGCCAAGCGCAAAAAGTACGCTTTGGAGAGCATCATCATGAGGATCTGATTCCTGCCGGAGACATAGAATTCGATGACGCCCATGAACGCGCTCACGCCGAAGAAATGCAAAAGCAATTAACGAATCAACAAGTAACAACCGGGCAGATTATTTTATTCGGCTTGACCGGAGGTTTATTGCCATGCCCTTCGGCATTTGCGGTGTTATTGGTATGTTTGCAGTTGAAAAAAGTGGCCTTGGGCTTCGCGTTGGTGCTTGGTTTCAGCATCGGGTTAGCCATTACATTAGTAACCGTTGGAAGTATTGCCGCTTTTTCTGTGAAGCACGCGAGCAAAAGATTTAAGAGATTCGGTGAATTTGCCCGCAAAGCTCCTTACGTGAGTTCTATGATACTCATATTCATCGGTTTATTGG
>CAYING010000124.1:0-4010 GCA_964364715.1 uncultured Planctomycetales bacterium
AAGTACTTATTTCCTCTGTCTCTTTGAGGAAAATAAGTACATCTGCTGCAGAGCGCGGATTCTGTCTTGCTGCCGGCGGATGTTGTCGTCGTTCTTTTGATTGAGCGTGTTAAGCCTGGCATCAGCTTCCTGGCGTCTCGCTTTATCCGCGTGACGGAACCCTGAGATCCTAGAACGCAGATCCCGCATCTGATCCCGCAAACGGCTCTGCTGGATCCTGACATTGGCAAAATGATCCCGCGCATTTTCCCGGTTCGCCTTGACCAATTGTCGGGCGCTGGACTCCGGCGCCACCATCCCCTGTCCGCCGATCATACTTTTATAAAGATCGGGCAGCCCTACCGGCCCGGCCTCGGTCGAATTCAGGAGATACCCGCTCACCCCGAAAAGGATCATCACAAAAAACAAAATGTAGAATAACCGAATCAAAATATTTTCCCCTCAAAACTTCTCGCTGAAGAATCGCTGCCATTCTATCAATGAATGATCTTTTCGTCATCTTTTTTAAGCAGTCCGCGCAATTCTTTCGCAGAATGGACAGGGCGAAGGCAAACCCGGTTCTGGCAGATCAAGACCGCAGGCTTTGTGTCCTGCACCTTAAAGAGCACGACCTTATTTGGCAAAAATGTTTCATAAACCGCATCAATAAACTCTCGGCACTTGTCGGAAGTTTTTCCGGTGATCACGATCTCACTGGAGGGGCCCACGATAAAATCCAAAGCGATCAAAAGCTGGGTATACGCGCTCGGCCGCTGGACGATCTCAGCCGCAAACGCCTGAAAGATCCCGCGCGCCTTGGCTTCCCCTTCACTGTTTAACTCTGCCCGGTCCAGACGGATCAAATCCAGCGCCGCTACGGAATTTCCCGAAGGAACCGCCCCGTCATAAATTTCCTTTTGCCGGAACAATAACTCTTCGCTGTCTTCCGCTGTGAAAAATAATCCGCCGTGCTTTTCGTCCCAAAAGAGCCGCAGCATTTCCTTCTGCAATTCCCCGGCGCGCTTAAGGTAATCGCCGTTAAAGGTCGCCTCGTACACGTCGATCAGCCCGCGGATAAAAAACGCGTAGTCCTCAACCGTGCCCAAGATCGCGGCATCATTATCCCGGTAGCGGTGCAGCAACCGTCCGCTCTCGTTGACCAAATGTTTTAAAATGAAATCCGTGGCCTTGTCCGCAGCAGCAATATAGCGCGGTTCTTGGTAAACCCGTCCGGCGAACGCAAGGCTCGAGATCATCAATCCGTTCCAATCGACCAGGACCTTGTCATCCAAATGCGGGCGCGGGCGTTTTAAACGCAGCGCGAATAATTTTTTCTTGATGGATCGAAGGGTTTGCTCGGTTTTCTCATCCGCCTGACCGGTTGCCGCCAGAACATTTTTCCCGGCGAATTCACCGTGCGGGTCTAATTTCGCATTACCGTCTGGCTCGATCCCGAAATGAACTTTAAGTACATTGAATTCATCCGCTGTTAAATTTTTCTTTAACTCCTCAAACCGCCACACGTAGAACGCGCCTTCTTTTTTCTCAGTTCCGCCGTCGGGATCCAGGCTGTCCGCATCCTCGGCAGAGTAAAATCCGCCTTTTTCATCCGTCATATCCCGCAGGACATAGTCCAGCGTCTCGCGGACGATGCGTTCATACAGCGGGTCATGCGTTGCCTGCCAGGCCTCCGTATACACGCGGGCAAGGATCGCCTGGTCGTAAAGCATTTTTTCGAAATGCGGGATCTGCCATTCGCGGTCCGTCGAGTAACGGTGAAATCCTCCGCCGAGCTGGTCATACATCCCGCCTTGGGCCATTTTTTTAAGCGTATGTTCGACCATGGCCAAGGCTTTTTCATCCTTTGACCTTTTCCAATACCGCAGCAAGAACGATAAACTGTGGCCCATCGGGAATTTTGGTTCCTGGCCGAACCCACCGAAGCGTGCATCGTAATTTTTAGACAGATCATTAAACCCATCTTCCAAGGTCTGCTGGTCCAGCTGAATTTTTTTACCGCGGTCCGAGAGGGAACGTTCCCGCATGGTCGCGGCCAGTTCCTGCTGATAAAGGCGGGACAACGCGATCTGCTGGTCCAGGGTTTCGCTCATCAGCTCATGGGATGCGTTCAGGCTTTGATAATTTTCGATAGATTGTTTAATGACAAATCCCAAAAGAATGACCGCGGCGGAAAGGAGCAGAGAACCGAAGATACTGCGGGTGCGCCGGGCGTTGGCGACTTTGGTAATGCCGCTCTGGATCCTTTCGCGGAGATTGGCAACGACCTTTTCTTCCGGCTGGATAAATTCAAGGCCGCAGATCCGGTTATTCCTAAAGCCGCTAGTTTTCGACCAGACCAAGCGTCCCTGTTTCGGAAGGAAATGGCCGTTGACCGCGCCTAACGACTCGAGCGCGAAGACCGTCTTTTCCATCGGAGCAAAATCTTTGCGTGTCTGAAGCAGAACTCCGGTCGTGGAAATATTGAGGACTTTTCCTTCACCGCTTTCATAACCGTCTTGAATTCTCCAGCGGACCGGAAGGTTTTCTTTGACTCTGAGGCTGCGTCGCGCCTCGTTTAAAATAACTTGTGAACCTGCAGGCATGTTGGTTGACTCCCTGCCCCGCCTTGCCTACCGGCAGGCAGGCACAGGTGGAGCTTTTAAGGTTAAAATATTGCCATCCTCACGTCAATGCGCTCTCTGAATGGTAAACCTGATGAAGGTAGGAAATGGCTTTAAAAAGTAATTTTGTATACCCTGCCTCTTTCTGAAAGACAAGGTTAATTTTTGAGGCCCCAAACCGGCTAGAATGAAGCTGGTTATGGTTCTTTTTCCTTAAGCAACAGGCTACGGTAATGCTGAGCCGCGGCATGAACGGGGTCAACTCTAATCACTTCAGAAAAATCCTTTACCGCCAGGCCGCTCTGCCCGTTCATGGCGTAGAAAGAGCCGCGATTCATATACGCATCCGGAGAATCAGAGTCCATCTGAACGGCCAGATTAAAATTTTCCAGCGCCAAAGTATATTGCCCCAGATGGAAATAAACTGTGCCTTTATTATTATAAGCTTGAGCAAGGCGCGGATTTACAGCCAAAGCCGCGTCAAAATCCACCAACGCGAGATCATATTGCCCAAGGAATAAATAATCATACCCCCGGTTGATATAAGCCTGCGTATCTCTGGAATCGAGCCGAATAGCTTGCGAGTAATCGGCGATCGCTGATTCCGTTCTGCCAAAATGATCAAAGACTATCCCCCGGCCCAAATAAGCCTTGGCATGACGAGGACCGATCTCAATGGCTCTATTAAAATCAGCCATGGCACGATCATATTGACCTTGATCGTTATAGGCCAGACCACGGTTGGCATAAGCGAAGGCCAGCGGACGGGATTTCGCAATAACATAATTCCATAAGGACAGGCTGTCCTTCCAAACTCCGATCTGAACGATCGTCTTGCCTGCACCCCAAACTAATATGATTACAAGAAAAACACGCAACCCCCAATAAGAAATACCTGAGCGCCGCGCATACTTCTCAAGCAGTGAATCACAGAGAGATCCCAGGAACAGACAAATCCCGAAACTGGGCAGATACATATAACGGTCAGCCAAAAGATACGCTTTTTTCTCATCATATTGCAGTAAAAAAAATATCGATAAGAAATAAATCAATATCACAAAAATATACAACCGCTGCCGGCGGATACACAAAAGCGAAAGCACAAATAAAGCAAAAATGCAAAGTGTACCCCCATACTGAACATTGAATACAGAGATAGGAAGATGAAATGTATAAAATGGAACCTGTTTCAGCGGGAACAAAAATTTAAGAACATAAACAACAAACGCCCACACCCACAAAAGAGCCTCAGACCAAAGATCGAAAATACTGGTATGTTCATACAAAGATGATGTCACCAGGGCAATAGGGACAATATATAAAACATACGGGACCTTTTCCAAAAGAACTTTAGGCGTCCATTGTCTCTTCGAATACCAATCACAGGCAAGGCATACCAGCGGCAAACTT
>CAYING010000124.1:4020-4301 GCA_964364715.1 uncultured Planctomycetales bacterium
TGCTTTTTCCCTTTCCTTTGAGATAATCCCAATAACTGCATAACGCGAACATATAAAAAAAAGCGTATAACACATCCTTGCGTTCCGTGACCCAGGCGACCGATTCCACGTGCATCGGATGAAGCGCAAAGATGAGTCCTCCGACAGCAGCGGCGCGCAGCCTCAACCCTATCTTAAGTCCAAAATGAATGATCAGCCCAACAACCGCTATGTGAAGCAGAACATTACTTAGATGAAAAATAAACGAATTATAGCCAAAAAATTTATACTCGACCGCGACC
>CAYING010000125.1:0-4273 GCA_964364715.1 uncultured Planctomycetales bacterium
GATCTATCTGCCGATGATCCCGGAAGCGGTCGTCAGTATGCTCGCCTGCGCCCGTATCGGCGCGGCGCACACGGTTGTTTTCGGCGGCTTCAGCGCCGATTCTCTGCGCGACCGGATCATTGATGCCCAGGCAAAACTGCTGATCACCGCGGACGGCGGTTACCGGCGGGGAACGATCGTTCCGCTCAAAGAAACCGCGGATAAAGCCGTTGCCGAATGCCCTTCCATTCAAAAAGTTGTCGTTGTAGAGCGTACGAAGAAAGATGCCGCGATGAAGTTCGGACGGGACCATTGGTATCACGACCTGATGAAGGACGCAAATAATTACTGCAAACCGGAAGAGATGGACGCGGAAGATATGCTTTATATTTTGTACACATCCGGAACGACCGGAAAACCCAAGGGGATCATTCACACGACCGGAGGTTATATGACCGGCGTCAATAACACGACGAAGTGGGTTTTTGATTTGAAGCCGGCTGACATTTTCTGGTGCACGGCTGATGTGGGCTGGGTCACCGGGCACAGCTATATTGTTTATGGGCCGATGTCGAATGCCGCGACCCAGGTTATCTACGAAGGTTCGCCGGATTATCCGGAACGGAACCGCTTTTGGAAGATCATCGAAAAATATAAGGTCACGATCTTTTATACCGCTCCGACGGCGATCCGCGCGTTTATGAAGTGGGGCAATGATTGGCCGGAAGGCTGTGACCTGTCCAGTTTGCGGCTTTTAGGAAGCGTGGGAGAGCCGATCAATCCGGAGGCATGGATCTGGTATCACACATTTATCGGTAAAGAAAATTGTCCGATCGTGGACACCTGGTGGCAAACGGAAACCGGAAGTATTTTAATTTCTCCTTTGCCGGGGATCACCGCGACCAAACCAGGTTCCGCCACACATCCGTTACCCGGCATTGAAGCCAAAGTCGTTGATGAAACCGGCAAGGAGATCAAAGAAGGCGGCGGGATTTTATCCATCGCGAGTCCATGGCCGTCAATGCTGCGCGGAATTTGGGGCGACCCGGAACGTTATAAGCAAACGTATTGGAGCCGTTGGAATGGAAAATTTTATTTCCCCGGGGACGGCGCTAAAATTGATGAAGGCGGATACTTGTGGCTTTTGGGCCGCATCGACGACATTATGCTGGTCGCCGGCCACAATATCTCGACGATGGAAGTTGAGAGCGCTTTGGTTGATCATCCCAGCGTCGCGGAATCCGCGGTTGTGGGGATCTCGGATGAGATCAAGGGCCAGGCGATCGCGGCGTTTGTTATCCTGAAAGAAGGGAAGACGGGCGACAGGGCCGCTGAAGAGGTTTTGAAAAAACACGTCGCGGATAAGATCGGCGCCATCGCCCGTCCGTCAAAGATCATTTTTACCGCAGACCTCCCGAAAACCCGCAGCGGCAAGATCATGCGCCGCCTTTTGCGCGATATCGCTGAGGGCCGCGCGCTGGGAGATGTGACAACGCTGGCGGATTCTAATATTATTCATCAGTTGAAGAAAAAATACGGAGAAGACGGAGACTAAGTTGAACGCCGCGGTCATTGGCGCTTCCGATAAACCGGAGCGGTATTCCTGCCGGGCCGTAAAACTTTTACCGGGAAAAGGGCATACGGTTTTTCCTATCCACCAACGTATTAAAAATAATGATTTACTCTTGACCCCCCGCCGGATCATTTTCAACCCTGGTGCCGAGAACCCTGAGCTTGAAGCCAAGGCCAAGGCATAGGGGATAGTGGCTTTAAATGCCTGCACCTTAGTCCTTTTACGCACAAAGCAGTTCTGAGGGCTACCTTCGACGCCATTGACAAACAAGTCGGTATATTTTATCCTTTATTGACCTTTGTACAACTAAAAGAATTAAGGAAGTCAAGGCGGGACAGGGGAGGTTGTTCGATGAAGAAGTTGCTGGTAAGTTTTGTCATGATCGCGAATGCTGCAGGTGTGGTCCTGCCGAATGCTTTTGCCTACGATTTTGGCAATTTCCAATCGCAAACTTTGGTCTCCAAGGCCTGGGGTGCGCTCAAGGCTGATGATATCGAAGCGGTTCTTGCCTACACGAATAAATGCCTGGAACTTTATAGCGATAAAGCCAAGGAAATGCAGGCCGGTTTGAAATCCTATCCGACCGGGACCAATAGTGAAATTTTTGCGTATTGGGCGCTTAATGACGTGGCGACCAGTTTATTTATTCAGGGCGAAGCCTTCCGTAAAAAGGGAATGAAAGAGGAATCCAAAGCCGCCTATGAAAAAGCGATCAAGGAATTCGGCTACGGCCAGTGCTGGGACCCGAAAGGGTGGTTCTGGAAACCGGCTGAGGCTGCTAAAGAAAAAATCGCAATTCTGGATGGCAAAGCCCCGTCAGCCGGGGAAGCAGACCTTTCCGATATTTCCTCGAGCGCTCTGACCGCCAAGGCGTGGGCAGCTTTAAACAATAATGATCTCGAAGCGGTTAAAAAATATGCCGCGAAATGTTTGGAACTTTATGAAAAGCAGGCCCAAGAAATGCAGGCCTCACTCAAGACCTATGCGTGGGAATCCAAAGATAAGGTCTTTTCGTATTGGGCTTTAAATGACGTTGGAACTTGCCTTTATATTTTGGGAAAGGCCCAAGAACAAGCTGGCAACAAGGATGAAGCTAAGAAAGCTTACCTGCGTCTGACCGTTGATTTCAAATACGCGCAATGCTGGGATCCGGGCGGTTGGTTCTGGAAACCGGCGGAAGATGCGGCACAAAAAATAAAAAATCTCTAGTGCCGCGTACCCTAGATTAGATTCAGAAGAACACGGTACAGTAGTCTGTGCAGACAGACATTGATCGGTTTTTTCTAAAAATTTCTGAACATCCTGAGACGCTGTGAACCGCCTTGTTGTTGTGCATTTTTGAATTCCCGCTATTGTAAAAATCCTACCTGTGCTATAATCCCACCTAACATAATTCACGACAACACAACGGGATAAGAATGTCGCAGTTGACTAATCTCAGGCCATCCTCCATCAGCAAAAAACAGATCGTTGCCGCCACCGGATTGATGCTTAATCTGTTTGTGGTCGGCCATTTGGCCGGAAATTTATTTATTTTCGGCGGGCCTGAAGCGTTCAATGGATACGCCAAAAAATTGGCCGGCCTTCGCCCGGGCTTGTATATTATCGAATTTGGCCTCGCCTGGATCTTTATTGTTCATCTGCATACAACCGTACTTTTAGTTTTGGAAAATATCAAGGCCCGCGGAACACCATATTCGGCAACAAAAGACGTTGGAAATCGCTCTGTCGCGACAAAATTAATGCCCTATACCGGAAGCGTGATCTTTGCCTTTGTTCTGTGGCATCTTTTGGATTTTACATTTATTGATCATCACGGACCGCGGAGCATTTTGGCGGATGGGCAGAGTTACGGACTTTTCGGCGTGGTTTATAATTCCTTCCAGGATCCTGTGCACAGCCTTTTATACATTCTGGCCATGCTTGCCGTCGGTCTACATTTGAGCCATGGGATACAGAGTTTTTTTCAAACGTACGGATTTAGTCATCCAACGTACACACCGTTGATCAAAAAATTCAGTGAAACAGTGGCCTTTGTGATCGCCGCAGCCTATATTTCGATTCCGGTCGCGGTGATGAACGGGGTCATAAGAATTTAAAATGCAAAATGTAAAATGAAAAATTAATGTATCGCTTCGCGATTCTATAATTTAAAAATTTTAATTTTAAACTTTACACTTATATTATGCTTGATTCCAAAATTCCAGAAGGTCCGCTAAAAGACAAATGGGCCAAACATAAAGCCAATGTCCGGCTGGTCAATCCGGCGAATAAGCGAAAATATAAGATCATTGTCGTCGGGACCGGTTTGGCCGGCGCCTCTGCCGCCGCGTCGCTTTCCGAGCTTGGTTATCAGACCCAAGTATTTTGCCTTCAGGACAGCCCGCGCCGGGCGCACAGTATCGCCGCTCAGGGCGGGATCAATGCCGCGAAAAATTATCCCAATGACGGCGACAGTGTCGAACGCCTATTTTATGACACGGTCAAGGGCGGCGATTTCAGGGCTCGTGAGGCGAACGTTTACCGTCTGGCGGAAGTCAGCAATTCCATTATCGATCAATGTGTCGCGCAGGGTGTTCCGTTCGCGCGGGAGTACAGCGGATATTTGGAAAATCGTTCGTTCGGCGGCGCGCAGGTTTCTAGAACTTTTTATGCCCGAGGTCAAACTGGACAGCAGCTATTACTAGGCGCTTATGGCGCCTTGATGAAAGAAGTTGCCCG
>CAYING010000126.1:0-4220 GCA_964364715.1 uncultured Planctomycetales bacterium
CCATGATCCCGACCGGCGCGATCACCATGATCCAGCTGACCATGAGCATCACAATATCAAAAACTTCACTCAAAAATTGCTGAACCGTTTTGGCCTTCTCGTTCAATCGCAGGATCGCAGCACCCAGGATGATCGAAAAGATCACGACCGCTAAAATTTCGCCTTTGGCCATGGCCGTGATCGGATTCATAAAAAGGCTGGAAAGGAACGATTTTAAAAATTGCGGGAAGGTCATCTGTTCCATATTCTTAAAGGACATCACCGCATCCTGGAACATATGGATCTCGACCCCGGCGCCCGGACGGAAGACATTCGCCAGGATAAGCCCGAGCAAGACCGCCAGTGCCGGCGTACAGAGAAAATAGATCATGGTCAGTTTCCAGACACGGCCCATCTGCGCATGGGCATTGAGATTAACAATGCCGAGCGTGATCGAGGTAAAGACCAGGGGGATGAGGATCATTTTCAAAAGATCGACAAAAACCCGGCCGGCCAGATCGCAAATATAAATCGCCGTCCCGGCAAAACTATTGGACTGGCCTAAGGATTGAAGGATGAGACCGAGGATGATACCAACTGCGGCGCCGGCCAAGATCTGCGTGTTGAGGGAAAATTTACGAAGCATTGATTTTTATGTTACACTAAAAGCGTTTTAAAACGTACAATTTATTTAACAATTTTATCGAAAATATGACCGACGAAATTCGCAAAATATTAACTGAAAAACTTAGCGCGACGCACCTCGAAATCAGCGATGATTCGCATCGCCACGCCGGGCATGCCGGGGCAAAGCAGGGCGGACATTTTACAGTTAAAATTGTTTCACAAGATTTTGCAGGAAAATCTCTGCCGGCCCGGCACAAACTCGTTTATGCGGCACTGAATGGTTTAATGAAAACAAAAATTCACGCCCTGGCGCTCAAGACCTTAACGCCGGAAGAATTCAAACTGCCTTGAATGTACTACTAACTTCGAAGTTTATACCCGATCTTGAAAAGATACACCGTCGCAAAAAAGGACACGACCGCCATTATGAAGGAAAAGGCGATGCAGGGAAGGATCGACACATCGGCAAAACCGGTCACGCTGTAACGCAGGCCGTTGACGAGATAAAACATCGGATTGAACGCGGTAAAAAATTGCAACGCCTCCGGCAGGATATGCAGCGGATAAAAAACCCCGCCTAGAAAAACCATCGGCATAATAACATAGATATTCCAAACATTCAGCATCCCAAAATCTTCCGCCCACAGCGCCGCCATCATCCCGGCGCAGGAAAAGATCACCGCGATCGTCACGACAAAATATAAAAGTAAAAACGGATTAAGAATATTCAGATGAACAAAGAATTGAGCTATCAAAAAAACTCCGGTGACCACAACAAATCCGCGCGCCGCTCCGCCGGCCAAAAGCCCCAGGACCATTTCAAAGTAAGAAAGCGGAGAAAGCAGGACTTCCTGGATATGGTTGTGCCAGCGGGCAATGAACAACGAGGAGCTGGTGTTTTCGTACGAACTGGAGATCAGATACATCGCCATCAATCCGGGCACGATAAATTCCAGGTACGACATCCAGAGCCCGGCGCTCGCAAGGTCCACCCGGCTGCCGATCGCAACACCAAAAATGTACATCGACAAAGTTGACGAAACCAGCGGCGGAAAGATCGTCTGATTCGCGACGGAAAGAAAGCGCAAGATCTCGCGCTTAGAAAGTGATAGTGTGCCTATTGGGTTAGTGATCATAATTATGACCCGTGACTGGTGACTGGTGACTCGTGACTGGTGGCTCGGAAAGCCTTGAGTCCCTGGTCACAAGCCACGAGCCACTGTTTATTCCTGCCCCGTGACTTCAATAAAAACATCTTCCAGGGATTTATCCTGCAAGACTTCCTTTTTCTCGCCGATACGGACGATGCGGCCGCGGTTAATGATGCCGATCGTCTTGCACAATTTTTCCGCTTCTTCCATATAATGCGTGGTTAGAAAGATGGTTTTACCTTCCCGGTTTAATTGCGTTAAATAATCCCAGATGAGAAATTTTAATTCCAGATCGCATCCCGCGGTCGGCTCGTCCAGGATCAAAATTTCAGGGTCATGAATTAACGCCCGGCAGAGCAATAAACGTTTTTTCATCCCGCCGGACAGCGTGCGGTGTTTGCCGTTACGCTTTTCCGTCAACTGAAACCGGTCCAGCAGTTCATCCGCCCGTTTGGCTGCAAGGGAAGGAAGGATGCCGAAATACCCGGCCTGATAAACGAGCAGTTGGTGGATCGTCAAGAATGGATCAAAGTTAAATTCCTGCGCACAAAGCCCGACCAGGCTGCGCGTGCTGGTATATTCCCGCATCGTGTCGAAACCGAAGACTTTGACCTGCCCGGCCTGATAATTCGAAAGCCCGGTCACCACATTGATCGTGGTCGTTTTTCCGGCGCCATTGGGGCCGAGAAAGGCAAAAAAATCTCCGCGCTTCACTTCAAAGGATATGTTATCCAGCGCCTGAAAGCGGTTGTAAAACTTGGTGACATTTTTAAGGGATATGGCGATCTCTGAATTGCGCATAATTATATTTTGAACAGAAATGAATCGAAATTTATTGAAATTTATAGAAATGAATCGCTTTCCAGACCATCAATTTCTATCCATTTCGATTTATTTCCATTAATTTCCCTCCTTTTTCCAATTGTTCCTTAGCTTTTCTTGCCGCGTTCCTGACGATCTCCGGCAGCGCCGGGTGAATATAGATCATGCGCAGCAAATCATCCAGTGTTCCGTTCATATTCATAAACGCGATCAGCGTATGGATCATATTGGAGGCCTCGTCCCCAATAATATGCGCCCCTAAGATCTCCCGGGAATTTTTATCAAAAAGGATTTTACAGAATCCGCTGTCCGAAAGCAAGGCCATTCCCATCGCTGAACTTTTATAAGGATTAAGACCGACAACGTATTCAATGCCTTCCGCCTTTAATTCTTCTTCCGTTTTTCCGACGCCCGCGACCTGCGGATGGGTAAAGATCGCGTGGGGGACAGGCGGATAGTTGATCGGCTCGCGGCTTGGATTTTCAAGCACCGTACGAAATAAGTACTCGCCCTCAAAATTCACCGAATGCCGAAAAAAATACCGGCCGATACAATCGCCCATCGCATAAATCCCGTCAACCGTCGTCTGCAGGCACTCATCGACTTTCACAAAACCTTCTTTCGTTACCGCAATGTCCGTATTTGCCAAACCGAGAGTGTCCGTGTTCGGCACAATACCGGTCGCGATCAGGAGCGCCTCGCTGATCAGGCTGTGCTCTCCGGCCGTATCTTTATAAGAGACCCGGAATTGGCCGTCTTGATATTGAACTTTGGTCGGCACGGCACCGAGATGAATTTTATGATAACGAGAGAAAATTTTCGTAAACTCTTCGGAAACCTGCGCGTCTTCGCGACGGAGTAATTTACTGCGGACCAAAAAATGCACGTCGGTACCTAAAGCACCGTACGCGTGGCCCAATTCCACTGCAATATAACTCGCCCCGATCACCACCAACGTTTTGGGCAATTGGGTGTTTCGTAAAGCCTCGGTACTCGTCATATACGGCGTTCCTGCAAGGCCGGGAATCGCAGGAATTTGCGGACGCGAACCAACTGCGATAAAGATTTTGTCCGCGGTCAACTGTTCGCCGTTGACTTCAACGACTTTATTCGAAACAAATTTCGCGTGGCCGTGATAGTACGTGATGTTAGGATTCTTGGCATAACCGGCCGCGATACTCGCCGAGTCCGCATCCACCGTGTTGGAAATACGATTAATCAGATTGGCAAAATTGACTTCAACATTCGGATTTACTTTGATATCGAAGCGGGACGCTTCTTTAATCGCGATCACCACGTCCGCCGGGTGGATAAGCATTTTGGAAGGGATACAGCCGCGGTTCAAGCACGTGCCGCCCAGGGCATCTCTTTCAATGCAGGCGACCTTTAAACCGAGGCGGGCCGCAGGGGAGGTGATCTTCGCCCCGCCGCCGGAACCGATAACTATGATATCGAATGTTTTCATTGACCGAAAATTTCCCCACCCCGGGACCTGCCTGCCGGCAGGCAGGGTGGATAACTTGTGGAAAACTAATTCGCTGTATTCTAACAATACCCATCTGAAAATCAACCAAAAAGTGCCTTCGTGTCAAGCCAAAATAGAAATGTCCTAGTTCTGCCAAAATAGAAATGTCCTAATTT
>CAYING010000127.1:0-4169 GCA_964364715.1 uncultured Planctomycetales bacterium
CTTATTTTAAGGTGAAACCATGCCCAGAGTCGGTGTTATCATACCGGTATATAATTCCGAAAAAACCATCGGCGAAGCACTGGATTCGGTCGCGGCGCAAATGTACACCGATTACGAGGTCATCGTCGTCAATGACGGCTCCAGTGATCAAAGCGAAAGTATCATCAAAAAATATATGCGCCCGCCGCTGGATGTCACATACGTTGAGCAGGCCAACAAGGGGCCGGCGGCGGCACGTAACGCGGGCCTGCGGCTGGCGAAAGGAGAATTCGTGGCTTTCTTGGACGCCGATGATCTGTGGGATAAAGATAAACTGGCAACCGCCGTCCAGGCGATGGATGCCAACCCGGAAGCAAAACTGGTATTTACCGACATGCGGCATATGGTCAACGATCTGCTGGTGCATTCATCGTATCTCCACGAGCGCGGGTACCGGCACCTTTCAATCGGATTGATTTATGACAACCTGCTGAAAGAAAATTTTATCTTTACCCCCACGGTCACACTGCGGCGCGGTGTCCTCAAGGACGTCGGTTATTTCGACGAGAACCTGCCGATCACGGAAGATTACGATTTATGGCTGCGAATCGCCCGCCTCTATCCGGTTTATTTTATCGACCGCCCGCTCGTGACGCGCCGGCGGACTGGCGGCAATATCACAGAGGACAAGCAGGTTTATATCGAAAGCTGTATCCGTTTGAGAGAAAAACTGCTGGAGATCCACAAAGAAGAGCCCGGCCGGCGCCGGCTCATTGAAGGCCATCTGAAACGCGACCGCTATAACCTGGGGTATGCCCTTTTTGATGCCATGAAGTTCAAAGAGTCGCGAAAAGTTTTCTTTCAGACACTTTCTGACCGCAATTATTTTCTAAAATCGCTGTTTTACATCATCGTCTCGTTTCTGCCCGTATCAGTCATTCAATCTTTACGCAGGATCCGAGGTCGGACCGGGAAGCGAAGGGAGGCCTCAGATATACCCTAAAGGGCATATATTGACTAATATTACACCTGAATGGGTATAAAATTATTTGAAACATATTGAAATTATACCCGAAAGGTGATATATTTAAAATACCATGAAGCAAAAAAAATTAAATCAGGATGCGCCTGATATTGCCGCTCAAATAAAAAATTTGAGAAAGAAAAATGGCTTAACCCAAATCGAGTTTGCCAGGCGGGCTGGAGTTGGTTTACGTTTTTTAAGAGAACTTGAACAAGGCAAAACGACGGTGAGGATGGATAAACTGACGCGGGTTCTGGATTTTTTGGGGTATCATCTGGAATTAAGGAAGAATGGGCCGCTGGTCCTTGAAGCGACGGGAGAAAGCGGATACCGGCCCGGGGGAGTCAACCAATGAACACTTTGCGAAAAGCGCAGGTTTTTTATGATAATGAATTGGCGGGGTATCTCGCGGAGACATCCGGCGGATATACGTTTCAATACAATCCTGAATTCTTAAAAAAGAATATTCCGGTATCGATATCTTTGCCGCCCAGGGAAGAACCCTACGAATCGAAAGAATTATTTCCTTTTTTTAAGGGGCTTTTACCTGAAGGGTGGTATCTCCATATCGTCAGCGCGACGCGGAAAATAGACAGCAAGGATTCTTTTGGCGTGTTGATCGGGACCGCGAGCGTGGATACCATCGGCGCCGTTACGGTCAGGAAAGTAAGAAATGGATGAAAAATTTCTTAAAGAGATGTTCAATTCTTCCAGATTGCCGGTCATAAATTTCGGCCTGGCAGATATATCCCGGCAGGCGCAGAAGCTGGCGGGGAAGCTATCTATTTCCGGTGTCCAGCCCAAGTTATCCGTCAAGCTGGATAAAAAAAAGAACGGGTTGGTTTCCGTGGACAAGGGGGGAGAATATATTTTAAAACCGCAAACATCCGCTTTTGAGAATATCCCTGAGAATGAACAATGCTGTATGGATATTGCGCAAGGTTTGAATATTGAAGTGCCGCTTCATTGCTTAATTTCACTGAAGGATCAGAGCTTTGCCTATGTGGTCAAGAGATTTGACCGGGAAAAGGGGGCCAAAATTCATCAGGAAGATTTTGCGCAGATACTTGAGCAAAACGACAAATACAAGGGGTCGGTGGAGCAAATAGGCCGCAGGTTGAAGGAAATATCTTCAGCGCCGGGTTACGATGTCCAATTGTTGTTTGAGCGGGTTGTGCTGAATTTTATTCTGGGTAATGGGGATGCCCATTTGAAAAATTATTCCATATCATACAAAGAAGACAATATCCGGCTGGCGCCGGCCTATGATATTGTGTGTTCAAAGCTGGTGATCCCGGAGGAGGAAGATTCCGCGATAACGGTTAACGGGAAAAAGAATAATTTAAAGCGTGGAGATTTTGATCGGCTGGCGGAATATCTCAACATCCCGCCAAAGGTTCGATACGAGAAGTTTGAAAAAAAATTCGATATGATGAAAAAAAATATAGAGTCTTCTCGTATCGATAAAAAAAAGCAAAAGAGGTTTATTAAAATCATAAAAGAGAGAATAATCCGTTTAAAATTATCAGAATGAACGAAACTGTTTCAGTCATAATCCCGGCCTATAATTCAGAGGCATTTTGCGAGGTGGGACGGGAATACAGGGTTGCATCTGGTCGCACTGAACGAAATTATACTTGCGAATAGACATATTTTATAGTATCATTTGACTATGCGAACAAGACATTTCTGGCTAAAAAAGATCGAACAGTTGTGGCAAGAGAAATCGATTGTCTGGGTTTCCGGCGTCCGGCGGGCTGGTAAAACGTTTCTTGGCAAAAGCATTAAAGATGCGGTCTATTTTGACTGCGAACTGCCCCGCGTACGCCAAATGATGACAAACCCGGAAGACTTTCTTGACGGCCTTAGGAAAAGACGGATCATTCTGGATGAAATACACCGGCTGGACAACCCCTCCGAGCTTCTTAAAATAGCCGCCGATCATTATCCCGATATTCAGATCATGGCTACAGGCTCTTCCACGTTGGGAGCTTCCTCCAAATTCAGGGATACATTGACGGACCGCAAGCGGGAATTATGGTTATGCCCGATGCTGACAGAAGACCTGAAAGATTTTGACCATAAGGATCTGAAGCATCGATTGTTAAGAGGCGGACTGCCGGCTTTATTCTTGGCCAAGGGTTTTCCTGAAAAAGAATTTCAAGAGTGGGTGGACTCCTATTGGGCCAAAGATATTCAAGAGCTCTTCCGTTTGGAGCGGCGGCATTCCTTTCAAAAATTCTTTGAACTCTTGATGGTACAGAGCGGCGGGATGTTCGAAGCGTCTTCCTTTGCAACGCCCTGCGAAGTCAGCCGGACAACCATTTCGAATTATTTAAGCGTTTTAGAAGCGACATACGTTGTTCAGGTGATCAGGCCATTTCATACGCGTCAGGCCGCAGAAATTGTCGCTGCCCCCAAGGTCTATGCTTTTGATACAGGATTTTTCTGTTACTATCGCAACTGGGATCATTTACGCCCGGAAGATTTAGGGACTTTGTGGGAGCATTTTGTTCTAAACGAGATCCAGGGGCAGCTACAGACCAGAGATATTTATTATTGGCGCGACAAGCATGGCCATGAGGTCGATTTTATTTTAAACCCACGGGGCAAACAGCCCATTGCTATTGAATGCAAATGGAAGGCCGGTAACGTAGAAAGCAAAAATATCAAAATATTCCTTGAACATTATCCTCAGGCTCATGTGCTGATCGTTTCCCACGATATCAAGCAATCGTATTCGAGGAAGATTGGTTCGACCGTCATTAAATATGTGAATCTTGCTGATTGCATCGCTGTTCTCCGGAAGTTGAAGGAAAAAACGCTTCTAAGGCGTATGGGCCCTGATAAAGGCGGACATTGGGAAGCGGCCTCATGAGCGAACCCATTTCGGTCGTGATCCCGGCTTATAATTCAGAGGCATTTATCGCAAAAGCCGTCGACTCGGTCTTGGCCCAGGAACTTTTGCCGGATGAGATCATCATCGTCGATGACGGCTCCAGCGATGGGACACAATCCGTTGTGGAGAAACTGATCGCCGGACAGCAAGACAAAAAACCGCGGATCAAATACATCCACCAGACCAACCAGGGACCGGCCGTGGCGCGCAACACCGGCATCAAAAACGCCGCGGGTGATTACATCGCCTTCCTGGACGCCGATGACC
>CAYING010000128.1:0-3892 GCA_964364715.1 uncultured Planctomycetales bacterium
AAAGCGCCCAAACCGCACGGCAAACAGCATCAGATCGAAGGCCCTCTGATCCCTGAAGGGTCCAAAGTCATTTTGATCGACGACGTCGCCACGACCGGAAAGGCCCTTGCCGAGTCGATCGAGGTTTTGAAGAAATACAATATCGGTGTCGCTAGGGCTATCTGCCTCGTGGACCGCGAACAAGGCGCGCGGGAAGCGCTGGCGAAGCACAACGTTCCTTTTGCGTCGATATTTAAGGCACAAGAATTTTTAAACTCTAAATCCTAAACCCTAAAGTCTAAACAATTTCAAATCATCAAAATTCAAATACCGAAACGTTTAGATATTAGGTCATTAGAATTTTGGATTTGTTTAGGGTTTAGAGCTTAGAGTTTAGAGTTTAGGATTTTCTTATGAAAACCATCATCCTCGCCTCCGCTTCCCCCCAGCGTAAAGAACTTCTTCAGCGCGGCGGGATCGCGTTCAAAGTTATTCCCAGCCGTGCCGAAGAGATCAACAAGATCACAACCAACTGCTCCGATCTCGTCAAGAGAAATGCCCGGCTGAAAGCGAAAGAAGTCGCCGCGCGCGTTAAAAAAGGCATTGTGATCGGCGCGGATACGCTGGTCTATGCCGGTAATAAAGAGACCATCGGCAAGCCAAAGGACATGAAAGACGCCAAGCGGATCCTGAAACTTCTCTTTTCCCGTCCGCATTGGGTTTATACCGGGGTTGCGGTGATGGACGCCCAAACCAAGAAGACCATCGTCGGTTGCGAGAAGACAAAAGTTTATATGAACCATCTTTCCGATCAAGAGATCGATACCTACCATAACCGAATTTCACCATTGGATAAAGCCGGCGGGTTCGATATCGAAGGGCACGGCGGGATGTTCATCCGACGGATCGAAGGATGTTATTCCAACGTGATCGGCCTGCCGATGGCGCGGTTACGCGAGATGCTTAAAGAATTTAACATCAACGTTTTCTGAGTATGAAAAATTTTTCCGTAAAATTAATTTTTATCGGGCTTCTGGCCGTTTCCGGCTGTACGACCGAATATAATCTGGCGACTCAGCAGGAAGAACGGATGCTGTACGGAAGTGATAAAGAAGCCAAGGTCGGCGATGCCGTGGCCAAGCAGGTCGAGACCCATTATCCCATCCTGAGCGATATCGACGCGAATGAACGTGTGCAAAGAATCCTGGATAAGATCGTCGCGGTGTGCGACCGGAAGGAATTTGTTTATACGGTCAAGATCATTGACGAGGATAAAATGAACGCGATCAGTTTGCCCGGCGGGTTCATTTATGTTTACAAGGGGTTGATCGACAAGGTCGACAACGACGATCAGCTCGCCGGGGTCATTGCCCACGAGGTCGGCCACATCGCCGCCCGCCACGGAATGAAAAAGTTGGAAAGTTCCTACGGTTATACTCTTCTGCAGGCCTTGTCGATCGCATCGGGAAGCGGGGCGGCAGCGCAGGGCGTGCAGACAGCGTACCTGGCGATGTTCTTTGCCTATTCGCAGGAAGATGAATTTCAGGCGGACAGCCTCGGGGTAAAATATATGAAGGCCGCCGGATACGGCGTGAATGAGATGCCGAAGATGCTGCGCAAATTAAAAGAGGCTGAAGAAAAAGAGCCGCTCAGGGAATTCAGCTATTGGCGCACTCACCCCCATATTCTTAAACGCATTTCCAATGTGAATAAAGAGATCACCGGCGAACTGCAGTTCAAAGATTATCTCAATCTTACCGGCAATGAATAAATTTTTCCCAACGATCGTGTTTATTTTTTTACTGGTCAATTCAGGTGGATGCTCCTCACATACTCTTTCAACAGATCAGATCTGTCACGGGTCCCGCTGCATTACCGTCGAAATCGTCCAGCGGCAGGAGGATCTGCAAAAGGGGCTTCAGAATAGAAACGCCATGCCCGCGGATCATGGAATGCTTTTTGTTTTCGCGGAGAACGGCAGGCATGTCTTCTGGATGAAAGATACCCTGATCCCGCTCGATATGATCTGGCTGGATTATGCCAAGCGGATCGTTCATATCGAGGAAAATGTCCCGCCGTGCACAGCCGACCCCTGCCCGCTCTATTCTCCGCCGCCTGAGGTGCAATCCTGGTATGTCTTTGAGATCAACGCCGGCCAAAGCCGCGCGTGGGGGATAAATGTCGGCGACACATTAGTACTGCGTTTCCTAAATTCGAAATTTTAGAGCCTGCCTGCCGGCAGGCTTTCGCAGGTACTATACCGTGTCCCTCTGCATATAATTTGGGTAACACGGTATAGAATTTAGACTAAATAGTATTTAGTAATTTTTCGATGTGATATACTGAAAATCATATGGTGGAACTTAGACAAATTTTTTCTCTCGCCGCTTATTCTCTCAATTCTTACGCGATCGCGCCTTTTTTGGCCGCGACCCTTGTTTTGATCTTCGGAATATTCCTCAATTATCTCGACCAGAAAGCATCCTTTAACCGTTCGCTGCTTTATTTTTGTTTCAGCTCCGCGCTCTGGCTGTACAGCTGTGTTTTGATTCTGAACGCCAAGGCCGATTCCGCCGCCGCCTTTTGGGCGCACGGGCTTTATGCCGGGTTTGTCATCGTGCCGGCCGCGGTGTTCCATCTTTCCAGCAATCTGATCAACCGGTATGAGGCCCAAAAGAATATCGTGCGGTTGATGTACGCAACGGCCGTCGTCCTCTTGCCCTTTTGCCGGAGCCCTTATTTTTTTGTGGATATGAAGAAAGATTCTTTCAGCTTTTATCCGACGGCGGGGCTGGGACAGCCGGTGATCCTGATCTTTTTCGGGGTATGTTTCCTGGCGAGTTTGGCTAATTTGATTCATTGCCATTATACGGCTCCGGACCGGGAAGAAAAGCGGCGTATCCAGCTTTTCATCTTCAGTTTTTTCGTTCTGGGCACGGCCGTCGTCGATATCCTTGCCGGTTATGATCTTTATTTGTATCCGTCGGGGTTTATTTCTTTCCTGGGGTTCATGATCGGAATTACATGTTTTAAAATGATGTTCTATCACGATAAGGTTGAGCGGCATGCGCAGGAGCTGGAAGCAGAGGTTGAGCGGAAGACCCAGGAATTATCTAAGGTCCTGAACGACCTGCGGGCGATGCAGTTTAAACTTCTCGAAACCGGAAAGAAATCCGCGCTGGCCAGTTTAAGCGCCGGGATCCTGCACCAGATCAGCCAGCCGATCACGGCGATCCACGGGTTCGCGCGGTTCGTTAAAAAAGAGATGAAAGAGACTGAGACATTTTATAAACCGATCTGCCATATTGAGGAGCAGTCGGTGTATATCAAGCGTATGCTGGAAGACCTGATGAACCTGGTCCGTCACCGGGAGATCGTTAAAGAGGTCGTGGATATCAATGTGGTCGTCAAGAGAGCGATGAACCTTTTGACGGATGAGCTCAGGATCCGGCGGGTGAATTGGGACCTGAAGTTGGCCGAAAATTTGCCGGCGGTTTACGCGGACAGCGTGCACCTTCAGCAGATCTTTATGAACTTGGTGATCAATTCCCTTCAGGCGATGGAAAATCTTCCCCGAGGGATTCCCAAGACAATGAGGATCGTTTCCGCTCCGGATAATTCGCAGAGGGAAATTGTTATCACTTTCAGGGATTCGGCGCCGTCTTTGTCCGAAGAAGATAAAAAGATTCTTCAGGAAACGTATTTTTCGACCAGATCCAAGGCCTCGGTCATCGGGTTAGCTTTGTGCCAGGACCTGATGGCGGAACACGGCGGGCGCATTGAATTGGAAGATAATCCGGGGGAAGGGACCACGTTCCTCTTGAAGTTCCCGGTCGCCGATGCCGTCCAGATGACGGCAGTGCCCGTGAGAAAATAGCTTAGGCAGAGCAGTTGTTTTCGGTGTATACTTTAA
>CAYING010000129.1:0-3801 GCA_964364715.1 uncultured Planctomycetales bacterium
GCCGCTTTCCCATCCCCGGGCTAAAGCCTGGGGTGTTATGGGAAGGCGGGATAAAGCTTCAAATGATGTTTGACCGTTTGACCTTTTGACCTATTTGGGTCGTTTGATCTTCAAAACTTTGTACTTGAGCGTTCCGGCAGGGACCTGGATAGTAACTTCTTCGCCTTCTTTTTTCCCCATCAAACCCTTCCCGACGGGAGAAAAGATCGAAAGCTTCTTCTCTTCGTAGTTGGACTCTTCCGGCGAGACCATTGTATAGGTGATTTCTTCATCGCTTTCAAGGTCTTTAAGTTTGACGATCGCTCCGATATAGACCTTATCGGACGGAATATTTTCGTTCTCGATAATGCGGACCTTCGCCAATTTCGTTTCGAGATCGGCGATCCTGGCTTCATTATGCGCCTGGGCATCCTTGGCGGAATCATATTCGGCATTCTCAGAGATATCACCCATGAGACGCGCTTCGCCGATCGCCTTGGAAATCTTATGCCGTTCGGTCGTCTTTAAACGTTCCAGGTCCGTACGCAACTTTTCATAACCTGCCCTGGTTAAATAAACTTCCTGTGCCATGATCCACTCCTCAATGACGGCTCAACTTATGGACGCCTGTGGCGGAACATAAGTTGACCGCCGGAATTGATCCCGCCACCGGCGGGGCTTTAAAAATGTTTCATTTTTGATGCTCAATTCTAACATATCTTTTCATTCTTGCAAATAATTGCCAAGATCATTGTGCGCCCAGCTGCTGCAGTCGCCGGCGCGCAGCTTCGGCCATTTTGGTATTGCCCGCTTGGCTGTAGCGCTCGATCGCCTGATTCAGGACGATCTTCGCCTCATCTCTTCGGCCTAATTTACGCAGGGTATTGGCCAAATTAAAATACGCGTTGGCGAATGTCGGGTCATTAACTATGATCTCGCGGTACGTGTTGACAGCCTCTTCATACGCTCCGTACATATCATAAATATTCGCCATATTATTGTAAGCCATGATCAGCGTTCCGTTGCGCTGCACCGCCTGCTGATAATACCACAGGGCATCTTTGTACCTCTTCAACCCCAGATACATATCGCCCAGATTGGAATACGCCGCGTCATAGTCAGGGTCGATCCGAAGCGCGGCCCGGAAATAAAATTCGCCCTTGGCTATATCGCCTTTGCGGCGGTAACACTTTCCTAAAGCGACCATCGCCGGAACAAAACTCGGCCGCAGCCGGATCGCGGCGGCATAATGTTCCGCGGCCTCATCAAATTTCTCTTCCGCCCAAGCGACATTGCCTAAATTATAATATCCCCCGGGATAATCCGGATCGACCGCTAAGGCTTGGGCCAACTCCTCGCGCGCCTCGGCAAAACGGTCCTGTTTAAAATAAATATTCGCCAGATTATTATGCGGATGGGCATAATTTCCGTCGAGCTCAACGGCTTTGCGGTATTCCGCGAGCGCCTCGTCAACGCGCCCGGCATCCGCGTAAATGATCCCTAAATTATTATGCACCCGCGCCTTGTTCGGAGACTTACGGGCAATGTCCTGCCAAAAGGCCGGTTTATCTCCCCAGGCCTCGTTGCGAATGTAAGACAAAACAGAAAAAACCGCGATGACAATTCCAAACACACTGACTAAGATCGTGCGGGAATGGAACAAACGTATCAATGCGGCCGTGACCGCCAAACCAAAACCCGCCATCGGAAGATACAACCGGTGTTCGTTGATCACGTCCGAGATCGGAAAGAGGCTTGATTCCAAACTTAAGGTCACGAACATCCAGAAAATCCCGAAACTGATCAAAGGGTTTTTCCTGAACTGGCGGACAGCCAGGATAACAAGGGACATTACGCCGAAGAATGACAGCCATGTCGGAAAAATAAAAAAACTGCGCGCGATCGGATAATCATAGTCCAAATTCTGTCCGTAGGGAACAAACAACAATCTCACGTATGTCATCAGCACGTTGAACTGGGTCAAAAGATATTCATAGCGCGTGAATTTCCGTGTCTCGCGCGTCATCGCGATATAATGCTCCCAATCCGCGGCGCTGTATTTCCACATCGCCAAAAGCGCCGGCACGCTCAAGGCCATCAGCAAAAACGGCAGGACACGTTTCCCGATTCCTTTGATCCACTTTAAAGAATCCGCATCATCGCTGAATTCTTTCTTAAAGAAAACCTCGAGCAGGACCAACGCCAACGGCAGTGTCACAATGATCGGCTTGGTAAAAAGCCCTAAAAAAAAGACACCGGCCGCGCCGAGATAATATTCCTTCTTTTTATCCCGGCGGTAAAAAAAATAAAGGATTACCGTTCCGAAATAAGAAAGCGCGGCCAACAGCGTTGACCGCTGTGAAATATACGTGACCGCCTGCGTCTGCAAGGGATGCGAAACAAAGATCAGCGCGGTCAGGAGCGGGACCCAGCGGCGTTCCCTTGTATCGGAAAGCGAACGGTGCAAGTTTACGAGCAAGCGTATAAAAAAATAGACCAGGGCCGTCACACCCAAATGCAGGGCCAGATTGACCGCATGATATCCTGCCGTGTTGAGTTTCCCGTAATAATAATTCACGGCGAAACTGAAATACGTGAAGAATCTCGACGGGTCAAAACGCCACAAAAGCGCAGGATTGTTCAGGCTTTTGATGAGATTATTCTCGATGATGGTCAGGTTATCATCAAAATGAAAAGGGACCTTAAAGCTGTTGCTGTAAATAACCGCGCCTAAAGCGACAGCGGCCAGGCAGCCCAGATAATCAACATTTCGTTTATTCTTCAAGAATGGGATCATGTGCCGCTTAACGCCTTGCGGATCTCCGCGGCCCGCTTATTATTCCCTTCAGCCGCGTAGAGCGTCAGCGCCTTTTCAGCCGCGGCCCGGGATTCTTCCGTTTTTCCGTCGGCGTGAAGGGCGTTCGCCAGGTTTAAATACGCTTCCGCCGAATCCGGGTCAGCAGCAATAGCTTTTTGATACATTTCGACGGCGCTTTTATTGTCCTGAAAATAAAAATAGATGTTCCCGGAATTAATGTAGGCCCCGGCGATCTTCGGGTCCAGCTTCAGCGCCTTATCATAATCCACCAGCGCCTGATAGAAATTTTTTTCCGCAAAATGCACATTCCCCAGATTGTAGTGCGCGGAGGCATTCTCCGGCCTCAGCCAGATCGCCTTTTGAAAATATTCCTTGGCCTCGACCAATCGGCCCGTCTTCTGCAGAATATTTCCCATCCCTACATACGCGGCGGAATTCTGTCCGCCCCGCTGGATCACAAAGTTAAAATATCCGGCGGCCTCGGGAAAATTGTTCATCCCCTCATAGGCATAACCCAGGTTAACGTAAAGGTCCAGATAGTGCGGCGCCTTCGCGATAGCCTTTTCCAAAAGTTCCCTGGCCTCGGAGAATTTATTTTCCTTAAGAAACAGCGACGCCAGATTGTTATTGGCCAGGACATAACCCGGGTCGAGCTGAATGGCTGTTTGAAAACTTGACTTCGCCTCCTCCGTCCTCCCCTGCTCCCAGAGAATCAGCCCCAGATTATTATGCACCCGCGCCTTCTGCGGCGATTTCTTCACTGTATCCTGCATCAAGGCGACCGGGTCCTGCCAGAGCGCGGCCCGCGACCAGGTGAGCGTCACCAAGACCGCGACCCACACAGCCAGTATTGTCTTACGCAGATCTGCGTTCTTGAATAATGTCTCACCGATGATAACCGCGCACAGAAAAAAACCGTACGACGGTAAATAGGCCCAATGTTCAAAGATCAAATCCGCGAACGGAAAAATATCCGTGGGATAGAGAAAATTCATGAAGGGATG
>CAYING010000130.1:0-3535 GCA_964364715.1 uncultured Planctomycetales bacterium
GACGATCGCAAGCCAAATAAAACTGTCCATCACAAGAACGGTCTGCGGCGGCAACGAGATGGCTTCCCCAAAGCATCCGCATTCCTTGATGGGCAGCTCCCGGATCAAGGCCTGGCCGACGACAGCGATAAATCCGGTGAACACAATGAGTGAAGCCCGCAGAACCGATGGAACCCACAGGCCCAGCAAAAGAAAGAATCCGATCAAAAATTCTATCCAGGGGAATGCCCGCGCGGTGATCTCCGCGGCGGACATCGGAAGGAATTGATAACCTTGGACGACATATAAAAAATTCTGGTAAGGGCTTAAGATCTTTTCCCCACCGGAAAAACACAAGAGCGCGCCGATCAAGATCCTACTGAGAACAAACCAGTTCACTGCCGTCTCCTTGCCCGGATAAAGCTCCGAGTTCGATCGCCAGCGACTTAAATCCGACGACCATCTTGCCGTTGACGAAATAGGTTGGGGTGGATTTAACGCCGAGAGAGGTTCCTTTTTCTTTTTCCTCAAGGATCTCCGTATTGGTTCGGTCATTCTGCAAACAGACATCCAGCTGTTTAATATCTATCTGCACTTCCTGTGCGATCTGACGAAAAACAGGATCCGCGCTGATGAGCGCTTCCCATTGCTGCTGACGTTCGACCAACAAGTTATGGAACGGCCAAAACTTTCCCTGCTGAGCCGCGCACTGAGCATACCGGGCGCTTTGCATCGCGTGGCGGTGCATGCCGAGAGGGTAATACTTCATCTGCAGATAAAATTTGTCAGGATATTTAGTAAAACAATCTTTCAAATAGGATGCGCCTTTGGCGCAGGCCGGGCACTGGAAATCCATATATTCGACGATCTTGATCGCGGCGTTCGGGTTTCCCTTAGAACGGGAAGCAACGCCTTTGCCCACTCCGCCGCGGGAGCTTTCGATAAAATATTTAAGCCCGCCTAAGGCCGCAACGGCAACTACGATCAACAGAATAGTCGTATCGCGTTTGCTGAGTTTCGCTTTTCCCATTAAAGGTCATCCTCGATCTGGATCTTCTCTTCCGGCTTCCCTTGATTCGATCCTCTTTCTTCAACATCCTCAAAAGCAGGGGCGTTCTCTAAGCGGAACCTGATCTCGCGGTGGATATCGCCGTTTTTAGGGTCAGCCAGAAAACCTTCAATCAGTTTCCCGCGGATCTCACAGTGATAATCGTCATCCAAAATGAATTGATAATCCTGCGCATCCTTACGATACATCAGATCCGTAAGTTTGCGTTTCAGGCCGATCGCCTGGGCAAACTTTTCGATCGCCGCAAAAACTTTTTCCAGATCCTTCTCTTCTTCATTCGGCATTGACTCTCCTGTATGGGTTCAATTTTAGCACAAAATTAAACTTCGCGGTACCGGAAGCAATCGGTCGTATGGTCATTGACCATCCCGGCCGCCTGCATATGGGCATAGATGACCGTCGGGCCGAAAAATTTGAACCCGCGCTTCTTAAGGTCTTTACTCAGCGCCTCGGCTTCACTTGTCAACGCCGGGAGTTCTTTAAAAAATCTAAACCTGCTCTTCTTAGGCTTTCCGCCGACAAAACCCCAGATATATTTCGAAAAAGTCCCAAATTCTTTCTGGACCTCCAGAAAACGGGCCGCGTTATTGACGGCCGCCTCGACCTTGGCGCGGTTGCGGATGATCCCGGGATTTAAAAGAAGACGTTCAACATCTTTCGGCGTGAATTTAGAAACCTTCTTCGGGTCAAAACCGGCAAAACATTTCCGGTAATTTTCGCGTTTGCGCAAAACCGTGATCCAGCTTAATCCGGCTTGAGCGGATTCAAGGACAAGGAATTCAAAAATCTTTTGGTCGTCATAGACCGGGACACCCCACTCTTTATCGTGGTATTCCTGATACAGGGCATTGTTTTCCGGCACCCAGCCGCAGCGTTTTAGTTTCGGCATCTTATTCTCCAATCAACCATTCCATCGGTAAAGGCCTGCGGCCGGAAAAACCGTCATCGATCCCGTGATACCAGAGGACTTCCCCCTCATCGCTTCTCCAGCACAAAAGGACTTCCTCAGCATCGATCTTTGCCGGAAAATCCACCAGCCCGATCGCAAAATTCCAATCCTTAAAAAAACATCCCAAATCTTCCAGCTCTTTCATCCGGCCGTTGAGCTCATCGGTCAGGTGTTCGCACTTAAGCGCGATGCTTTCGTCTTGGGCTTGAGGGATAAGGGATTTAAATTTTTGCCCGTTTTCAAGGATCTCTCCGACGATCTTCCGGATATACGGCAGACGGCGGTTGACCTCTTTGGGCGTGAAAAATTTCTTGAACATATAAGCTGACGAGATGTTAAACCTACAGCCTTGGACTCGCGGCGCGCGCGAGGGCTTTGCCTTTATCGTTCGTTTCAAACTTTTTAAAGTTATCGATAAACATCTGGGCTAATTTTTTCGCCGTCTCGTCATAATCCTGTTTGTCGGCCCAGGAATCACGCGAGTTGAGCGTTGCCGGATTAACCCCAGGCAATAATTTGGGGAATTTCAAATTAAAAATCGGCAGAGTTTCAAATTCCGCCTTGTCAAACGCACCGCTGAAAATCGCATCGATCGCGCTTCGGCTCGAAGCCAGCGGAAGGCGCTGTCCGACGCCGTATTTGCCTTTAAACCAGCCGGTGTTGACTAAATACGCCTGGGAACCGTGCTCGTCCATTTTCTTACCTAAAATATCGGCGTATTTCGTCGGGTGGACCAGCAAAAACGCCTGCCCGAAACACGACGAGAAAGCGGCTTTGGGCTCGGTGACGCCGAGTTCGGTCCCGGCGACCTTCGCGGTATAACCGCTTAAATAGTGGTACATCGCCTGTTCTTTGGTCAATTTGGAAACCTGCGGCAAAACCCCAAAAGCATCACAGGTCAAAAATATGATATATTTCGGATGCCCGCCCTTGGAGACGGGTTTAACGATATTATGGATATGATCGATCGGGTACGAAACGCGGGTATTCTCTGTTTTCTTTTTGGAATTAAAATCAACGTTACCTTTCGCGTCAACTTCGACGTTTTCCAAAAGCGCATTGCGGCGTATCGCGTCAAAAATGTCCGGCTCGCGTTCACGGGTCAGTCCGATACATTTGGCATAGCACCCGCCTTCAAAATTAAAAATTCCTTCATTGTCCCAGCCGTGTTCGTCGTCGCCGATCAAGGCGCGCTTCGGGTCGGTCGACAAAGTGGTTTTGCCCGTCCCGGAAAGCCCGAAGAATAATGCCGTGTCACCGTCTTTGCCCATATTCGCCGAGCAATGGAATGCGCCGATCCCTTTCAAGGGCAGAAAATAATTCATAATGGAAAAAATGCCCTTTTTGATCTCACCGCCGTACCAGGTGCCGCCGATAACCGTCATCCGTTCGGCGATATTGAACGCGCCGAACACTTCCGAACGCATCCCATATTTGGCAAAATCCGTACAGGTGGTCTTACAGGCATTAAAAATAGTCCAGCCGGGTTTAAAATCCTTCAGCTCCGCGTCCGTCGGCCGGATGAACATATTTTTAAA
>CAYING010000131.1:0-3482 GCA_964364715.1 uncultured Planctomycetales bacterium
TGACTAAGATTCGTTACAGGGTGATATTTTTACGGTATCGGACCTGATGGTCCTCTCTTCCATAACGCGGGCGGCGGCGGTCGCTCTAGAGAACGCGAAGCTTTATAAAGAACTCGAGTATTTGGCGATCATAGATCCTATGACCAATCTTAGTAATTATCGGTGCTTTGTGAAGAATCTGAACACCGAGATTGCGCGTTCCAAACGGTTCGGCGCTCCGCTTTCTTTGTTGATGATCGATATCGATAACTTTAAAGCTTACAATGACCGTCACGGACACCCGGAAGGCGATATTCTTTTGCGAAAAATTGCTGAAGCGCTAAAGCAGGCCCTTCGTTCTGTCGACGAGGTCTCCCGCTACGGCGGAGATGAATTTTCCGTTATTCTTCCGGAAACATCTGCCGAACAGGCCAAGGGGGTGGCTTTAAAATTGCTGAAAGCGATATCGCTTTTGCAATTAAAGGAAAAGGCGGCGGTCAGTATCGGTATCGTTGAACATAACGGCAATCTTGACCGCCTTGAGTTGGTGTCGCGGGCCGACCGCGCGCTTTACCGGGCCAAACGGGAAGGGAAGAACCGTGTGTGCCTTCATTGTGTTTAATTGAATTATTTTTGGCTTTTAATGAAAGATATCTCATAAAAAATTTCCTTGTAAAAGGAGGTTTGTGGTACAATCCCCCGTTGTTTTAAAGCGGGGGAGCAATGACCAAAAAAGAAAAGATCCATATCGTCGCTGTTTGCGGGAGCGTCCGCTCCGGCAGTAATACTTCCAAAGTCCTCGCCCTTGTGACCGATGAACTCAAGAAACAGGACAATGTTTCGGTTACCGTCGTTGATCCCAATAAATTTGAATTGCCTTTGCCGGGGAAAAAGAGAAAAACTTCCTCCGGCGCTTTGGAAAAGATCGCTTCTGAGGCGGCCGGCCTTATTTTAGCCACGCCGGAATATCACGGCAGCTACAGCAGTGTGATGAAATTGGTTATCGAGAATCTAGGGTATCCTTCCGTCATCGCCGGGAAGCCGGTCGCGCTCTTAGGCGTCGCTTCCGGCCAGATCGGCGCCATCAAGGCGATCGAACATTTATCCAGCGTTTGCGCCCACATCGGCGCGATCGTTTTGCCGGGGCCGGTTTCGGTGGCCAACGTTCATAAATTTTTTGGCCCCAACGGAAAATGCCTGGATAAAAGCGTTGAGAAACGTATTCGAAATCTTGCAGTGACCCTGATCAATTATATCCGCCGGAATATTTGCCCCCGCATCGCCCTCGAGGAGATGGTTCGCAAAGAGTGAATTTGCAAATCAATTAAAAAAGGAGAACAAAATGAAGAAAGTATTTCAAGTTTTTGCAGTCGCAGTTTTAAGTTTCGTTTTTGCCGTTGCCGCGCAGGCCGATGAATATATTTTGGATACCGGGCATTCTTCGATCAATTTTGCCGTCACTCATTTGATGGTGAGCGAGACCAAGGGCGGGTTCACGGATTACCGCGGCATCGTTAAATATGACCCGGCGGATGTTTCTAAAACGGAAGTTGATGTGACGATCCAAGTGGCCAGCCTTAATACCCATTTGGAAGCCAGGGACAATCATTTGCGCAGCGCGGATTTTTTAGACGCTGAAAAATTTGCAACGATCACCTTCAGAACCACCATGGCCAAGAAAGAGGATGACGGAACCGTCACGCTCGTCGGCGATTTGACCCTGCACGGCGTGACGATAAAAGTTTCCATCCCGGTCAAGATCACCGGTCCGGTCAAAAGCCCGATGGGCGGTGAAGTGATCGGTTTGTCGGGAGAGTTTATCGTCAACCGTTCCGAGTTCGGGGTTGCCTGGAATAAAGATATGGAAGGCGGCGTCGTGGTCGGCAACGATGTGAAGGTTTCGATCAACGCTGAAGCCAAAAAGCAGTAAAGGATTTGGCCGATGGAGAGGCCACCCTGACGAAAGTCAGGGTTAGGGCAGTGTTTCTGGAGAGGGACACTGCCCTATAATATTTGCAAATTCTCAGTCATTTTGCTACCATCTGGTATGAAGTTTTATGCCGACGTTCACCTTCATTCCCACTTCTCCCGAGCGACCAGTCCCAATCTCAATCTCCCTCACTTAGCGCTCTGGGCGCAGTTGAAAGGCATTCAAGTCGTCGGCACCGGGGATTTCGTTCATCCCGGGTGGATGAAGGAATTGAAAGAACAGCTCGACCCTGCCGAAGAAGGCCTTTTCAAATTAAAAGCAAAATATCAAAAACAGATCGCTGATCTTGTGCCTGCAGCCTGCCGGGGCGAGGTCCGTTTTATGCTCTCCTGCGAAATTTCGAATATTTATAAACGCCTCGATAAAGTGCGAAAGGTCCATAACGTGATCTTCGCGCCGGATTTTTCTGCCGCGGAAAAGATCCAATCCCGATTGGATAATATAGGGAATATTTACGCCGACGGGCGTCCGATCCTGGGGCTTGATTCGCGCGATCTTTTGGAGATCGTCCTTGAATCTGATCCGCTGTCGTATCTGATCCCGGCGCATATCTGGACGCCGTGGTTCTCAGCGATGGGGTCCAAAAGTGGGTTCGATAAAATGACGGATTGTTTCGCCGACCTTTCGAAACATATTTTTGCGGTGGAGACGGGCCTTTCTTCGGATCCGCTGATGAATTGGCGCTTAAGCCAATTGGATCCGTATGTCCTGGTCTCCAACTCCGACGCGCATTCGTCAGAAAAGCTGGCCCGCGAAGCGACCATTTATGATACAGAGCTTTCGTATCCGGCGATCTACCGCGCGCTTTCGGACCGCAAGGACAAAGGCCTGGCCGGGACCGTGGAATTTTTTCCGGAAGAAGGGAAGTATCATTACGACGGCCATCGGGCGTGCGAAACCCGTTTGCATCCTAAGGAAACGAACAAGAATAAAGGCCTATGCCCGGTCTGCGGCAAGCCCGTCACCGTCGGCGTTATGGCGCGCGTCGAGGAATTAGCCGATCATCCTGAAGGCCGGAAATCGCCGAACGCCCGTCCGTTCTTCAGCCTGATCCCTTTACCGGAAGTGATCGGTGAGGCCAAAGATGTTGGGCCGTCGTCCAAAGCTGTCCAAACTGTCTACAAGGAAATGCTGGCGAAGCTTGGCAACGAGATGGCGATCCTTTTTGATATCCCGATCGCTCAAATCAAAAAAGTTTTCGGGGCCCTGATCGCCGAGGGCATTGATCGGATGCGTACGGGCAAGGTCACGATCGCCGCCGGCTACGACGGAGAATTTGGGGAGGTCCATATTTTTTCTGATGATGAGCGGGACTCTCTCCAGCAGCAGGAACAACTGACACTGTTTGGTTAAGCACTAAATCCTAATATCTAAATTCTAAACAAACTCCAAATACGAAATTCAAATGTTCTAAACGTTTTGGATTTTGATCATTAGGATTTTGAATTTGTTTAGGATTTAGAGTTTAGAATTTAGGATTTTATGAGTAGACCATCTATTCTAAATTTGTCAC
>CAYING010000132.1:0-1072 GCA_964364715.1 uncultured Planctomycetales bacterium
CATCATCCCATCGAACGTCGAGCTGACCACGAATGCCTGCAAGTGCTGGCCGTCATTCATCGGGTCTAAAATGTACGCGGTCGAATTCGGAACCGCTGATTCGATGATCTTTTTAACGTCCCGCGCAATCATTAATTCTTTTTCCAATTTGCCCTAAGCCATTCGATAATGTCGGTGGATTCGTAGAGGGCCCTACGGCCGTCGATAGCGAGGCAGGGGATCTGGGCCTTGCCGCCGATCTTGAAAAGTTCCTGGCGGTTGGCCGGGTCGGTTGCGGTATTTTTTAGCGAAAGTTTAATGTTATTCTGCTCCATAAACCGCAAAACCTTTTGGCAGTACGGGCAAGTGTCCATCATATAAAGTGTCAACTGCGGCATACGTATTTTTTCTTGGTGCTTAATTCTACTTAATTTCACTTATTCTTCAACTAAATTTTCGGCAAACTCAATGACCGCATCCTCGAGCTCTTTGCCGTAGAGCCGATTCATCTCCTGAAGGCAGGTGGGGGAAGTGACATTCACTTCGATCAAATAATCGCCGATAATGTCGATGCCGACAAAATAAAGGCCCAACCTTTTTAAATGCGGGCTTAATGTCTCAATGATCTCCTGATCGCGCTCGGTGATCTCGGCGGCGTGCGGTTTGCCGCCGGCGAAAAAATTATTCCGGTGATCGTCCTTGGAGTGGACCCGCAAGACCGCGCCTAATGGTTCACCATCCAGCAACAAAATGCGTTTATCGCCGTTCTGGGCAGCCGGAACATACTGCTGCAAAATTATATCTTGCTTCCAGCGGCCGGTCAGGGTTTCCAAAATAACGTTCGTGTTCAAATCACCCTCTTTGATTTGAAATATTCCTTGCCCGCCGAATCCATCGATCGGCTTAGCGATCACATGTTTGAAATCATGAATAAAGTCCGTCAGATCATCCTTTTGCCGGCTCACCAAAGTTTTTGGAATGATCGAGGTGAAGCGAGTGGCCCAAATTTTCTCATTCACCGTGCGGATACCCTGTGGACTGTTGAGAATCGGAACACGGTGCGTCAATTTATCCAGCATCCAGGTATTAAACA
>CAYING010000132.1:1082-3443 GCA_964364715.1 uncultured Planctomycetales bacterium
ACAAGTATTGACGATCAAAAGGAGGGTCGTTGCGGATGAAAATCACGTGCACGTCGGTTTCCTCAAGGATCAAGGGTTCCTGCTCGACGAAGGGGTTTTCGGCATTCCTCTGGGGAACGACCGGTGTCGCGTTAAAAAACAACTGCCCTTCACGGAACGTTATCCCGCCGTCGGGGATGTAAAAAATTTTATGCCCTTTGCGATGAGCGCCCAGCATCAAGGCAAAGGTCGTATCCTTTTCAATATTGACTGTATTGAGCGGGTCCATTAAAAAGAGAAAGTTCACTTCACTCCTAGAGTTTGCTGTCAGCTTCAAGCTGAATAATTTCACGATGCGCGGCAATGCCGGCAATGCGCGCCAAGATCCGGTAGACGTCGAAAATATTCATATCGTGATGGATCCCGCATTTACCGTATTTCTTTAAATGCGGGCACATTTTCTTAAAGCCCATCCCCGGTGAATTCAAATTCTCCCGGCCGCTTTTTTCTGTGTTGGTGCGATAAAACCCGCCGATGACATTATTTTCGATTTGATAAATGACCACTTCGCTGACCTTTTCATCGATATTATAAATGGTCGGAACGCCTTCCTGGATCAAAAATCGCGAAATGACCTGCCCGCTTTTCCCTTTGTACAGATTGTTACGCGCCCGGCGGTTAAGCGTTAAAATATCCTGCGCATCTTCAACCGGGAAGACCCCCATTCCGTATGTTCCGGAATCCGCTTTTAAAAAAACAAACGGTTTCTCATCGATCTTGTGCTCTTGATATTTTTGCCGTACGTTCTCGAGAACCGACGCGGTCGCTTCGCTGACGCGTTTGCGGTCAGCCTCTTCGTTGATGTTTATACTATCCACGACGGTGTACTCACCGGAAAATAACCACGGGTCAAGATTGACGAGTTCGGCAAATTCTTTGATCAGATCACGGGTATGACGAAAGTGATGCGATTTCAAACGGGAATGCCAGCCGGCTTGAATCGACGGATAAATCGGGATATTGGCGTTCTTCAGAACATCGGGGATGCCGGCCGTAAGGTCATTGTTCATGATGATGAGATCAAAATCTTCGCGATCAGCTTCGAGATTGGCCAGGATCCGTTTAAAACAATAAATTTTTACCGTCTGCCCGGTCGCGGTTTCCAATTCCACAACCTTGGCGCTTTCGCAAAACGCCGGTTGAACGGACAGGAAGGTAGCGATCTTGGTTTTGAACCCGGCTTTTTCGATGATCTCCTGCAGGATGCGGATATTTTCCAGATACCAGGTGTTCCGGGTGTGCTCTTCGGCAACGATCAAGATGCGCTCGCATTTCGGCACACGTTTCAAGATTGCTTGTTTCATCAATCCGACCGCGTCAGCCAGGCCGTGCTCACAGACATTATTAAATCCGGCAGGAAAAATATTCGTATCAACTACGGCCAGCTTGAATCCGGCATCGCGGATGTCCACGGAAGAATAGAAGGGAAGCTCCTTGGAACCTTCGCAAGACTTCAACCATTGATGGATGGTCTCCTGCTTCGCCTTAAATTGCTCAAGGCAGCAGGAATCAAAATTGTAAACTTTATTGACGCGTGTCGTTGACATAATGATCCTTTATTAAGGACATCATTATCCTATAAATGAAAAAAATTGTCGAGGGGTTTGACGGGGACACACGACTGTCCCCACTGGGGACAGTCGTGTGTCCCCTTTAGCGGCGGGAAAATTTTTGAACGATCAGGCTGCCGATGGCATCGCCTTCGACGTTGACCATCGTGCGGATGGCATCCAGAGGCCGGTCGATGGGAAGAAGGATCGCGATCGCTTCCGCCGGAAGGCCGACCGACTGCAGAACCATGATCATTGTCACCATCCCGGCACTGGGAATACCGGGCGCGCCGATCGAAGCTAAGATCGCCATGAAAAAAACAACAATCTGTTGAGTTAAATTCAATTCAATGCCGACCAAATTCGCTATGAATATCGCGGCCATGGCTTCATAGAGCGCGGTTCCGTCCATGTTGACCGTTGTTCCGAGCGGCACCACAAAGCCGGCGATATTTTTATCAACCCGTAAATTATCTTCAACGCAGCGCAGGGTCACCGGCATTGTGGCGGAACTGGAGCTCGTTGAAAAGGCGGTGATCAACGCTTCTTTCATTTGGGTGAAGAAGTAAAGGGGCTTAATACCGGTGAAAAAATACAAAATTGCGGGGAGAATCACAATGCCGTGAAACAGCGTTCCTCCCGCCACGACCAGGATAAATTTCCAGAGCGCCTGCAGAACGCTCACGTTCTGTGTCGCGATCAATTTTGCCAACAGCGCCATGATCCCGACCGGCGCGATCACCATGATCCAGCTGACCATGAGCATCACAAT
>CAYING010000133.1:0-3388 GCA_964364715.1 uncultured Planctomycetales bacterium
AATGATCGGAGAAATATAAAATTCTTCCAGCGCGAGTTTCATGATCCGGATCGCTTCGGCGCGGGTCTGGCCGTGAACGATCAATTTCGCGACCATGGAATCATAATTCGGCCCGATCGTATAACCGCTGTAAATATGCGTGTCCACGCGCACTCCCGGGCCTCCGGGTAAATTCAGCACCTCGATCTTCCCGGGGCACGGCATAAATTTATTATCCGGGTCTTCGGCATTGATGCGGCATTCGATGGCATGGCCGTGGAATTTAACATCTTCCTGACGGATCTTTAATTTTTCCCCGTTGGCGGCCTTGATCTGTTCTTTGATCAAGTCGATGCCGGTGATCATCTCCGTGACCGGATGCTCGACCTGGATACGGGTGTTCATTTCCATAAAATAAAATTCGCCGTTAGAATCCAAAAGGAATTCAACCGTCCCGACGCCGTAGTAATTGACCGATTTCGCCGCCTTGACCGCCATCTCACCCATTTTCTTACGGAGCTTGCTGTCCAACGCCGGAGACGGAGCTTCTTCCAATAATTTCTGATGGCGGCGCTGAATACTGCAGTCGCGCTCGCCTAAATGGATCACATGCCCATGCTTATCCGCCAGGATCTGAAACTCAATATGACGCGGATCCGTAAGATATTTCTCGATATAAACATCGCCGTTGCCGAAATTCGCTTCCGCTTCTTTTTGCGCCATAGAGAAAGAACTGGCCAGCGTAACGTCGTTATGACAAACGCGCATCCCTTTTCCGCCGCCGCCGGCCGCGGCTTTGATAATGACCGGATATTTTAATTTCTTGGCGACCGCAAGCGCTTCTTCCTTGGTCTTAATGACCCCTTTTCCGCCCGGAGTCAGCGGAACACCGATCTTGCGGACGGTTTCCCTCGCGATAATTTTATCCCCCATCGCTTTAATGGCGTGCGGAGACGGGCCGATAAAGGTAATATTGCAGGACTCGCACACTTCCGCGAAGTGGGCGTTCTCGGCGAGGAATCCGTATCCGGGGTGGATCGCTTCGACGTTGGTGATCTCGGCCGCGGAAATAATGGCCGGGATCTTTAAATAGCTTTCAGAACTGGGTGCTGCCCCGATGCAAACGGCTTCATCGGCGAGCTGCACGTGAAGTGAATCTTTATCGGCTTGCGAATAAACCGCGACGGTACGAATGTTCATTTCCTTGCAGGCGCGGATGATGCGGACGGCGATCTCGCCGCGGTTGGCTATGAGAATTTTGGAAAACATATTAAAGAGGTTCTACCACGAAAAGTTTTTGACCGAATTCTACCGGCTCGGCGTTCTCAACGGTGACTTCGACAACTTTACCCCGGATCTCGGACTTGATCTCGTTCATGAGCTTCATCGCTTCAACGATACAGACGACCTGGCCGACCTCAACGACCTGTCCGACGTCGACGAACGGCGGCGCTTCCGGCGAGGGAGTCCGGTAAAAAGTCCCGACCATCGGGGATTTGATCTCTAACGTCTTCTTGCCGTTGGCTGCGGCTGGATCGGTTGGCTTTGCGGAGGAGGATTGGGTTTCAACGCGGTATTCGGGGATAGGCCTTAAAAGAGGTACGGCGCCTTCGGTGAATGATTTCTTGATCTTGATTTTTGTTCCGTCCAGCTCGACTTCGAGCTCTACGAGCTCGTTGTCGTTCATCAAACTGATCATTTCTTTGATCTCTTTTAAGTTCATTTTTGTACCCTTTCGACGTATGCCCCGCCGGTTCTTGTGTCGATCCTGATCCAATCTCCAACATTGATGAACAGAGGAACGAGGATCGTTGCTCCGGTATCAATGGTAGCGGGTTTGTTGCCGGCCCGGCTGGAATCCCCGCGGATGCCGGGTTCGGTTCCCATAACTTGACAGACCATAAAATTCGGCAAGGTCATTTTTAAGACCTGATGCTCGTGGCAAAGAGCTACGACCTGCATATTTTCCTGAAGTAACTTGATAAAATTTTCTTCCAGATCCTTGGCCATAACAGCAGCTTGTTCAAAAGTTTCCTGATCCATAAAGTGAAAAGTATCGTCAGCGCGGTATAAATACTGCATCCGGCGCTCTTCAAGCGGAATATCATCCAGACGTTCAGCGGTGCGATAGGTCCGCTCCAAAACATTGCCCGTTTTAACGCTCTTCAAGCGCACACGGACAAAGGCGCTGCCTTTGGCCGGTTTCACATGATCATATTCCATGACCATATAAATTTGATTGTCGATGAGCAACCCCATCCCGGATTCAAGTTCATTGATCGATATAGCCACTTAACACCTCACATCCTGTTCTTGTAACTAAAACCATGTCTTCAATACGGATCCCGAACTTGCTGGGGATATAAACGGCAGGCTCAACAGTGACAACCACATTTTCTTGCAAAACTCCAGTATTAACCGACGAAAGCCTCGGGTCTTCATGAATTTCCAAGCCCACGCCATGGCCTAAAGAATGGCCGAAATATTTTGTTAAATGATTTTTCGCCAAATAGTTACGCGCCTCATGGTCAACGTCACTTGCCCTGACCCCGGCGCGTATCTTGGTGATCGCCTGAAGCTGAGCCGATTTCACTTTTGCGTTCATATCGCTAACAAGACGCGGTATTCTACCTAAAAAGAACATACGTGTCAAGTCGGACTTATAGCCCTTATAGTCGATTCCCATGTCTATGAGTACCACATCGTTACGTTTAAAACGACGGCCGGTGACCTTGGCATGCGGAAGGGCGGAATTAGGCCCGGAAGCGATGATCGGACTGAACGAAAAGCCTACTCCTTTGGCTTTGACAAAGGCCTGAAGCTTTTCAAAGAGCTCTTTCTCGCTGACGCCCGGTTTGATCAGCGGCCGCAGGTAACGGTAGGCCTGGGCATGGATCTGAAGTGCTTTCCGGATATAAGAAATTTCCTGCGGGGTCTTCACCTGCCGCAAATTTTCGACAAGGCCGTTCTTGGCGGTCAGCTTTATTCCCTTCGGGCATTCCTTTTGCAGGTTCTTAAAAAACGAAAGTGAAACGTGGCGGTCATCAAAGCCTAGATTTTTAATTTTATGGTCCCGGGCAAGATCAAAAACAGTTTTGAAAACAGATTTTTCGTAGCGCTTGACTGTGACACCTTTTGGAAGGCCTTTTTTGGCCTCTTCAACATAACGAAAGTCAGTAATGTAAAAACTCTTGGTTGGAAGAACCAACAGCCAGGATTCGCCGGCCGGAAAACCGGTCAAATAGCGGATATTGGCATCATTGCTGACCAGGTAAGCGTCAAGCTGATTGGATTTTAACGGAATATTCACTGCGGGATCGATTCCATCGCGTTAAATAAGATTGATCGCGGCCTGGAGGCCCAGGAGGTAGCTGTCCACCCCGAATCCGGAGATCTGCCCCTTACACGC
>CAYING010000134.1:0-3349 GCA_964364715.1 uncultured Planctomycetales bacterium
TCGGTAAAATATTCCGGTTTGACCATCTTTCCGATGTCGTGATAATACGCCCCTACCCGCGTCAACAAGGCGTTGGCGCCGATGGAATCCGCCGCTGCCTCAGACAGATTGCTCACGATCAAACTGTGGTGATACGTCCCCGGCGCTTCCATGACCATCCTTTTTAAAAGAGGATGATTAAAGTCGGAAAGTTCCAGCAGGCTGAAATTAGTCAACACACCGCAAAGGCTTTCAAAGATCTTGCAGGTGGACATCACGACAAGGGCAGACACAAAACCGTTGATCATGAGCGGCCGCACCGCATGGAATAGATATTCCTGAGTAAAAATAAAATACCGGTTCGGGTCGGCGAGAACAACACAAAAAACTTGGATCACGCCCGTATACAGCCCGGCGTTGATCAGCTGGCTTCTGGTCCTCGCTTCCGCCATTGCGTAGGCGCCGGTCAATCCGCCTAGAAAAAAAATCAGCATATAACTGAAATCCGCTTTGAGGATCAGGCTCACGACCGCACTGCTCAAGAACGACATAATAAAGGCCAGCTGAAAATCATTGTACAAAAGCATGACCAGCATCCCGACACTGGCGACCGGGATATAATACCGGGGGATGTTCGTGTAATGGACAATGGAATCCGTCGTAAAAATAAGCAACGTCAAGAGCAGCGATAAGTTCAAGAACAGCCTGAAGCTGGCCTTGCGGAAAAGGTAGAGATGAAAACCTGCGAAGAACAGCAAAAGCGGGATAAAAAGCGAATATCCGATGACATTAAAGAGAACGCCCAAAAACAGCATGACCGCCAGCGTCACCATCACGTTATCGAAATTCAGCTTATCTTTCAATAGCCTCTGCATCGTTTCCTCAGTTTCAGTAAGGGGACTTAAGTGACTTTATCGTAGGCTTCGATGATCCGCTGGACCAGTTCGTGGCGGACAACGTCCTCTCCAGTCAGATGCACAAATTTTATTCCTTCGACATCTTTGAGGATCTTTTGGGCCTCGATAAGCCCGTTGAGAGCGCCCTTGGGAAGGTCGCTTTGGCTGGGGTCGCCGGTGACGACCGTCTTAGAATCAAAACCCATACGGGTCAAAAACATTTTCATTTGAAATGGAGTGCTGTTCTGCGCTTCGTCTAAAATAACAAACGCGTCGTTCAAAGTACGGCCGCGCATATACGCCAAAGGCGCGACTTCAATGACCCCGCGCTCGGTAAAATGTTCAACCTTATCCGGTTCGATCATATCGTAGAGGGCATCGTACAGAGGGCGCAAATATGGCAAAACTTTTTCAACCATATCGCCGGGCAGGAACCCTAAATTTTCTCCGGCTTCAAGCGCCGGACGGGTCAAGATGATGCGGCGGACTAAACCTTTTTTGAGAGCATTGACCGCCATAGCCATCGCCAAATATGTTTTTCCGGTACCGGCAGGGCCGACACCGAAGACAATGTCATGATGCTTGATCGCATCGACGTATTCGATCTGGCCCTTGGTCTTCGGCGTGACAAGGCCGCCCTTGATCGAAACATCGATCTTTTCTTTGGCCAGGCGCTTGAAATCAAAACCTTTTTCCGTCTTGGCCAAACGAAGGGCGTAAACCACATCGTTCTTTTTAATTTCCTGGGTGTCTTCGAGGAGGCCGAGAAGATAATTAAAAAGCTCCAGGGTCTTCTCAACCTGTTCTTTTTGGCCGGCGATCTTCAGCCCGCCTTCGATGCGGCTGATGCGGACAGCCATTTCCTGCTCGATAGAACGCAGGTTCTGGTCGTACTTGCCGAAAAGCTGCTGAATATCTTTATTATTGTCGAAGAATAGCGTTTGTTCTACAGCCACTGAGGTCTCCTGTCGAAACCCAATACCGTGTTCTTCTAATTGAATTAGGTAACACGGTATTGTACTGCGTTCCTCTAAATATAAAATTTAGGTAACGCAGTACTAACCCTGTTATTCCAACGGCGGGATCGTAATGGTAATTCCCGGCTTGATGTTGTTCGGATCAGGGATACGGTCCTTGTTGGCTTCGTAAATCTTGGGCCATTTGCTGTAAGAATCATAGAATTTCTTCGCGATCTTCTGCATCGTGTCGTTTTTCTCGATCGTGTATTCTACAGCGCTGGTCGGGCCCGAAGGCTTGGAAGGTTCCGAAGCTCTGCTGTCGGCATCATCAAAGCTGGGAAGTTCAATTCTGCGGCGCGGAGCAGGTTCCGGTTCCGGTGGCGGCGGGGTATATGTCTCGACGGTACGTGTCGTTGTGGAAGCCGTGGTGGTATCCTCATCTTGAATGGCATTTTCCTTAGAAAATTCCATAACATAAACGCGGCGGGTCTTTCGGCGCTCGGTTTGGGCTGTTCCCTCTTTCGGGCCGCCCATAAAATATCCGGCGTTACCGGCGGGTTCCTGGTCAAGGCGTTCTTTAACCTGAACATAGCTCTTGGCTGAAACACCGCAGCCGGCAAGGGCTAAAACAATAATTCCCAAGAAGATCCTTTGCAACATATTGCTAGGCATATGCGCCTCCTCTTTAATGTCACACGTCCAACACACGTCACAAGTAATTTAGATTCATGTGACATATGACATGTGATTTATGACTGGCCTTTAGATACTCTTATAACTCATATTCATTAAATCCGCACTAAATTATTTATCTTTCTTTTTCAAAAGCATCAGCCCCAGTTCCTTAAGCTGTTTGTCATCCACGGTTGAAGGCGCCTCGGTCATCATACAGCTGCCACTTTGAGTCTTGGGGAACGCGATCGTATCGCGGATGGAATCGAACCCCAACAGGATCGAGGTCAACCGGTCGATCCCGTAGGCGACACCGGCGTGCGGCGGCGCGCCGTACTGAAAGGCCTTTAACAAAAAGCCGAAACGCTTCTGCGCTTCCTTTTCATCGAGGCCTATTATACCAAAAATTTTCTCCTGCAGGTCCCTTCTATGGATACGGATGGACCCGCTGCCGATCTCGCTGCCGTTTAAGACCAGATCGTACGAACGGGCGCGGACTTTGGCGAATTCCCCTTTATCCAGGGCCGAAACATCATCTTCTTTCACCGATGTGAACGGATGATGCTCGCTTTCCCAGCGCTTTTCGTCTTCGTTATATTTCAAAAGCGGAAAGTCCACGACCCAGAGAAAAGCATATTCATCCTTGTCCTTGGATTTCCGGATATCCGGTTTGTCGCTCTTATATTTCGCCATCGCCTCGGCGTGCGTCATCCGCGGGAAAGGTGTGGCGAGATCGATCCCCTTCACCTCTTTGAGGATCGTTTTATAAAGCTGTTCGGTCAGCGAAAAAATATCCTCTTCAGTCACGAACGACATCTCCATATCGAGCTGAGTGAATTCCGG
>CAYING010000135.1:0-3285 GCA_964364715.1 uncultured Planctomycetales bacterium
CGACGACCTGGATAAAGTGGGAAAGACCCCCGGCCATCATACATTTTTTGAAATGCTGGGAAATTTTTCATTCGGGGATTATTTTAAAAAAGAGGCTATCGCCTGGGCCTGGGAATTTTTGACCAAGGAAATGAAACTCGCCGGCGATAAACTCTGGGTCTCCGTCTACAAAGATGACGATGAAGCTTACAACGAATGGGTCAAGATCGGTTTCCCGAAAGAAAAGATTGTCAAATTAGGCGATAAAGATAATTTCTGGCCCGCGGAAGCGAAAGAAAAAGGACCAAACGGTCCCTGCGGGCCGTGTTCGGAAATCTTTTTTGATTATGGTGTAAATCCGAATTGCAAAAGTACCAAGTGCGATCCGTCGTGCAGCTGCGGACGGTTTAGCGAAGTCTGGAATTTGGTTTTCACTCAATTCAACCGCAAAGACGGCGGTGTCTTGGAACCATTGCCTGGAAAAAATATCGATACCGGTATGGGCCTCGAACGCCTCGTCGCCGTTGTGCAGGGGAAAAAGAGCAACTATGAAACGGATTTGTTTGCACCGCTTATAAAAAATATAAAAGAATTATATTCTAACATATCAGAAGCAGACGCTCGAATTATCGCAGACCATATGCGCGCGATTGTTTTTGCAATAGGAGACGGCGTTGTTCCTTCTAACAAAGGAAGAGGGTCTGTTGTCAAAAAATTGATAACAACGGCATCAGATATCTTCTTAAGACATACGGACGACCAAACTTATGTTCATAATTTCGTTTCGCACGTTGTAAGGATTATGAAGGATGTATATCCAAATTTAGAGAATAAAGAGGAAGAAATTAAAAAATATGTTAGAGAAACAGAAGAAGATTACAAATCGGTATTCATAACACAGATCCCTAAATTAAAAACGCGCATTTGGGATATTGGCCAAACGAATCAATCGAGAGAAGGAAAGATAGATGAGCTGGGTAAATTATTTTTCTCTTTTAGAGATACGTATGGCTTGAGTATTTCTACAATAGAGGAAACAGCCCTATCTTGCGGCGTTACTGCGAAAGCGTTAGAGGAAATAAGGGAAGGGTTAAATCGTATAAGTCCGTTAATGGAAGAACAAAAAAAACGTTCCCGCGCCGGCAGCAAAATGACCGGCGACGTGTTTGCCAATATGTTATTCAACTTAGCTTTAGCTGGTACCCGTCCGACTAAATTTGTCGGCGACGACGATCCTTATCAAATGAAAACTGAAGCAAGGGTCTTAGAATTATTTTCCGAAAAAACAGCCGGGGAAGAACTGCTTCATGTCTACCCAGATAGCGATGAGGTTAGAATTATTTTAGACAAAACACCTTTTTACGCTGAAAGCGGTGGACAGATCGGCGATACTGGACATCTAATCTACCAATTCGGTGAAAGAAAGGCTATCGTCCGCATTCTTGATACCCAAAAGCAGGACGATATTTACATCCATATTGGAAAGGTTGAGAGCGGCACATTGCCCCAAGGAGCAAAAGTCACCGCACAGGTTGACGAAGAACGCCGGCTGTCCATCATGCGCAATCATACGGCGACGCATTTGCTGCAATCGGCTTTGAGAGAAGTTTTAGGCAGTCATGTTCAGCAGCAAGGGTCGCTCGTTGCCGAAGATCGTTTGCGTTTTGATTTTACGCATCCTAAGGCTTTGACCGAAGAACAGCTCACGCAAATTGAAAATAAAATCAAAGAACATATTGGAAGCAATGATAAAGTCGATACAAAAGAAATGTCGCTCGAAGAAGCCAAGAGAGAAGGAGCATTGGCCTTTTTTGCCGAAAAATATAAAGATAAAGTCCGCGTTGTTTCCATTGGAAATTATTCTAAAGAATTTTGCGGCGGGACACACCTTAACTCTACAGGGGAAATCAAGCGGTTTATTATCTCGAGCGAAGGGGCCGTCGCCCAGGGGATCCGCCGTCTCGAAGCAAGAACGGGCTTAGCAGCTCAGGAATTCATTAAAGAACGTGAGCAGAAAGAACTTGAGCGCAGTAAATCCGAGGAGAAACGGCTCCAAGAACTCAAAGGAAAAAAGGAAGCAGACAAACATCGTTTGGAATCTTTTAAAAGTAATTTAAAAACGATTATCGAAAAGTCTGATTCCGTCAATAGCACAAAGATCGTGACATGTACTTTTACGGATTCGGACGCCAATCAGTTAAAAGATTTCTCCGACATGATTAAACAGCAAGTCCCATCGGTTGCCGTTTGCGTGGGCTCGACATCGAACGGCAGCGCGTCGGTGGTCGTGGGTGTTTCCAATGATCTTATCGCAAAAGGGATCAAGGCCAATGAACTCATCAAGGATATCGCTCCCTTGATCAACGGCGGCGGCGGCGGGCGCCCCGAGTTGGCTCAAGCCGGGAGTAAAGAGCCTGAAAAATTACCCAATGCTGTTACGCAAGCCCGTCAGATCATTAAAAGGAAATTACAAAAATTATGAAAATTTTAAAACAATCCAGCAAAAACATTGAAAAACTTTTCGACCGCAATCTCTACGCGCGCAAAAAGCGCATCGAAGAAAAAGTGCGCGCAATCATCGAGGACATCCGGGTGAACGGTGACGATGCTGTACTCAAATATACGCGCCGGTTTGACGGGGTCCGTTTGACCGCCAAACAGCTTAAAGTGGATGAAAGCGAGATCAGCGGCGCGTATCAGAACATTACGAGCGATTTTGTTTCGCATCTGAAGGTGATCATCAACAACGTTTCACTTTTTTACAAAAAACAGGTCCAGCGTCCGTGCCGGATCAAGCAGGATGAAGGCGTGCTTTTAAAGGAAAATATTCTGCCCATCGAATCCGTCGGGATTTATATCCCTTCAGGGACCGCGCCGCTTGTGTCGACCGTTTACATGACCGTGATCCCCGCCAAGATCGCCGGAGTCAAACGGGTCGTCATCACGACACCGCCGGATAAATCCGGGCACGTTAATCCTTACATTTTAGCGGTCGCGAGCCTTTTAAAGGTCAATGAAATTTATAAGATCGGCGGCGCTCAGGCGATTGCAGCGATGGCGTTCGGAACAAGGACAATTCCCAAAGTCGACAAGATCGTCGGGCCGGGAAATATGTATGTCACCGAAGCCAAACGCCAGCTCTACGGTTATGTCGATATTGATATGCTCGCCGGCCCGACGGAACTTGTGGTGATCGCCAACCGTCACAGTAATGTGGACTTTGTAGTGGCGGATTTGGAAGCGCAGTTGGAACATTTGGGCGGGCTGGCTATTTTGGTCACGACCTCACGCGAATTATTGAAAGAG
>CAYING010000136.1:0-3265 GCA_964364715.1 uncultured Planctomycetales bacterium
CGACGTGATCGAAGCCAGGAAAGCGACCCGCGCGATCACCGCCGAATTCGGCCCGATGTATATGCGCACGAGCCGCGCGCCGTTCCCGGTCATCACACAAGAGCGCGACCCGTTCGTTATCGGCAAGGCCAATATATTAAGAGAAGGCAAGGACGTGACCCTGATCGGCTGCGGGATCCAGGTGTCGGAATGTTTGTCCGCCGCGGAAATTTTAAAGAAGGAAGGCATCGAGGCGCGCGTTATCAATATGCACACGATCAAACCGATCGATGTTGACACGATCGAAAAGTGCGCGAAAGAAACCGGTGCCTTGGTCACCGCGGAAGAACACCAGATCTACGGCGGGCTCGGAAGCGCGGTCGCGGAAGTGTTGGCCAAGACCACACCGGCTCCGCTGGAAATGGTCGCGGTCGCCGACACCTTCGGCGAAACCGGGACACCGGCTCAGCTGTTGGCGAAATATCATTTGAAAGATGTCGATATTGTTGAGGCCGCTAAAAAGGCTATTAAGAGAAAGGGCAAAAGTTAAAAGTCAAAAGGCAAAACTACAAGGCAAAAATCAAAAGTTTTACATTTTTACCTGCACTTTTCACCTTTGACTTTTCACTTTTAACTTTAAAAACCATGTCCAAAACAACCTTACATCAATTATCCGACCTCGGCCAATCCGCCTGGCTCGACTACATCGACCGTCCGCTTCTCGAGACCGGCAAACTGCAGAAACTGATCGTACAGGGCCTGGCCGGGATGACTTCGAACCCGAGCATCTTTAACGCGGCGATCAGCAACAGCGCCGACTACGACAAAAAGATAGCCCAGCTGAAAGCGGCCGGCAAATCCACCTTTGAGATTTACGACGAGCTGACCATCAAGGATATTCAGGACGCGTGCGATATTTTTAAACCGACCTTTGATGCCACCGACCGCCTTGACGGTTATGTGAGCCTCGAGATCAACCCGCAGATCGCCAATAATTCGGAGGCTTCGATCATCGAAGGGAAAAGGCTTTTTATCAGGGTCGACCGCCCGAACGTCATGATCAAGGTTCCGGCGACCGAGGCTGGTTTTCCGGTCATCGAAGAATTGATCGCCAGCGAAATGAATGTCAATGTGACGCTGATATTTTCTTTGGAACAATATGTCAAAACTGCCGAAGCGTATATGCGCGGACTTAAGCGTTTGGATGAATGTGATGGCGATATGGACGAGGTGCGCTCGGTGGCCAGTGTTTTTGTCAGCCGCGTCGACACCATGATCGACACAATGCTCACCGATAAGTCCCTGCAAGGCCAAGCCGCGGTCGCCAACTGCAAAATTATTTATGAAAAATTTAAAGAACTTTTTTCGAGCAAAGAATTCAAACTGCTCGCTCAGGGCGGCGCGAACATCCAGCGCGTGCTGTGGGGTTCGACCTCGACCAAGAACCCGGATTACAGCGACATCAAATACGTCAGCGAACTGATCGTCAAAGATACGGTCAACACCATCCCCGAACCGACCTTGAACGCCTTTCTCGACCACGGCAAAACCGCCGAAGCCCTGACCGGCAGCGTCGACGACGCCAAGGATTTCCTCGAACAGCTTAAAGGCCACGGCATCGACATCGATTCCGTGTGCGCCAAACTTTTGAGCGAAGGCGTCGTCGCGTTTGACAAAGCGTTTGTCGCGTTGTCTGAGGCTATAGATAAAAAAGCCGCACAGTTAGCGGCGAAGTAGTTGTCTAAAGTTTAATGTTTGCCTCGTAGTAAAATTCCCCTAATAAATAGAGCGAAGCTGTTTCTTGACTATACAACCAAATAGTTGTATACTTTAGGGGAGAGGTGAGATGCAGAACATAAGAGTTGAGTATTACAGCACCAGTCAAGGCAAAGTCCCGGTATTGGAATTCATAGACGCGCTTGACAGGCGTACGCAGACAAAATTCTTTGCGAAACTTAAGTTGCTGGAAACCTTTGGGCGGAAACTCCCTATGCCGCACGCCAAGTATGTCGGAGATCATATTTTTGAATTCAGGTTATCGGGGGTTGAGGGTGAGGTCAGGGTAATGTACTTCTTCTATGACGGCGACAAAGCCGTGCTGACCAATGGTTTCGTGAAGAAAACAAATAAACTGCCCGGCAATGAGAAAGAAATTGCGGTACAACGCAGAAGCGAATATTTTGAACGTCATAAACGTTGAGGGGGGTGTCATGAAAGATCACGCAATAAATGAGTATTTGGCAGAAAAATTAAAAAATTCTTACTTCAAGGAGCTGTATGAATTTGAAGAGCAGAAATTTTCTGTCGTGAAGAAGATAGTTGCTTTTCGTATTCAGCATAAGTTGAGTCAAAATCAATTGGCGGAGAGAATCGGTGTGACCCAACAGCATATTTCCAAGATCGAAAATGGCGACTTTAGCAGTTTTGCGACACTTGCAAAAATATTATTTAATATAGGGTATGCCGTAAGATTGCAAACCATTCCTATAAGGCATAATAAATATTCTCGGGTGAAAAGAGCGCTGGCTGCTAAGAGAAAGTAATAGCCGTCCACCGCCATTTTAATTGACAATTTTTGCCAATTTCAGTACATTAACCTTGATGGTTGCAACAAAGGAAAACATCTGACGGCACGTTGGGGAAATCCCCGGCGTGCCGTTTTTTTGTTGTGAAGCAAAATATGGGGTGAAAAAATGGAGTTTCGCAAGTTTCGGGGGACACGTACCCAATTTAAAATAGTTAAGTCATGTTTCCGGAATCGTATGAAGGGGGGCATCGTGAAATTCATGCTAAATTTTGTAATAGTATTAATGCTGGTTGGGATAAAACCGGCAATAGCAAATGATGTTTGTAATTGTAAAGGTTATGATGGAATCGGGGGGCCATGTTACTCAGGCATTGGAGGTCCTGCGTATGCGGGTGTTGGGGGACCTGCCTATGCAGGCATTGGAGGTCCTTGTTATGCAGGTATCGGGGGTCCAAAGTATGATGGAATTGGTGGCCCTGAGTATGATGGTATAGGGGGACCTAAGTATGATGGAATTGGTGGTCCCGCTTATGATGGTATTGGTGGTCCCGCCTATGATGGTATTGGGGGACCTTGTTATGCTGGTATAGGTGGTCCATGTCACGAGGGTATTGGAAGTGATACAAGCACCTGTCCAGATGTTTGTAAATAATAATATAATTGAAAGTGCCTAAATAGTGCCCAGCGTAAGGATTCTGAGAAAGGATTCCGGGGACACGTATACAACTCAAAATAGTTAAGTACATGTCCCCCGAATCT
>CAYING010000137.1:0-3204 GCA_964364715.1 uncultured Planctomycetales bacterium
TCATAATCCACGATCCTTCCGGTCCGCGCGTTATATTCAGCGCGGATCAAGCGCTTGATACTGGAATTCGCAACCCGTCCGCTGGAATTAACGATAAAATTATTGGCGTTCGACGCTGGGAAAACCGTCAAGAATCTGGTCGAACCATCGGTCATGATAAATTGAATTGAAATTGTTGCCCCTAACATACTTCCGCTGAACCTCAGGCGGGTGACATTATAAATGGTCGGCGTTGTATCTAACTTAAAATTGGTAATGTTGGCATTGGCCGGCGAGGACAAATTCCCGGTCCACTCAGCGGGCGGCGGGCCGATGAGGATCTGATTGAGACGCCGGAGATTGTCCCAGGTGACGAGCATCCGGTCGATCGTGATCGTTTGGGAATTGGTGGCGTTCTGTATCGTTAACTTCAGAAGGTCGCGGTTCCTTCTGCCGCCGATAGCGGCTGTTGCGGTATTGACCATCAACAGATCGCCCATATTGGCGGTCAGGATAAAAAAATTATTCACGTCAAGATTGGTCTGGCCGGCCGTAAAATAACCGTTACCGGTTGAATCGCGGAACCGGTAGAAATAAACGGCGCGATGGATCCCGGCCTCGGCGAGATCGACAGTTTTCAGTTGAGCTTGTTTGATGGAATTCTGGGAAAGGCTCTGGACAACGAAGATGCTGACCCCAAAAACAGAGATCGAAACAAAAACGATCAACAAGAGCGCGGCGAGAAGAGTAATCCCTCTGGTATTCCGATGGGCCACATGCAATTTTACGGACAGTTTGTGGTACAAACGAATGATCCTGCCGGCGAAGTCCCGAGTACTGGAAAATATGTATAAGTACTCGTGTTGGTCCCAGTAGCTGTATGCGTATAAGATGTATCGCTTACTTTTGTCCAACCGCCGCTGGTCACCCCGCCTTGGCCAAGGACTATTGTAAAACATGGCAAAGCTACCGAGCAAGCCCCGTTAGTTATCGCGCCAAGCAGGGCAGGATAGGCAGGAGTAATATTATTGGCTAAATTGTTGGCGTGTACCGTCGCGATACCGGCCCGGATCCCGCCCAGAACACCCTGCTCCGCTGCATTATCAGCGTTTGTTTGCAGATTAAAAAATTGCGGGATGGCAACGACGGCCAGGATACCCAGAATAACAATGACCATGATGAGCTCAATGAGCGTAAAACCTTTTTTTGAATTCACGTTCCCCTCCTCGTTAACGTTTATGTAAAATACTTCCCTATATCAAATCTGTAAGAAAATTGTACACCCTCCTCCAGGATTATCAATATCTTTCTCAGAAAAACTAACTCCTACCCGGATCAGTGTTTGAAAAGGTTCATCAGGTTCCACATCGGCGTAAAGATCCCCAGCGCCATCAGCAAAACCGCTATACCCAGAAAGAAAATAAGAAAAGGTTCAATCAGTACTATCAGGTTACTGATAGTATACTCGACTTGCGTATCGTAGTAATCTGAGGCGTGGATCAATAGTTCGTCCAGCCGGCCGGTCTCCTCCCCGACCGCGACCATCTGGATCACCAGCGGCGGGAAAAGCCGGCTCTGCTTCATCGGCAAAAGCATTCCTTTCCCTTCATTCACATGGCCTTCAATATCGTGAATAATTTTTGCGACCACCGCGTTGCCGACTCCATGCGACACCAAGTCCAGGATCTGCAAAATAGGGATGCCGCTGCGCATCAAGGTCCCGGTGATCCGGCAGAATCGGGACATAATAAGGTTCAACAAGAGCGGCCCAAAAACCGGCATCTTCAATTTTAATCCGTCCCACAGATAGGAACCCTGTTCCGTCTTCACAAAATTCCGGAACAATAAATAAATTCCAACGATAACCAAGATCACTAACCACCAGTAATACACGACCGTATGGTGGATAAAGATCAGGATCTTCGTCGGCACCGGCAGGCCGGTCTTGAACTGCGCAAAGAGATTTACAAATTTCGGGATGACCACGGTCACGAGAACGCCGAACCCGATCACAATGGAACATACGACCATCAAGGGATAGCGCACCGCCGCGCTGATCTTTAAGCGTATCTTTTCATCGTGTTCGCCCAAAACCGCCAGCCGTTCCAAAATTTCTACAAGTTTCCCCGAGACCTCGCCGGCTTTGATCATATTCACATAAATGGAATTAAAGATCTTCGGATACTGCGCCATCGCCGCCGAAAGGCTTGAACCGCCCTCGATATCCCTGATCATCTGCTCGATGATCGTTTTGAAATATTTATTGTTGGCCTGTTCCTTGACGGCGTTCAAACTCACGAGCAAGGTCAACCCGGCCCGCTGCAGAGTATACAACTGCCGGGTAAAGACATTAAGGTCAGCAAATTTTACGGATTGGAATTTGTCGAAGACATGCGACAGCTGGTCGGATTCGGACTGGGTGACAGCGATGAGGACAGGAAGGTATCCCGTCTGCTTTAATTTTTGCGCCACGGCGCTCTCGGAGTCGCCGGACATGACACCTGCGATCAATTTTGCCTGCTGGTCCCGGGCTTTATAACGATACAAGGGCAATGATTCTCTCCTGAAATAAATTTAATCTGATTCGGCTACGCGGAGAACTTCTTCCAGAGTGGTGATCCCTTTTAAAGCTTTAAGCAATCCGTCCTGGTGCAGCGTTTTCATCCCTAACTCGATTGCCTTGGCCTTGATGGCGTCGGCGGAATTCCGGGCATCGACCATTTTGCGGACCGTTTCGTCGATCGTCAGGATCTCAAAGATCGCGATACGCCCTGAAAATCCGCTGTCCTTACAAAAACCGCAGCCTTTTCCTTTATACAGCACGGCATCGGCCGGAAGCCCCACATTTTTGATCACCTCGGGCGACGGAGTATATTTTTCCTTGCATTTATCGCAAACAACCCTGACGAGCCGCTGGGCCACGATCCCGATCACGGAACTGGAAACCAGGAACGATTCGACCCCCATATCCAGAAGACGGGTCAAGGCCGACGGGGCATCGTTGGTGTGGAGGGTCGAAAAAACCAAGTGGCCGGTCAAGGCGGCCTGGATCGCGACATCGGCGGTTTCTTTATCGCGGATCTCGCCGACCATGATGATATCCGGGTCCTGACGGAGAATGCTGCGCAGGCCGTTGGCAAAATTAATGCCTGCTTTCGGATTGACCTCGGTCTGACGGATGATCGGCAATTCATATTCGACCGGGTCTTCGATCGTGATAATATT
>CAYING010000138.1:0-3107 GCA_964364715.1 uncultured Planctomycetales bacterium
CCCGCCGCTTCGCAGAGGCGGGGGAATTGATCCCGCACGCCTTGCCCCGCCAAAGGCAGGGCAGGGCGGGACTTATTTATTTTCTTTTAATCAGAACAATCCATAGTATACAACCAAAGCACAAATAAGTAAAAATATCTCCGAATTTTGTATAAACCGTTTCGTCGAACCGCAATTCCACGTTGCCGACCGTATACCCGGCGACAAATGTCTTTTTCCCCATCTTGTCCTGCAGATAACTTTTCACCCGGCCGCGGCTGTCGATAAAACAGCTCACGCCGGTGTTGGCGCTTCTCACGACCGGCCTCCGATTCTCGACCGCGCGGAACACCGACGAGGAGAGGTGCATAAAAGGCGCCTTGGTGTCTTTAAACCAGGCATCATTCGTGATATTGACGAACATATGCGCGCCTTCCTGAGCGAATTGACGGGCGATATCCTCAACGCTGTCCTCAAAACAGATCAGCACGCCGAATTTTTTATAACGCAGGACCTTCGGCCCAAGGCTCGCCTCCACCGGAAAAAGCGTGAACCTGCTTCCTGCCGTAAAATCATCGATCGGGATGACATCTCTCAGAAAGGAGAAACTTCCTCGGAAGGGAATGAATTCGCCGAACGGCACAAGGTGGATCTTGTCGTACTGTTCTTTGGCCTCGCCGGTGTCCGCTAATAAAAGCGCGGAATTATAATATTTTCCCGATTCCATCGTGACCAACCCCAAAAGAAGCGGGATCTTCTTCTCGGCGACAAAGCCCTTAATTTTTTCCATATCTTCCGGGACTTCCCAGATAAATCCGGGGAACGCCGTCTCCGGCCAAATGATCAAATCCGGTTTCTCCGCGGCGGCTTTTTGGGTCAATAGAAGATATTTCTCCAGGATGAGCGGCCAAGCGCTCTTATTCCACTTGAGTTCCAGGGGAATACTTCCCTGGATGACCGCGATGCGGCTCTGGTCCGCCGGTGTCGGGTCCTGCTGGCTCCAAAAACCGTAACCAATGACCGCGGCCAAAATCCCGACGACGATCAATCCGGCGAAAACAAATTCTTTCCCGGCATTCAATTTCTTAGCAAAAACTCTTTGCCGCACGATCTCCTGCAGCCAGGTATTCACGAGAACGATCACAAACGTAACGCCGTACACGCCGGTCAAATCCGCGATCTGGATCATTAAAATATTTTTATACTGCGAATACCCCAACGACGCCCAGCCGAACCCGGTCAGCAGATGAGCCCGCGCAAATTCCAAGAGTACCCACGCGCTCGGCAGAAAAAATAAACGCTTGAGAAAACTGTACCGCCGCGCCCGCCAGCACACCGCGCCGAAGACGCCAAAATACACAGCCGCGTACGCGACCATCAAGATCATCCCCGGCAAAGTCACGTGAATGAACCAATACAGCGTTCCCAAAAAGAATACAAAACCGCTGACATACGCTTTCAAGACCGCATCGGAAAATTTCTGGGCGTTATTAAGGGAAATAAAAAGCGGAATGAGCGCAAACCAAGACAAAATCCAAACATCGGTCTTCGGAAAGGCAAGGATCAATAAGAGCGGAGTGAGCAAAACAAGGAGCCAATCTCTGGCTCCGACGGAAAAACGGGCGAAGATGTTTATTGTCCGTGGCATTTCTTATATTTTCTGCCGCTGCCGCAGGGACACGGGTCGTTCCTGCCGACCTTCGGCCCTTGGTTGCGGATCGGCTGAGGCGCGGTTTTCTTACCCGGAAGAATTCCGGCGGCGGACGGGCCCGCCGGGTTCTGCGCCGGGGCGGCATTTGCCAGGCTCGAAAATTCGCTGTGGATCAATTTCTGCGGGATAGCGGAGAAAACGCTCTTCATCCGCATCTCGCGCGAAACCGGTTCAACGCGGAAAATCGTCTCGGCCACTTCCCGGTGAATGGTCTCGTGCATGATCTGGAACATGCTGAACCCTTCGCGTTTATACTCGACGACCGGGTCGCGCTGAGCGAAAGAACGCAGGCCGATGCCTTCCTTGAGCTGGTCCATCGCGTAGAGATGTTCTTTCCATTTCACGTCGATCGTGTGCAGAAGCACCATCTTTTCCATCTGGCGGAACTGCTGAATGTCAAAATGATTTTCCCGGTCCGCATAAACTTTCAGCAAGCCTTGTTTGAACATATCCTCAACCTCAGCCTTGCTCATCGCGGCCAATTTTTCCTGCACCGGGCTTAAGTCCAGATGGAATTTATCCTTGGCGTAAAGGATCAGCCCTTCAGCGTCGACCGCTTCGTGCTCCGCTTCATTAAGAATGCCGAATTGACCGATGATCGCCGGGACGATCTCATTGATCGTTTCCAAAATATAATCCCGCACGCTGTCGCTCTCCAGGATCGAACGCCTGAGGCCGTAAATCACCTCGCGCTGGGTGTTCATGACATTATCAAATTCCAAAAGCTGTTTGCGTATCTCGAAGTTATGGTTCTCAACGCGTTTCTGCGCGATCTCGATCGCCTTCGTGACCCACGGGTGCTCGATCACCTGGCCTTCTTCCATTCCCAAACGGTCCATCACCGTCATGATCCGGTCCGAGGCAAATAACCGCATCAGATCGTCCTCGAGAGAAACGAAAAAGCGGGATTCGCCGGGATCGCCTTGCCGGCCGCTTCGTCCGCGCAGCTGGTTGTCGATGCGGCGCGACTCGTGGCGTTCGGTCCCGAGGACGAACAAGCCGCCGGCCTCGACGACCTTTTGGTGTTCCTCCTTCACCTGCTGACGGAACTGTTCTAAGAATTTCTTAACCAAATCTTCCTGCGGTTCACCGGCATCTTTCTCCTGCGCCTTCTGCGCGGCCAGGCTTTTCGCCAAGAATTCCGCGTTGCCGCCGAGTAAAATGTCGGTCCCGCGGCCGGCCATATTGGTCGCGATCGTGACCGCCTTGTAACGCCCGGCCTGGGCCACGATCTGCGCTTCCAGCTCGTGGTACTTCGCGTTCAAAACCTGGTGCGTAATACCTTTTTGCTTGAGCATCAAGGAAAGAAGTTCGGATTTCGCGATCGAGATCGTCCCGACCAGGACCGGCTGGCCTTTTGTGTGCAGTTCCGCGATCTGTTCGACGACCGCCGCAAATTTCTCTTTGACCGTCTTGT
>CAYING010000139.1:0-3097 GCA_964364715.1 uncultured Planctomycetales bacterium
TTGAAAGGGTATTGCCCGGCGGAGAGCTGTAATGATCTTACAAGGTCCGCTCAGCAGCATTCCTGGGGATTGCTCATTGAAGATATTGCGGATGAAGACAGGCCGCCGACGCTCTTGCGCAACCCTAAATGGGTCGAGATCATCAAACCTGTTTTCGGTGTGATCAATGTTTTACCTGGATACAAGGAAGTGGACATAAGTCTCGTATTCTTGGTCTTTTTTTCGATTTTTTTCGGGATGTTGATCGGCGATGCCGCCTATGGATTGATTTTTCTGGGATTGACCGTCTTTTTTCAATTAAAATTGAGAAATAAAGTTGCGGATCAAAGTCCGTTTTTTTTGATGTATGTGCTGAGCGGGGCTGCGATCGTATGGGGTACTTTGACCGGGACTTTTTTGGGAACGGTCCTGTTGGGAAAGATGGTCACACCGGTCGTTGTCTGGCTTACTGAGAGTAAGAATCTGCAGTTATTTTGTTTTTCGATCGGAGCTGTGCATTTAAGCATCGCGCATATTTGGCGGTTCCTGAATAAAATGCCCTCGCTATCGGCCGCGGCCGAGGCGGGATCGATCTGTATCATTTGGGGCGGGTTCTTTGTTGCGAACATGATGATCATCGGGATTCCGTTGATGTGGTTTGTGAAATATCTTTTTATCGCCGGAGCTGTCCTGATCATGATCGATATCTTCACCCAGCCCCAAGACACGATCTTCGTGAACATCATTTTGTTCGTCTTCGGTGTCATCAATGCCTTTACGGATGTCGTTTCTTATGTGCGTCTTTTTGCCGTCGGATTGGCCGGGGTGGCGGTCGCGGATGCGTTCAATGAAATGGCCCTCAGCATAGGCTTCGGTAACGTCGGTGCCGGGATCGCGACAAGCCTGATCCTTGTGGTTGGACATTTGTTCAATATCGTGTTGTGCGGGTTCGGTGTTCTGGTCCACGGGTTGCGTCTTAATGTTCTGGAATTTTCAGGACATTTAGGTTTGGAATGGGCGGGGACCAGATATTCACCTTTTAAATTGAATAAAAATTCATAGAAACTGTTTAACAGAAAAGGAGCAAAAGAATGGAACCGAATGTGCTGGTACAGTTCAAAGATTTAGGCGTTGCCGCGGTATTAGGATTTGCCGCTATGGGCTCAGCGCTCGGGATCGGCGCCGCGGGTCAGGCTGCCGTCGGGGCATGGAAAAAATGTTATGCTCAGAACAAGGCCGCTCCGTTTTTGCTTATTGTTTTTATCGGCGCGCCGCTCTCGCAGACCATTTACGGGATGATCTTAATGAATAAGATCGTCGAGGCGGCTTCGAAAGGCACATATCTCTGGAGCTTGGGAATTATCGGCGGTATTGCGATCGGGATGAGCGCTTATTTTCAGGGCAAGATCGGGGCAGGAGCGGCCGATGCGATGGCGGATACAGGGAAAGGTTTTACCAATTATTTGATTGCGTTAGGTATCATTGAAACGGTCGCGTTGTTCGTCATGGTCTTTTTACTTGGGAAGATCGGCGTATTAGCCGGATAGATTTATTTGAAAATAAATCTTTGGGCGGTTAGCTCAGCTCGAAGTTTTTTTTAGTTTGCCTAATCCGAACCTCTGTATTATATTAAACCAACAAATAATACAGAGGTTCTTTTGTGAAAGAGAAAGAAAGAGAAAGAGCACAAAATTTGCGTCGCAAAGGATATTCGGTAAGGTCTATCGCAGAACTTGTCGGTTGTTCCAGAAGTTCGGTAAGCATCTGGGTTAGAGAGATACCTTTAACGGCGCAACAAATTGAGCGACTAAGACATAAACAGGATCAAGGAAGAGCAAAAGCCGCCAATCATCGCAATAGTCCAAAATCAGTATGGGCCGAGAGACGCCAACGGGTTATTGGGACGGCTCAAAAGCAAATACCGCAAAAGTTAAATTTAAAAGAGCTGAGATTGGTGGGGACAGCTTTATACTGGGCTGAAGGTTATAAGGCGGGTAGAAATTTATTAGTTTTTGCTAATTGCGATCCCAAGATGATCAAGTTGATGATGAAATTCTTAGCCGTTATTTGCAAGATCCCAAAGGAAAAATTGCGCGGCCGGGTCAATATTTTTCCAAGTCTAAACAGGTTAGAGGCCGAAAGATATTGGTCAAAGGTCAGCGGTATTCCTTTAAGGCAGTTTCACAAACCTTTGTTGTCGGTAAGTCGTGCCAGTAAACGGAAAAGGAAAACGCTGCCTTTGGGCACATTCCGTATTGTTGTATCCGATGTTTTTCTGTGTTCGAAGATCCATGGATGGATCCGCGGATTGCAGATGTTGGGCGAATAGCTCAGATTGGTTAGAGCATCCGGCTTACATCCGGAAGGTCGAGGGTTCAATTCCTTCTTCGCCCACTATAAAAGAAATTCTGTAAAAGAAATTCGTTGAAAATTTCTACCAGTTTTGTTAGCATGTCGCTACTATTTTTAGACTTTCTGTTTATCATTTGGTATTGCCGTTTCAATTTTGGGCCCGTGGTGTAGCTGGTTAACATGTCAGCTTGTCACGCTGAAGATCGCGCGTTCAAATCGCGTCGGGCCCGTGAAATTAGTAGTATAAAAAGGCGTCCGCCTGAGGCGGACGCCTTTTCTATAAGGATTTAAATAAAAAAAATTATTGACAGTATGTATGCTGTTCTGTATGTTAGTGTATGTATGAAAGAGACAGCCATTTCCAATAGAGAGCTTGAAGCCATCCGCGAAATCCGCAATTCCCTCATGCAGAGAGGCAAGATTCCTTCCGTCCGAGAACTGATGAATTCTTTGGGATATCGCTCCCCGCGGTCCGCCGCCGTCCTTTATGAAAATTTAGCCGCAAAGGGCATTTTGCGCCGCAAAGAAGACGGCGGGCTTCAATTCATTAGAAATTTAGCTGAGGACGCTGCTCGCGCGCAGACGGTCGATGTCCCTTTAATAGGGGCCGTGGCCTGCGGCACGCCGATTTTGGCTGAAGAAAATGTTCAAGGGATGATTCCTGTTTCCACCAAACTAGCCCGCCCGCCGCATCGGTATTTTTTATTAAAAGCCAAAGGCGACTCAATGGACCTGCCCCGCCCAGGGCGGGGGCAAAGAGGAATTG
>CAYING010000140.1:0-3081 GCA_964364715.1 uncultured Planctomycetales bacterium
GCATGGGGACAGTTGATTTTTCAATTTTTCTTTGTGTAACCGGCGGTAATTTTGCATGTGCTCCCCAAGCCAAACCTCTTTAATGGATTTGTCCTTGGCGTTCCCCGGGGTCAATTTGGATTTATAATCCTCATCGCAGGGATTGATCGTTCCGTCATACCAGACATAAACCCGTTCGAACAGCAAATTGCACCAGCGCGCGCCCTGAGTCACTTCATGGCTATAAATATCCAGGCGCTCATTCGCTTTTTTATAACCGAATTCATCGACCATATTCGGCCAAAATCCCCGGGCCTTCTCCACGCTCTGGTGGAATTTCTCAAGAATGGTCATCGAGATCCTGGTCCGGACCGCGGCATCCGGGAATTCTTCCGTCCGAATTTTGTGAAAATTTTTGATATTCTCAACGATCTGATCAAAATTGGCGCCGACGCGGATCCGTTCAAATTCTTCCTTATCCGCTGAATCAATCGAAAACACGACCGTATTGACCCCATGCTTTCCGAATGCCTGCAGCATACGCCGGGAAAGTTCCGGAGTCAAACGTGTCGCGTTCGTGTTGATCTTGATGTCCAAAATCCCCTTCTGGCGGGCATACGCGATCATTTCCGGGAGCTGTTTATGCAAAGTCGGCTCCCCTCTCGACGCTAAAACGATCGAACACAGGTCATTGTCCGCGCCTTCATCGATCACTTTTTTATAGAGCTCAAAATCCATCAGCCCCATATATTTTTTGTCACCGGAAAAAGTTTTATCAGCCTGAAAACACATGACGCATTTTAAATTACAGACACTCGCCGGCTCGATCCCCAGAACGATCGGGAAATCCGCGACAATACCGTATTTGGGATAATGATTGAAGCGGTAGCGGTACCGCAGATATTTGACCTGCAACTCTTCCGGGAGTTTAGCGGCGGTTTGAATTTCGGAAACAGAAAAACTGTCCTTATCGTTTCCGGGTGTTCTGCCTTCGGCGTAATGGCGTTTTCCGGGGTCCAGGTAGGAAAGAGTCCCAACTAATTCCTCCGCGATATTCCCTTGAGCGCTTAGCTTGGCTTTTTCAACCTTGGCACGCAGATGCAGAATGATCTCTTCTAAATTTTCGACTTCCTTGTACGGAACATTTACAAAACCTCGCATCCAAATTTCTCCTTAAACTAATTTCAGCATTTCCGCAACCGACGTAAACTTCTCTCTCGGCTTGCCTACCTTTGCGCCGTTGGCGATCTCGGCCGCGTCAATTTTTTTCCAGTCCGCAAAGGTCACGACCTTGACGCCTTTGCCGCGCAAAAAATCCAGAACGGCCTGGGTATTGGGCTGTGCACCGGGCTGTAAATTTGCTGCGTCCGCGATCAAGTTTTGAACAGTTTCAACGCTATCCGGCTTGTTCGTGCCGATAACGCCCGAAGGCCCGCGTTTGATCCAACCGGCCGCGTACAAGCCCGGCACGACTTGGCCGTTATTGATGATACGCCCGCCGATGTTAGGGAAAATCCCCCTTTTCTCTTCGAACGGAACGCCGGGGATGGGTACGCCGCGGTAACCGACGCTGCGAAAGAGGATTCCGCACTTCATTTCTTCCGTCTGGCCGGTGCCTTCGGCTTTTTGCTTTCCGGCCGGGCCGGTTAATTTATTTTTCTCGAGGACCAATTTCTCAATGCAGCCGCTTCCCTTCAATTCCTTGGGCCCTTTGAAAAAGTGCACAACAAACTTTTTCGGCTTGCCGGAAGGCGCTTTTAGCGAATACTCTTTTAAAATCTCATAATTTTTTTTCTTCGCTGCGCTGGCAGGATCGGCAAGCTCCGCTTCACTTTCCGGATTTAATTTCAAGTCTTCCGCGCTGACGATCGTGTCGCAATCATGTAATTCGGCAAATTCTTTAATTTCCGGCGGCGTGAACGCGGCCTGCGCCGGCCCGCGGCGGCCGATCAAATGGACTTCCTTTACCTTGCATTTGGAAAGAGCTTCCAGCGCGTGCGCGGCAATGTCTGTCGTCTTTAACTCTTCCACTGTTTTGCACAGGATACGGCTCACATCCATGGCCACGTTCCCCTGGCCGATCACGACCGCGATTTCCTGCGAAAGGTCGAATTGCCGGTCGCGGTAATCCGGATGGCCGTTGTACCAGGCGACAAATTCCGTTGCGGTGTAACTGCCCTTGAGGTCTTCCCCGGGAATGCCTAATTTATTATCGGTCTGCGCGCCGCAGGTAAAAATGAGCGCGTCATAATATTTTTGCATCTCGACAACGCTGATATCTTTGCCGATAGTGACATTTCCAAAAAAAGAAAACTGCGGATGAGAGGTCGTTTTTTCAAAAACCTTGACAACGTTTTTAATTTTGGGATGGTCCGGCGCGACACCGAAACGGACCAGGCCGAAGGGTGACGGAAGGCGGTCGAACATATCGACTTTGGTTTGAATTTTGCCTGCCCCGCCAACGGCGGGGACGGAAAGTAATTCTTCAGCGGCGTAGAATCCACTGGGCCCGCTGCCGATCACGGCAACGCGGAGAGGACGTTCTGGAGAACCGAGGTTGGACATTTCACAGCTCCTTTGAAAAATCCACCCCTGGGATGTTAACACCCCAGGGGTGAGATATCGTTAATGTTGCTTACTATAACTTTTCGGCAATTATCTGTCAACCGGTTATGAAATAAAAACGGCAGCCGCGTCAGACAGCTGCCTTTTAAAAATTACCGAGCATTGTAAAACTTTATAAAATTTCCAACCTTTTGTGTACTTCCTCCAGAGGAACACCTTTGCCGGCTTTCATCTCCTTTTCCGCTTGCCTCAGTCCACGAACAAGTTTTTTATCCGACATTATTTCTATGGTCTCCATCAGCCCCTCGTAATCATCAATGTTCATCATGACCACTTTCGGTTTGCCATGATGGGTGACAACACAGCAGTCAGAATTTTTGTGCACACGCTCAACGACTTCAGAAAGCTGGGCCCTCAATTCCCCGATCGATATTGAATTAACCATGGCTTTCGCCTCCATTCTTTATCTCCATAATGCTTATCACGGGGCAAGCGTTTCTCTAATTATTTTACACTCGAAACCTGAAGCTCTTCTTC
>CAYING010000141.1:0-3081 GCA_964364715.1 uncultured Planctomycetales bacterium
CGCCGATCTACGGGCCTTATTTTCTCGCCTTTTGGGCTTACTACGAATACAAAAGAAAAAATTCATTCTCCTTAAGCCGACTCATCCTGCACGTGATCTTACTTTTGGCCGGACTGCTCTTTGTTCTTCTGATCTTCACTCTTCCCGATCCGATCGGAAGCCTGAAAGGCTTGGCCGCGTTCATCAACGTCAGTAAATACGGCAATAATTTCACCATATACTACGGTTATCTTCAAAGATTCTTCCCCCTGGAACCGTATTTCCGCGGGCCGGGCTGGAGCTGGATCGTGCAATATTTCTTTCTTATTATGCCGGTCCTGTTCCCTCTCTATATTGTGTTGTTTGGCTATCTTTTGAAACGCTCAGCGAAAAACCGAATGATCCTGTTGATCATTTTCTTAAGCCTGTGCGCGCCGCAGGCCGTTGAGATCAGCCGCGTGGTCCAGTTCGGGCGGAATTATTTTCCGTCGCTGATCGGTATTCTGGGGCTGGTCGCTTTCGGCCTTTTTGAGATCAAATCGCGGATCGAACGTTCCGGATCAGCCAGATGGAAGAACATCTTTTACGGAAGCGCGGCGTTGATCCTCGGGCTCCATATTTTCGTCAACGCGAAAATATTTTTTACCGACGTCCTCCCCGCCCGGATGGCCACGACCGCTATTTATGAATGGTGTTTAAAGAACAAGGTCACGGAGCTTTTCGTCTACGCCCATCACCCCCTGGACAAAAACATCGTTCAGCCGCTCGATAATTCCAAGCGGAAGGAAAAGATCCGACTGAGAAAGATCGACCACATCGGCGAACCGACAGACGGCTATATCCTGGTGCCGCCGGCCACCGGGAAGACGATCTACGTCGAGTGCCGCCACGATAATTTTTACGGGGACCCCTATATGCTGGAATTGGCCCTCTCCGGGCAGCTGCCTCAATACGTCGCCGCGTCGTTCCCGACGGTGGCATCCAGCCGGATCTGGAATATGGAAGAAGAGATCTGCGCCTATCGGGACTTAAGCCTCAACCAAGTTTCCGACGAGGACAGAAAAAAAGGATATGCTTATATCCTGGACGCAAAAAAATTACATAATGAATGGTTTGTTCCGAAATATTTTGTGATAAAATAACTTTTATGGATATGGGAATACTTTTATCGTTAACGTTGACGGATTATATCACCGCCTCTTTGCTGGCCCTGTTCTTTGTCAGCGGATGGATGCGAGGGTTCGTCCGCAGTGTGATCGGCCCGCTGGCCTTTCTGACCAGCACCTTCGCAAGCATGCTTTACTTCGGCATACACCGCGACATCTCGGACAGCATCTTTTTCATCCTGGCCGGGACCATCCTGCTGGCGCTCCTGGGATATCTCCTGCTCTACTCCGTGCGCCAAACTGTTTCTGAAGACGACCGTGATTATGTTTTCTGGGGCAGCCGGCTTTTAGGCGCCCTGCTAACCGTCTTTTGGAAAGGCAGCCTCATGGCCGCGGCCCTGGTCCTTTTGACGGCGCTTTCACCGTCGGTCTTCGGCCTGAAAGAAACCCAGGAAGACATCCGGCAGTCCCTGGCCTATCACGCATTGGATGCCCACATTATCTCCAATGTCCAGGTGGTCAGGGATGTGCGAGAATTTTTGTCCTGCCTGGAAGACCCTCAGCGTACCGAGGCCGTCCAGGCTTCGGAAGAATTTAAAATATTAATGCAGGATCAAAAGATGCAGGACCTCCTGGCGGATCCGCAGGTCGTCGAGGCGATCAATAGTAAGGATGTTGCCCGGCTGGTGCTCAACAGGCAGGTCATACAGCTTTTTAATGATAAAGATTTTGTCGAAAAATTCCTCGCCTTCGCCAAGGTGATGTACCAGTCCCGCAGCATCACTCCGGCCCCGGCGCAATAATTATTTCCCAATACAAAAAGTTGAAAAGATCTTATCCAAAAGGTCGTTGTCAATGTCGCGGCCGGTGATGTTATCCAGCGCGTTGACCGCGGATTTTATTTCTTCGGAGAGGAATTCCGGGGAAAGCTTGTCGTTTAATACCCGGGAAGCTGCTTGAAGGTCATCGAGACAACTCTTCAAGGACGCGATATGCCGCGTATTACTGATGAGGATGTTATGGGCTTGGCCGTCGCTGTGCCAAACGCTTTCGGCGATCGCTTCTTCTAAAGATTCAAACCCCGCCTTCTGAAGGACTGATATCTTAACGATCTTTTGCGTTTTAAAATTTTTCTTTAACTGCGCTTCATCACATTTATTCGGCAGATCGCATTTATTCACGACAATGACGGCGTTGCGACCCTGAATATTTTTTATCAATTCTTCGTCATCTTCGGTCAACCCTTCCTGCGCGTCGAGAATATAGAGGATCAGATCCGCGCTGGCCATCGACATCCGGCTGCGCTGAACAGCTTCTTTCTCTATCAAGTCGCGCGGCTCCAGGATCCCGGCCGTGTCGACGAGCTGGACCGGGATACCGCGGACCTGCGCGGCCTCTTCGATCGTGTCGCGGGTCGTACCGGGAATATCCGAAACGATCGCGCGCGGCTGTTTCAAAAGCGCGTTCAACAACGACGATTTCCCGACGTTCGGTTTTCCGCAGATAACAATTTTAATTCCGTCTTTAAAAATTTTCCCCTGGCCGCTCGTGGCCAATAATGCCTCAACTTTTTTCTCCGCCGTTTCAACGTGCGTACGGATCTCTTTTAAACTTTGCGCGCCGGTCTCATCTTCGGGAAAATTCACGATCGCTTCGATCTGCGTATAAACCGCGAGCAGGCTTTCGCGGATGGATTCAAGTTCCGTCGACAATTCCCCTTTTAATTGATTCTGGCTGAAACGCATAAAGGATTCTGTCTTGGCCTGGATAATATCCTGAACCGCTTCCGCCTGAGTCAGGTCAATCCGGCCGTTGAGAAAGGCCCGTTTGGTGAATTCCCCCGGCTCTGCCAATCGCGCGCCGAGATCGATCGCCAGCGATAAAATACTTTTCAACGCGACCGCGCCGCCGTGACAACTGATCTCAACCACGTCTTCGCAGGTATAACTTTTCGGGGCGCGCATCACCGTCACCAAAACCTCGTCGACATCGGCAA
>CAYING010000142.1:0-3004 GCA_964364715.1 uncultured Planctomycetales bacterium
TTAGGGGCGGCAATAACCGCGTAATTTTGGCGACGGATGGTGATTTTAATGTCGGCGTGTCCAGTGACGACGAACTGGTCCGGCTCATCGAAGGGAAGCGTAACGATGGAATATTTTTAAGCATTTTGGGATTCGGAATGGGGAATTATAAAGATTCCAAAATTGAAAAACTCGCTGATAAAGGCAACGGAACGTATTCTTATATCGACACATTGCAAGAAGCCCAAAAGGTCATGGTGAACGAATTAGGCAGCATGCTCTATACGATCGCCAAAGATGTTAAAATCCAGGTGGAATTCAATCCTGCACAGGTCAAAGCGTATCGGCTGGTCGGGTACGAAAACCGCTTGATGGCGAAGGAAGACTTCAATGATGACACCAAAGATGCCGGGGACCTCGGGGCAGGGCACACCGTGACCGCGCTTTACGAAATTATTCCGGCGAACGCGTATTGGAATTCGACACCGGTCGGGAATGTCGACCCGCTTAAATACCAAGCGACAAAGGTGAAAGGGAGTTCGGATTGGATGACGGTCAAATTACGCTATAAAGAACCGGATGGATTCCGCAGCCGTTTGATCACCCGTGAATTACGGAAGGATACCATTGGCTGGCAGTTTGTCTCGAATAATTTTCAATTCGCGTCGGCAGTGGCGGAATTTGGGCAGCTTTTACGTAATTCGCCTTATAAAGGGAATGCGTCCTATCAGTCGGTGATCCAGCGGGCGCAGGGGGCTATGGGGCAAGACCCGTACGGATACCGCAGTGAATTTATCGGTTTGGTCCAAAAGGCATCGTATTTGTCGCCGCAATACACGAATCAGCCGATTTATCCGCCGCCGATTCCTATGCCAGCGACGGAAAATAGCCAAATTCAGTTTAAAGGAAACCGTTAAAAAAGCAAATCCTAGTTGACAAGAAAAACCTCCTGTAGTAGTCTTAAACATATTTCAAACTAATACAGCCTGCCTGCCGGCAGGCAGGGAGGTTTTTTATGCGTGCTGTAACATCAACAATTGTAGCTGTTTCAATGTTTGCTCTTTCCGTTGCTTCAGCCCAGGCGGCTACCCTTTCGGGGACCGTGACCTTTAACGGTTCTGCCCCAAGTTTCAAAGCGATCAAAATGGATGCTGATCCGATCTGTTTGACCAAGCATACCGAGCCGGTTTATCCTGAGTCATTGGTTTTGGGCGACGGCAACACGATGGGTAATGTTTTTATTCAGATCAAAAGCGGCCTTGCCAAACAGGCTTATCCCGCTCCGGCAGAACCGGTTATTTTGGATCAAAATGGCTGCCAATATACACCGCATGTGGCCGGTATTATGGCCGGTCAAACCTTAAAAATATTGAATTCTGATGGGACTCTGCATAATGTTCATGCCCTATCGAAAGTTAACCCTGAATTCAATCTCGCGATGCCTAAATTCCGCACTGAAACGACCAAGGTTTTTGACAAATCAGAACCTATGTTCGCGTTTAAATGCGACGTCCATCCCTGGATGACCGCTTGGGTCGCAGTCCTTGACCATCCGTTCTTTGCGGTAACCGGCAAAGATGGAAAATTTTCGATCGCCAATCTTCCCGCAGGAACTTATGAGGTTGAGGCCTGGCACGAGAAACTCGGAACGCAGACACAGGCCGTTACCGTAGGCGATGCCGATGCGCAGGTCAGCTTTACCTTTGTTCAACCCGAGAAGAAATAATCACCCAATTACGGAAAGTACCCTATGTCAGATCATCATGATTCGCATGACTCGCATGAGCTAAGTTTTTGGCGTAAATATATCTTTTCAACCGACCATAAAATAATCGGCCTGCAATACGGCATAACCGCATTGTGTTTTTTGTTCTTTGGATTTTGTTTGATGATGCTGATGCGTTGGCAGCTGGCGTATCCGGGGGAACCTATTCCGTTCATCAGCGACGTCTGGCCGGGATTTGGAAAACTGGTCGATTGGATCCGCGGGAGCGTACTCAAGATCCCAGGAAGTGATTTTGCCGAGGAAACTTTGCCCGGCGGTGTTATGCTTCCGGAATTTTATAATCAACTCGGCGCGATGCACGGAACGATCATGGTGTTTATGGGGATCGTTCCTCTCGCCGTAGGCGCGTTCGGAAATTATATTGTGCCGCTGCAGATCGGCGCTGTGGATATGGCGTTCCCGAAGCTAAATATGGCCAGCTATTGGTCATTTTTCGTCGGCGGTACTGTAATGCTGGCGAGTTTCCTCGCTCCGGGCGGCGCGGCGAATTCCGGGTGGACATCCTACGCGCCGCTGGCCAATATCGCAACGGTCGGGCAGACCATCTGGATCATCGGGATGATCTTTTTGATCACGTCATCGCTCTTGGGCGCGGTGAATTTTATTACAACGATTTTTCAGCTGCGGGCTCCGGGGTTGACGTTTATGCGCCTGCCGTTCTTTGTGTGGGCGCAGTTAGTAACAGCATTCCTTCTACTCTTAGCCTTCCCGCCTTTGGAAGCCGCCGGTATTATGCAGTTAATGGACCGTGTCGCGCATACAAGCTTTTTTATGCCGAGCGGCCTTGTCGTCAGCGGTAAACCTCTTGAGATCAGCGGGGGAGGGAATGTTCTTCTGTGGCAGCATTTGTTTTGGTTTCTTGCTCATCCGGAAGTCTATGTTTTGATCCTGCCGGCAATGGGAATCGTGGCGGAAATCATCGCCAACAATACCCGCAAACCATTGTGGGGATATAAATCGATGGTTTATTCTCTTTTATTTTTAGGATTTATGTCCTTTATCGTTTGGGCACATCATATGTACTTGACCGGGATGGGGACGACGATCAGTGCGTTCTTCCAGGCAACAACAATGATCATATCCATTCCGTCAGTCGTCATCTTGACCTGTTTACTTTTGTCACTTTGGGGCGGATCGATCCGATTTAACACACCGATGCTTTTTGCGTTAGCTTTTTTACCGATGTTCGGGATCGGCGGATTGACGGGATTGCCGTTAGGGCTCAATACGCCGGATATT
>CAYING010000143.1:0-2756 GCA_964364715.1 uncultured Planctomycetales bacterium
TGAGCCAGATCTTCGATGGAATATATATCGTGATGCGGCGGCGGAGAGATCAATCCCACGCCGGGCGTTGTGTAACGGGTCTTCGCGATCTCCTTCGTGACCTTGTGCCCCGGAAGCTGTCCGCCTTCGCCGGGTTTCGCGCCCTGCGCCATTTTGATCTGCAATTGATCGGCGTTGACGAGATATTCGATCGTGACGCCGAAGCGTCCCTGCGCGACCTGCTTGATCCGGCTGCGGCGCCAATCGCCGTTCGCGTCTTTTTTAAATCTATCCGGGTCTTCCCCGCCCTCGCCCGTATTAGAAAATCCGCCCAAACGGTTCATCGCGATCGCGAGCGTCTCGTGAGTTTCTTTCGAAATGGACCCGTAACTCATCGCGCCCGTCGCGAACCTTTTAACAATTTCGGCGGCAGGCTCGACCTCGCTTAAAGGAATCGGATTACCCTTTTTAAATTTTAAAAGGCCGCGGATACCGGCCATATTGGTCGTCTGCTCGTTGATCAATTTGGCGAATTGTTTAAAGACCTTATAATCGCCGGAGCGGACCGAATGCTGCAAGAGGGCGATCGTCTGCGGATTGAACTGATGGTGCTCCCCGTCGCGGCGCCAGTGATAATCTCCGCCGGCATCAAGCATATGATCATAAACATTTTCATCCGGATACGCGCTTTTGTGGCGGCGCAGCATCTCTTCCGCGACCGTCTCGAGCCCTATCCCGCCGATACGCGACGGTGTCGCCGTAAAATATTTATCGATCAATTCGCTGCCAAGCCCGACGGCCTCAAAGATCTGCGCCCCGCAATAAGATTGGATCGTCGAGATCCCCATTTTGGAGATAATCTTGAAAAGCCCCTTGCGCGTAGATTTAATAAAATTCTTCTGCGCGTCTTTAAAGGTAAGTTCCGGCGGATAGCCGCCTCTTTTAATTTCCGATTCGATTGTTTCAAAAGCCAGATAAGGATTGATCGCGTTCGCCCCATATCCGATCAAGGCGGCAAAATGATGCATCTCGCGCGCTTCCCCGGTCTCGACGACCAGGCTCACTTTGGTGCGCGTTCCCTGACGGATCAGATGATGGTGCAGGCCGGCACAGGCCAGCAAAGACGGCATCGGGACATTGCTCTTGCTCACGCCGCGGTCCGAAAGGATCAGGATCGAATTCCCTTTTTTGAGCGCTTCGTCGGCTTTAGCAAAAAGGCTCTCCAAGGCTTCTTCTAATCCTTTAACCCCTTCACTCTTCTTAATAACGATCGAAAGCGTTGCCGCCTTTAAATTTCCCCGGCTGACATGGCGGATCTTTTCCAATTCTTCATTGATAATGACCGGGTGCGCCAGTTTCAAACGGTGCGCGTGCTCCGGCGTTTCATCCAGAAGATTCCCTTCAGCGCCGAGCATCACATCCTCGGCCATAATGACCTCTTCGCGGATCGCGTCGACCGGAGGATTGGTGACCTGCGCAAAAAGCTGTTTAAAATAATTGAACAAAAGCTGCGGACGATAGCTTAAAACCGCAAGCGGGGTGTCGGTCCCCATGGACCCGGTCGCCTCTTCGCCGTTCATCGCGGCCGGAGGAAGGATGATCTTCAGATCTTCCAGCGTATAACCGAAGGCGCGCTGGCGGTCTAAAAGTGTTTTCTCATCCAACCCGTGAACAGCGCGCGGCTGCGGAAGATCTTTAATATCGACGAGATTTTCTTTGAGCCACCGGCCGTACGGTTTTTGCGACGCGTAATGATGTTTTAATTCCGCGTCGTCGATAATGCGGCCTTCCTGCGTATCGATCAAAAACATTTTTCCCGGCTGCAGACGCCCCTTGCCGGCGATCTTTTCGGGAGAAATTTCCAGAACACCGGCCTCCGAGGCCAAAATAACGATATCGTCCTTTAATATCCAGTATCTCGACGGACGAAGGCCGTTGCGGTCCAAGAGCGCCCCGATATAACGCCCGTCGCAAAAAGCAATATCCGCCGGGCCGTCCCAGGGTTCCATCAGGCAGGAATGATATTCATAAAACGCCTTCTTTTCCTCGCTCATGCTTTCATGCCCGCTCCAGGCCTCAGGGATCATCATCATCATCGCGTGCGGCACCGAACGCCCGCTCAGGACGAGCATTTCAAGAACATTGTCGAACGTCGCGGTATCGCTGCCGTGCGGAACAACGATCGGCAGGATCTTTTTGGTATCTTTGCCGAATGCTTTGGAGATGAACTGCTCTTCCCGCGCGTGCATCCAATTGATATTGCCTCTTAACGTATTGATCTCGCCGTTATGAGCGATCAGGCGGTACGGATGCGCCAAGGCCCACGTCGGAAAAGTGTTAGTCGAAAAACGCGAATGCACCATTGCCAAAGCAGAGACCATCGCGGCATCCGACAGGTCCGGAAAAAAACGGTCCACCTGTTCCGCCATCAATTGGCCTTTATAAACAAGGGTTTTGGTGGACAAGCTGCAGAAATAATAGTAATTTTTCTGGTTTAACGTGGATTCCTGGACTTTATTATAAAGCCTTTTGCGGATCACATAGAGTTTGCGGTCCAATTCATCCGGACGGGTATTTTTTCCGCGGCCGATAAAAAGCTGTTTAAATTCCGGCTCGACGCTGCGGGCGACATGGCCGATCTTGCCGCTGTCATGCGGAACTTCGCGCCAACCCAGGAATTTCTGCCCCTCTTCGTGGATAATATGCTCGGTCCATTCCTCGATAATGTTGCAGTCGGTCAAACTCGGCGGCAAAAAGACCAAACCTGCCCCGTATTC
>CAYING010000144.1:0-2701 GCA_964364715.1 uncultured Planctomycetales bacterium
TTGGAAAAAGAATTAATGATTGCGCGGGACGTTAAAAAGATCATCGAATCAGCGATCCTCAATTCGACCGCGTACATTTTAGACCCAATGAATGACGGCCAGCATTTGCAGGCATTCGTCGTCAGCTCGACGTTCGATGGGATGATGCTTATTAAGCAGCACCAGCTGGTGATGAAATCTTTGAAGGAAGCCATGGCCTCGGCGGTCCACGCATTGGCCTTGAAAACGTTCACTCCCGACAAATGGGAACAAGCCCGTACGCAGTACGGTTTATAAAAAGGTAAAAGTCAAAACTCAAAGGTCAAAAGTAAAATTTAGAAATCGCGCCGCGATACAATATTTTTTTGCTTTTTCCTTTTCACTTTTGACATTAAAGGAGATAACTATGTTGACACCCGAGCTTAAAGAACGTATCGAAAAAGATGTTAAAGGCAACAAAGTGATGCTCTATATGAAAGGTTCTCCGGAAGCCCCTGCCTGCGGATTTTCCGCTCAGGCGGTCGGTATTTTAAAAGAATACAATATCCCTTTTCATTCGTTTAATATTTTTGAAGATGAAGATATCCGTCAAGGTGTGAAGGAATATTCGGAATGGCCCACCTTCCCGCAGTTGTATGTCAACGGGGAATTGGTCGGCGGATGCGACATTATGAACGAACTGAATCAGAACGGTGAACTCGCCAAGATCCTCGGCGTCCAGCCGCAAAAATAATTAGGATCTCACCGCGGCCAAACTGCGGATCAATTTGTAAGGATAAATTCCTGAAGAATGCCCGTCGTTCCAGGTGATGCCGAGGGCGTAATTGCCCAAGGGGACGATTTCTTTCGGGGCGATGTCGGGACGGATATTTTGAGGCTTCAGTATTTTCTCGCCGGTGATCTCGTTGACGCACAGCGCGCATTGGCAGCTCGCGCGCAGGTCGTTGTGCGGTACGCTTATTTTCTCCCCGTCTTTCCACGCGAGCTGAATTTCAGCCTGACCTACCGAAACTTCCGGGATGTCACTCTGCGTAAGTTGACTCTTTCCTAACGCCATGATCACTTTGTCAACAGCCTGAACAATAAAAGGATTGGCTGGCGCGGCAGTGATCTTTTCCGCGAAGACAGAGAGTAGCGGGATCTCGGCCAACAGCTCAACTCCGAACCGCTCGCTCAATTGCGATTGCTTTTCTCCGCCGAAGATATAATGCTTTTTCTCACATTTGTCACAAACAAAATAAGACATATTTTCAATGATCCCTAGGATCGGGACACTAACCTTTTCGAACATTAAAATGCCGCGCGCCACATCGACGAGCGATAAGGTTTGGCGGGTCGTGACAATGACCGCGCCGCTTAAGCGCACGGACTGCGTGATCGTCAGCTGCACATCCCCGGTTCCCGGCGGCATATCGACAAAAAGATAATCCAATTTTCCCCAAGCGGTATTGAGCAAAACCTGCTGGACGTAGCGCGAAACCATGGGCCCGCGCATGACCGCCGGCGCATCACCCAGCAAGAATCCGAACGACATGATTTTCAAATTTCCTTGTTCAATAGGGATGAGTTGATCCTTATCGTTTGCGAAAATTTCGGTATTCGTCAGGCGGAATAGTGTCGGAACCGACGGTCCGTGGATATCCGCATCGACCAGCCCGACTTTAAAACCCCGGCGGGACAGTTCAACGGCCAAGTGGGCGGCAACGGTGGACTTCCCTACTCCGCCTTTACAGGAGGAAACAGCGATGATCGAACCGATATTGGATAAGGCATTCTTTGCATTCGTGCCCGATGGAGACTGTTTTAAAGGCTGGCTGGTCAAATTGACCGAAACATTTTTTATTCCGGGCAAGGCCTTGAGCAGATCTTCCGCTTTTTGCTGGAATTCATGACGGACCGGACAGGCCGGCGTGGTCAAAGCGATATCAAAAGAAATATCTCCGCCCGCGATCTTTAAATTTTTAATGAATCCGAGCGAGACAATATCTTTGTGCAGGTCAGGGTCAATGATCTGCGAGAGCGCTTTGAGGATCTGTTCTTCGGTTGCCATATTAAATGCTTATCTGTTCGATAAAACTTTCGGTTAATTCTTGTGATTGGATTGTGTGAAGCGTGTTCTTGTCTTTAACCAGCCAATACTCCACGCTGATCGGGTCCGGCGAATCCTTATGTCGTGAATATCGTTTGATCAAACCGGCTGCGATGGTAAAGATCTCAGGCGTCGGTTGATACCCTTTTAGAATGAGCGTCGGGCCGACTTTGTCGCTGATCTCCATAATGTGGTCGTCCGGATGCGCGTAGGCTTTTAATGCCATATTTTCTTCTTCATTGCGTCCTAAAATGATTTTAAATTGATCATCAATCCGGTAATGCCTTCCCCATTTCAAGGCAACGGTCTCGCGGAAATTGCGGTAACCGTGCCGGAATGTATCCTTCATCCGGCGGGAAAAATTTTTATCAGTTAAAAGGCATCCGCCGGCCGGGTTGGGATAATCAGTGATCGAGAAATTCTCCGCAAGTTTTCGCTGCTCAGCGCGGGAACGTCCGGTGATCCGCAAAAGATGTCCCCGGTTGATCACACCTTCAGTTTCAGGGATCGTCGGCTCTAAAACTTGAGCGCATAACGGTCTTAGCAGTTTTCCTTTTAGGCCGCTCCCTTCTTCGACCCATTTCAGGCTGTGACGCATTTGCGACATCTGGCGCTGCCCCAAAACTTCGCCGG
>CAYING010000145.1:0-2692 GCA_964364715.1 uncultured Planctomycetales bacterium
TCCAAAATCAGCGGCTTGTGGATAAAACCGATCACACCAAGCTGTTTGGCTTCATTGACGGTCTCATCATCCTCGACCCCGCTCACCATAATAATTTTGACCTTTACGTTTTGACTTTTGAGTTTTCGCAAAACCTCGATCCCGGTCATCTCTTCCATCCGCACGTCTAAAAGAACGAGATCCGGTTTTTCGCGCTCAATGATCTCCAGCGCCGTCGCCCCGCCCGACGCGGTCAGGACATCGATCTGCCGTTTTTTAAAAAAATTCTTGGCGAATTCGGTCACATCTGTTTCATCGTCGACGATCAAAAGTTTTGGCATAATGGATTTCCTTGCGATTTGTGTTAGGTCTGCCGGCCCGGGAACATCCCCTTCATTCCGCCCGCGATCGACTCAAACGGCACAACATCAATTTTCTTATGAAGCGAATAGCGCTTTTCACCCGGATATATGACCGCGATGCGCTCAAGCTTAAGATCCTCCAAGGCAATGCGCATCGATGGAGTCATGGCAGGCGCATCCGCGCGCTTGATCTCAACACCATACATCCGCCCGTCTTTCAAAAACACCAGGTCTATCTCCGCACCGTTATGTGTTGCCCAGAAATAAACATCATCAAGCTCAGCCGCATGAATGACCTCCTCAATAACATATCCCTCCCAGGAACTGCCGCAGCACGGATGACGCAGGACTTCGCTTTCAGTCTTCAGCCCCAATAAGGAATGAAGCACGCCTGTGTCACGCACGTAAACTTTCGGCGCTTTGACCTGGCGCTTTTTAATATTGGCATGCCATGGCTGAATCTGGCGCACCATAAATACACCCGTCAAAATATCCAGGTACCGGCGGACCGTCGGCTCTGATATCCCCAGAGAAGACGCAAAAGGCGCGGCATTCCATATCCGGCCGTGGCTGTTCGCCAGCATGATCCAAAACCGGTGCAGCGATACGGCCGGAATATCAATGCCCTGCTGACGCAGATCGCGCTCCAAAAATGCCTGAATAAAACTTTTTCTCCAGGTAAAACTATCTGCGTCATTTTTAGCAAGAAATGATAACGGGAACCCCCCTCGCAGCCAAAGACGCGAGGCTTGCTTTTGTCCGATCTCGGACAGATCAAAACCATCCATTTCTATCATTTCCAAACGCCCGGCAAGGGATTCGGACGATTGCCGTAATAGATCAGGCGAAGCGCTTCCCAAAATAAGAAACTTGGCAGGCAAAGGCGTGCGGTCCAGAAGCACACGAAGAATGGGGAAAAGGTCCGGCCGGCGCTGCACCTCATCAATAACGATGATATCTTTAAGCGGCGCGAGCGCGGTCTTGGGATCAGCCAAACCGGCAAGACTGCCCGGGTCCTCAAGATCGAAATAATTCGGAGAATCTTTATCAACGATCTCCCACGCTAATGTAGTTTTACCGCACTGGCGCGGCCCTAAAAGGGCTACCGCCCGGCTTCGCCCCAGCGCGGCTTCAATATGTTTCTTATATTTCGCTCTTTTAATCATACGGTTTTCCTGATATCCCCATTAGAAATTACCACGAAATTCGAAAATGTCAATTTATTATTTCATTGTTATGATGAGTTTGCTGTAAACTTAATCTGAAGTAAAGTATAACTAATTTTAAATTTAGGCCGGTACGTGCCCCCTGCTGTCTCTGTCCGGTGATTATCCTCCGTCCCTGCTTGCCGGGAAGGCAAGAGTGAATTCTGTTCCCCGGCCCGGCTCACTCGCCACCCGGATCTCCCCTTGATGCAACTTCACGATCTCTTGCGAGACAATAAGGCCCAAACCGACGCCGTCCTTCTTGGTTGTGTGAAAAGGAGTGAACAATTCCTTTAACTCGTCTTTAGGAATCCCGCATCCGGAATCCTTCACGGCGATCATGACCCGGTCGGATTCTGCCTGCCCGCGGGGCTCCCGCCACAGCTTCACACTCAACTGGCCTCCTTTATCCATCGCGTCCATAGCATTCAAGAACAAATTTAGCAGCACCTGCTGGATTTGCTCCGCGTCACAGAAGATCCGGTCATTTTCCGTCAGGCATTCGCTCTCTACCCGGATTCCCTTTAATTGAAAATTGTCTTTTAACGACTCCAAAGTTGTTCCGGCAATCACCGAGACCCTCGCCTCATTTTTATTGACCTGACGCGGTTTGGCCAAATCCAGCAGCTGATGCACGATCTTTTCCATCCGGTGGATCTCCCGGGGAATGATCGCCTCAAACCGCTCCAGAAATCCGAGATCCCGGGAACGAAATTTTTCCGGCAAATAATGAACAAATGTCTTTATAGTGGTCAAGGGATTGCGGATCTCATGCACGACCGAACTTGCCAATTGCCCGACATAGGCGAGTTTTTCAGTGTGGAAGAGCTTCTCCTGGGTCCTTCTCATCTCTTCCAAAGATTTTAAATTCTCCATCGCCAGCGCTGCCTGATTAGCCAAAATGGTAAAGGCCGCCAAGTCATCCTCGCTGAATAATTTTCCCGAACGCTTGCGGCCGAAGACAAGGATTCCGATTAAGCGGTTTTGTACAAAACTCGGCACCACGACCGCGGCATTCAAATCTTTAAGAGCAGTTTCGAGCCGGGCCAGTTTATGGTCGCCGTTGAGCCCGGCAGGGCGAAATCCCTGCCGTAATGCCTTCCACCCTTTTTCTAGATAAGGCATTACAGCGTCGGGATCATCCTG
>CAYING010000146.1:0-2680 GCA_964364715.1 uncultured Planctomycetales bacterium
CATCCGGAATTCAACCGGGTCCATGCCGATTCCTTCGGCGAGCATATCCATATGCGATTCGATGGCGAAACCGGCCTGCACGCCGCCGAAACCGCGCATGGCCCCGCTGATCGGTGTGTTGGTATAAACACGGTAGCCGGTCATGCGGAAATGCTGGATCTTATAAAGCATAAAAATACGCATGATCGCGGCCGCCAGCACCGTCGGGCCGTAACTGCAGTACGCTCCGCCGTCGGCGATGACCTCTCCGGTGATCGCCGTCAGGGTCCCGTCTTTCTTGACGCCGGATTTTATTTTATAGATCATTCCGTGTTTGCGGCGGGTCGCTAAAAATTCCTCTTCGCGGCTGCAACAGATCTTGACCGGAAGGCCGCCGGCTTTTTTGGATAAAAGGCACGCGGCAAAATCCATCGGGAGCATTTCGAGTTTTCCGCCGAACCCTCCCCCTACCGCCATCTTGATGACGCGCACATCGTTTAAATCCATTTTCAAAGTTTTAGCGAGCGCCTCGCGGCACTTGAACGGGGCCTGGCTGGAGGCCCAGAGGGTAATTTTATTGGAAAAGGTTTCCCATTGCCCGACGCAGACGTGAGTTTCCAAGGCGGCCATGTGAGCGGCCGGGGTAAAAAATAAATCTTCGCGGACATAGTCGGAGTCTTTAAGCGCCCGGTCCGCATTCCCGAAATTGACCGGTAAAATGACCGCAATGTTATTGCGGGCTTCGTGGATCAAGGGCGCGCCGGGTTTCATCGCTTCCAGAGGATCAACAACATGAGGTAATTCCTCATATTTTATGTCGATTAATTTGAGGGCTTCGTCAGCGGTCTCTTCATCGACGGCGGCAACCGCGCCGATCTCGTCGCCGATGTAGCGCACTTTTTCGGATTCCAGCGCCATCTGGTCAACGGTATGCGGGAAGAAATATTCATTCGATCCGAATTTAATATTGTAAGTATCTTTCGCGGTAATGACGGCGCGCACGCCGGGCAGTTTTTCAGCTTTGGAAGTGTCGATGTTTACAATGCGGCCGTGAGGAATAGAACTGCGGATCATTTTTCCGACGAGCATATTGGGAAAACTTACGTCGAAAGCATACTTGGTCTGGCCGGTGACGATTCCTCTGCCGTCGATACGCGGCACGCTTTTGCCGACGGGATTCACGTATTCTTTATTGAACTGATGTCGGATGGGGATGGTCATGGCATTGTTTTCATTTCACGGCCGGCAGCTTCGACCGCTTCATAGATTTTAATATATCCGGCGCAGCGGCATAAGTTGCCGTCGAGCGCGTAATCGATCTCTTCGCGGGTCGGCTCGGGATTTTTATCCAACAAGGCTTTGGATGCCATGATCAAACCCGGGATGCAAAATCCGCATTGAACCGCGCCTTTATCCAGATACGCCTGTTGGATTGGATGAAGTTTGTCGCCTTCTGCCAGGCCTTCAATTGTTGTAATGTTTTTTCCAGCGACATCGCAGGCCAGCGTGATACAGGAAAGAATCGCCTTCCCGTCAACAGTGACGCAACAGGTGCCGCACTCGGATTCTTCGCAGGCGGTCTTGGTCCCGGTCAGGCCCATGTGGTTGCGTAAGACCTCAAGCAGGGTTTCATTGCCTTTGAGATCCAATTCATACTTTTTATTATTGATGAGAAGAGTTGTCATTCTATTTCGCCTGCTTTACCAGATCTTCGACGGCTTTTTTGATCGATACCCGGAACATATGCTGTTTGTATTCACCGCTTCGCGTATCATAAATATTTTTATCCAGATGGTCAAGCGCTTCCTGGGCAATTGTCGGCGAGGCCGTGCTTTGGCTGAGGAAATTTTCCAGGACCGTATCCCGCGGCGCGAATGTGACACAGTTATTGACCGCAACGCGGGTATTCGTAAATTTTTTCCCCTGAAAATTTGTTTTAATGATGAGCGATAAGAGCGGGATGTCCACACTGGAAGATCTTCGGACGCGCTGGTAAGCGATGGCAGCGCCCTTGTCGCGCTTAATGGTGATGTGCGTTAACAGTTTGTCAGTTTTGGCTGATGCCTTGAAAAATTCTTCAGCTGATAGTGAGGAGATGTTCAGCTGTGCATCGGTAAAATGAAGTGCCGCGTCCAGTCCGATCATCGTGGACGGCATCTCGGTCCAGGTGTAGCGGCAGGTCAGATTGCCTCCGATCGTGGCCGCGTTACGGATCGGCTGAGTGGAAATATTCCGGCAAACCGTTCTCAGGACTTGAAAATTATCTTTCAAAAGCGGCGACGCAAAGACCTCATCGATCGTGGTCATGGCCTTGATCGTGATTGCTTGGTCATTGGCTGAAATGCCGGTCAGTTCAGGGATCCGCTTCAAACTGATAATGTTTTTGGGTGTTTTAAGCCCTTTCCGTTTCATCATTTTGAGGGAACTCAAGAGAAAGGTCCCCCCTGCCAGAATCCGTGTCTCGGGGAGACTGGAATGCAGTTCGGCTGCTTCCTTTAAGGTTTGCGGGGAGTAGAATTTAAACGGATTTAACAGCATAACTGGTTACTAACCCTTTTCCTATCAATGACTTCAATAAAATATAGTAAAATTTTACTAAATGTTCAGCAGTATACCAGAAAATTAAAACTTGGCAAGAAATTTCCTGGCTCATGCGCCGTTCTGCGGGAAGTCTTCAAGCGCCATATCCACGACCGCAATG
>CAYING010000147.1:0-2355 GCA_964364715.1 uncultured Planctomycetales bacterium
CAGGATTATGTGTACACATTTTTTATGCCTTTCAGGGCCTTAGGCTTAAAATTAACTCCCCCGCCTTTCAACCATTGGCAATTAGGGGATCTTTTAAATGAGGAGTATTGTACCAATTTGACGGAATTTGGATTTTTATATGCCACATTACTTTCGTGTTTAGGCAAACGTTTTAAAGAGCATAACTTGGCCCCGAAGGGGATTATTAATTGGATGGAAAACCAGGCCCTGGAAAAGGGGCTGATCAAGGGATTAAAGGAGAGTTTCCCGGGTATACAGGTGATCGGAAGCCAGCCGTATTTTTCGCCCGACAACTATTTTTCGACGATTTCCGCGAACCAGGAAAAACAGGCCGGATTGCTGCCGGAAAAGATTCTGGTGCTGGGCCCTGCCGGAAAGAAATGGGCGACGGAGTTCATCAAGGACCTGCCGGTCGATTACTCGCCTGCTTTCCGCTATGCTTCGGTTATTCCCGAACCATCAGCGAACGATCAGCTAGAGAATGTTTTTTTGGTCCTGTTGCCCATCCATATCGAGAGCGCCGTTTATATGATGCGGATCTTGTTGAAGATCGAATGTCATTTGGAATGCTTTGACCGGGTGATGATCAAGCTGCATCCGGCCGGGGGGTTTGACCGGAAAAAATTGGCCAGGCTTGTCGGGCGGGACCTTTCGAAGCGGTACGAATTCGTCGACGGGAAACTGGAGCAATATATCGCCCGGGCCTCTATCGGATTTTGCGGGGCCAGCAGTACGGCGGCGGAGCTTGTCATGAGAGGGGTCCCGGTCGTCACGATCGGCGACTCCCACGCTTTAACGATGGATTATCTCTATTGCAAGCAAGACCCGGATATGTGGCGGCTTTGTTTTTCACCGGAACAGGTCACTGAGGCGCTGGACCATTTTAAAATGATCAAACGGGAAAGAGCGCAAGGGTTGCTCCAAAAAGCGCGCGAGTTCCGCAATGCTTTCATAGCTGAACCGGATGAGCGATACTGGGAAAATTATTTGGTCGAAACAGGTCATAAGGCTTAGGAGATCTTGGTCACGATGAAGAAGGTCGCGATAACAACAAGTTTTTTCGGCGAGTGCGGCTCTTATCCGCTGGAACTTTTGAAAAAGAACGAACTGAGCGTCACGCTCAACAGGCAAGGGCGTGCCCTGGGGCAAAAGGAGGTTCTGGACCTTCTTGATGGATGTCTCGGCGTCATTGCCGGCACGGAGGTTTATGACGGGGAGACCTTGAAGGGATTGAAGGACCTGCGCGTGATCTCGCGATGCGGTTCGGGAACGGATAACGTGGACCTGGATACATGCAAGGTGCGGGGGATAAAAGTTTATAACACCCCCGATGCGGCAACGCGCGCCGTAGCGGAGCTGGTCATCGGGCTGATACTTAATTTGTTGCGAAATATTAACAGCATGGATCGTGACATCCGTCGCGGCGTGTGGCAGAAGAAGATGGGCGGATTGTTTGCGGAGCGAGCGATCGGCATCGTGGGCTTTGGGCGCATCGGCAAAGAGGTCGCAAGGTTATCCGGCGCACTGGGGGCCAAGGTATTTTATTGTGATCTTCTTGATGCGAGCGGCGCTGAAACTCCGTTCGCGAAAAAAAGCGGACTGAATGACCTGTTGGGTCGTTGCGATGTTGTTTCCTTGCATTTACCGCTTACGCCGCAGAACCGGCATTTTATTGGCAAAAAAGAGTTTTCCCTGATGAAAGAAAGCGCCCTGTTGATCAATTGTTCCCGGGGCGGTGTCGTGGATGAGGACGCCCTTTATACGGCGCTTAAGAGCGGAAAGCTTTCCGGCGCGGCCATCGACGTGTTCGAGTCGGAACCGTACCGGGGGCCGTTGCGGGAACTGGAAAATGTCATCTTAACGCCGCACATTGGCTCGTATGCCAAAGAGGCGAGGTTAAAAATGGAATCAACGGCCGTTGATAACCTTATTAAGGGGCTTAAAGAATCGGGCGTGAATTAATTTTTTTCAAAAGAGGAGCGATCATATGAATATTACAGCGTGCGGTGGTTCGGGTTTTTTGGGGAGCCATGTGGCGGATGCTTTGACGGCCCGGGGCCACAATGTCCTGATCTTCGATAAAATAAAATCGCCGTATCTGCAAAAAGGGCAGACGATGCTCGTCGGAGACGTGCTGGATGAAAAAGCCGTTGGCAAGGCGGTCGCCGGGGCGGATGTGGTCTATAATTTCATCGCTCTGGCCGATATCGACCAGGCGTGGAAAAGGCCCGCCGACACGGCGCGGATCAATGTGCTGGGGAACATCCATATCCTCGAAGCGGCCCGGAAAGCGGATGTCAAACGGTTCGTTTTCTCGAGTTCCATTTACGTGTA
>CAYING010000148.1:0-2268 GCA_964364715.1 uncultured Planctomycetales bacterium
CTGCCAACAAACGGACACTCGTCGTTCAGTTCGGACGTTCCTTCGGATATACCGAATATTTGTTTCTTATCCTCGGAGCTTCGCTCATTCCGATCGTTATTTATTTTTTTACACAAGACCATTTGATGTCTTTTATCGCCTGTTCCATCAGCCTCTGGGCGATCCCGCTCATCAAAACAGTTTTGACCGCAACCGACGGCCCATCCTTTAATCATGCCCTCGCTGATACAGCAAAACTGCTCATGATTTACAGCCTTCTGTTCTCAATCGGGTGGCTGTTATGAAGTGCAGCCGATTGGAATTATTTCAATTTGCCTTGCCCGTAGCCCGGCCGTTGTTCTTTAATGGAAAAAACGCCTCACACAGAGAAGGGTTGATCGTCAAGTTAACCGCGGATGACGCGTCCTACGGATATGGAGAAATTTCTCCCTTGCCCGGGTTCAGCCCGGAAACATCAAAAGACGCGGCCGGACAGCTGACAAAGGTCAAAGACCAATTATTGCGTGCGGAACTTCCGCGCCATCCGGAAAATTTAGGCGGCGACATGGAACGCTGGCTCGGTTCCTCTCACTTATTCGCCAGCGTGCGCTGCGGTTTAGAGATGGCCCTGTTGAATTTGACCGCATTCAAAAAAAATTTATCCGTCAGCCAGTTGCTTTCCAAATCACAATGTTCCTCTGTTCCGGTGGCCGGCCTGCTGGCTGGATCAGATGAGGACGTCCTGAACGAAGCCCAGTCAATGGTCGACCAAAGTTTTAAAGCGGTGAAATTGAAAGTTGGAAAGTCAAAAATCCAGGAAGACATTTTAATAATAAAAAAAGTAGGGGAAGTGGTGTCCGATAAAGCGTTATTGCGCCTGGACGCCAACCGGCAATGGGACATCAATCAGGCTGTCGAGCTCGGCAATGAGATCGGCTGCGCGGCGGTGGAATATATTGAAGAACCTTTTAATGACCTAACCAAGCTGGAAGAATTTTTAATGAAGACAACGATCCCGGTTGCTCTCGACGAATCGCTTTTAAAAATGAAGATCCAGGATGTCAACGCATTGCCCGGGGTTGACGTGCTGATCCTCAAGCCCACGATGCTCGGCGGGATCGAAAAGACCTGGCAGTGGATACAGCAGGCGCAGCGCCTTGCGATCCGGACCATCGTCAGTTCCAGTTTTGAAAGCGGGGTCGGTATCTCGTTCCTCGCCAATTTAGCGGCCTGCTCACATCTCTTGCACCCTGTCGGGTTGGATACACTTAAATATTTTAAAGAGGATCTTCTGCAGTATCCGATCGAATTGAGCAAGGGTAATATGCCGGTGAGAACTGCCGTACGTGACGAACATTTAAAAACTTCTCTTATGAACAAAATTTTCTAGCATGAAATGCCTGCTTGAACAAGCCAGCATCAAATTCCCTAACGCATACGCCATTTTTTCAGAAAAAAATAATATTACTTACCGTGAACTTAACCTCTGGGCGGATTCCCTGGCGCCGAAGGTTTCCAAACGCAAGCAAAATTGTATTGCGCTCGAAACCGGGCCGTCCGCATCCAATCTCATCCTATTATGGACATTGTGGCGGGCAGGGAAGACCGCGATACTTATTAACACACGGCTTCCTAAGGCCGTCAGCACTCAACAATTAAAATTCCTCAATTCTGCGCGGTTAAACAACGCCGCAACAATTCTCTACACATCAGGAAGCAGTGCTTCCCCTAAAGCGGTTGTGCATACCTATGAAAATCATTATTACAGCGCCCTGGGATCGCAAGCGAATATCCCGCTTAAAGTGAACGACCGATGGCTTCTGTCGCTGCCGCTGTATCATGTGAGTGGTTTAAGCATTTTGTTCCGCTGCTGTCTTGCCGGCGCGACCGTTATAATTCCGTCGGCGGATAAAACCTTGATCCAAAATATCCGCGACCATAAGGTCACGCATCTTTCGCTTGTTTCGGCACAACTTTACCGGCTGCTTCACGACAAAAAAAATATTCCGGTCCTGCGCCGGTTAAAGGCGATCTTGCTTGGCGGCGGGCCGGTCCCTGCCGAGCTTATCCAAACCGCCTTAAAGTACAAATTGCCGATCTATTTGACCTATGGGCTTACCGAAACCGCATCCCAAGTCGCCACATCCAATGCCAAAGATTTAAAAGCAAAAAAACTTTTTACCGTACGAATTTTACCGTACCGACAGGTTAAATTTGCGGCTGATGGGGAAGTTTTCGTCAAAGGAAAAATTTTGTCACCGGGCTATGTGATGGACAAAGGTATAAAAA
>CAYING010000149.1:0-2253 GCA_964364715.1 uncultured Planctomycetales bacterium
GAAATTGGGATAAGTACTTGTTACCTCTAAAAATATTCAGAGAAAACAAGTACATACTCAAAAAGAAAACCTCACCACAATTCTCCTCACTTCACGAAGCACGATCGGCGCGACCAAACCCGTCACCAGGATCTCCGGCACAAAAACATACAAAAAAACCTGACCGAACGGATAAGACCGGAATATCAAATTCAACATATATTGCAGCAGGATATTAAGAAGCGCGACGGCCCACACCATCGGGACACGCGACGCCTCAGACCCGATGTGATAAAAATATTTCTTGCTGAGCGTCACGGCCAGGCTGCTCACGCTCAGCGAAAAAATATTGATGCCGAAATTGCTCAGGCTGATACTGTCCTTGACCGCTCCGCCGATCAACGCGGTCAAGAATCCAAACTTACTCCCCCAATACAAATTAAAAAAGACGACGAGAATAACTTCAAAATTCGGGCGAAACCATTTAAAAACGGAATTGAAAATAAAAAATTCCAAAATCAGACCGGCCAAACTCAAAATTGTTATGATCAGGATCTTGCGCATATCACTATTTTCGTATGACAAGGACTTCTTCAAGCTGAGAAAAAAGAACGGCTGGACGGACAACATATTCTGCGGCGGAATTCTCCGGGTTGGGCCTCACACCGGTCACTTCCCCGACCAAAAGACCTTCGGGGAATGATGTACTGATCTTTGACGTGATGATCTTATCCCCCACTTTCACATCAGCGCCTTCCGACATATAACGCAGGCGGCAGAAACCCTGCAATGTTCCGGAGATCAACCCGCTCTCGCGCGACTCCTGGACCAAAGCCGCGACGCTGAACTGCGGATCGGTCAATAAAATAATACGGCTGGCGGAAGGCGCGACCTCAGAGATCCTTCCCACAACACCCGCCGCACTCACGACCGGCATCCCTTCTGAGATCCCGTCCCTTGTTCCGCGGTCGATGATGATCGAAGCGTTCCAGCTTGTCGGGTCACGGCCGATGACATTAGCGGTCACCGACGAATAGATCAGTTTTCGTTTAAAATCCAAAAGTTTTTCATAACGGTTATTTTCGTGCAGGATCTCTTCAAGGCCGACAAGCCGGCCTTTCAGGACATCGCGCTCTTTACGCAGACGAAGATATTCGTTGAAGATCCGGTGGTAATAAACCAATTTCTTAAATTCCAAGACAGGTCCGGACAGGATATTGGCTAATGGATACGTGGATTTTACGACTTGGAGTTTAAAACCGCTGAAAACTGCTGAGGGGACAAATAGGCAAAGAAACGGAATGAGGACAATACAGAGGTAAATTAGGAACTGTTTTTCTTTTCTGTGCACACGATTTGTTTTTTGCGAAGATTAAATTAAAAATCGAGTTTTGTCGAAACGACCAGGCGGCGCCGCAGGTTCACCGGCATATTCAATGTCTGGCCGGTCCCTAAAACAACCGCGGTCAAAGGGTCATCAGCGACGTGGACGGGAAGGCCTGTTTCTTCCGCGATCCTCTTATCAACACCCCGCAATAATGATCCGCCCCCGGCCATAACGATCCCGCGGTCGATCAAGTCAGCCGCCAACTCCGGCGGAGTATTTTCGAGGGTCAATTTCGCGGCGTCGACGATCGCCTGAATAGGTCCCTGCAGAGCTTCACGGATCTCAATGGAAGTGACCGAAATTGTTTTCGGCAGGCCGGAGATCAGATCGCGGCCGCGGACATCCATGGTCAACTCTTCATCCAGCGGATAAGCGGAACCGATACGGATCTTTATTTCTTCAGCCGTACGCTCTCCGATCATCAAATTATAAGTCTTTTTCATATATTCGATGACCGCTGTGTCCATTTCATCGCCGGCCACACGGATCGAACGGGCATAGACGAGGCCCCCCAAAGAAATGACGGCCAAGTCCGTCGTACCGCCGCCGATGTCGATGATCATATTCCCGGCTGCTTCTTCAACGGGAAGACCGGCGCCGACGGCTGCAGCCTTCGGCTGTTCGATGAGTTCAACCGTACGGGCTCCGGCGCGTTCGGCAGAATCGCGCACCGCGCGTTTTTCAACCGCGGTAATCCCGCAGGGAATAGCAATGACCATTGCCGGACGGACCAACACGCGGCGTTTATGGACTTTCTTGATAAAATATTTCAACATCGCTTCGGTAATTTCAAAATCGGAAATAACGCCATCTTTCATCGGCCGAATAGCGATAATGTTCCCCGGCGTGCGGCCCAACATCTTTTTAGCTTCCTCGCCAACAGCGAT
>CAYING010000150.1:0-2174 GCA_964364715.1 uncultured Planctomycetales bacterium
AGCTTAATGCCTCCAAAGGCCAGGCCGTGCGTTCGTCGCGCTGCCAGTCCGACCGCAAAAGATATAAACTATATATGCAGGACGTTGTCCGTCAGCAAAAGAATTTGGATGTCACCATCGGCGAGGCGGCTGAAATTGTTGTGGAGGGCGGGCAGGTTGTCGGCCTCATCACCGCGAACGGCGAAAGAATTTCCGCCAAGAATATCGTTGTGACGGCCGGAACATTCTTAAAAGGCCGCATGCACGTCGGGAAGAACATTACTCCCGGCGGCCGTGTCGGTGAACCGGCGTCGGTGCGTTTGGCGGACAATATTAAAGATCTCGGGTTCGAAGTTCTGTTTTTCAAGACCGGAACGCCGCCGCGGCTGGACGGCCGCACGATCGATTTTTCCAAATTAGAGCCGCAGCATTCGGATAATCCGCCGGTGCCGTTCTCGTTCCGCACGCCGTTCATTCCTAAAGAGCAAAGGCTTTTGCCGTGCCACATTACGCATACGACGGAAGAAACGCATGATATCATCCGCGCGAATTTCCATTTGTCGCCGATGTATTCGGGCCAGATCCAGGCGACCGGTGTGCGCTATTGTCCTTCCATTGAAGATAAATTAAAAAAATTCGGCGACAAAAAGAGCCATCACGTTTTTCTGGAACCGGAAGGTTTGGATACGGATGAATATTATCCGAACGGTATCTCGACGGGTTTGCCGGTAGACGTTCAGGAACAGATGGTGCATTCCATCCCCGGATTGGAAAAAACTATAATTACTAAACCAGGTTATTCGATCGAGCACGGCGTTATTCCTGCGACGGAATTACGCCCGACGCTGGAAACGAAAAAAGTGCCAGGATTATTCTTTGCTGGGCAGATCAACGGCACGACCGGTTATGAAGAAGCCGGCGCGCAAGGCCTGGTCGCCGGTATCAATGCCGCCTTGGCGGCACAAGAACAAGCGTCCTTTATCCTCGGCCGCCACGAATCGTATATCGGCGTTCTGATCGACGACTTGACGACCAAAGGCACGGACGAACCATACCGGATGTTCACTTCACGCGTGGAATACCGTTTGATCATCAGGGAAGACAACGCGGACAAACGTTTGGCTGGATACGGGCATAAACTCGGTTTTTTAAGCGAAGTCGATTATGAAAAGGTCGCCAAGAAATACCAAGCGATTGATAAAGAGATCGAACATTTAAAAACGACCCGTATTTATCCGAGGACCGCGCTCGATGAGGAATTGAAAAAGATCAATAGCGCGCCGCTGCGTCAGCCGACTTTACTTGCAGACATTCTCCGCCGGCCGGAAGTTTCTTACAAACACATCGCGCCGTACGACGGGTTTTTGAAGAATTTTCCGCAAGAGGTGATTGATCAGGTCGAATATGAGATCAAATATGAAGGTTTTATCCGCAAGCAATTCAAAACAGTTGAAAAGTTCCGCCACATTGAAAATATCCGCATTCCGATGGATTTTGACTATACCGGAATAGGCGGGCTTTCCAAAGAGATTCAGGAGAAGCTGAAACGGTTTGCTCCGGTGTCCTTAGGCCAGGCGAACCGGATCTCCGGGGTCACGCCGTCGGCGATTTCAATTTTGATGGTCCATTTAAAGAAGCTCAGCCTGGAACGCCAGGCTGCTCGGGAAGCATGCCCAGGCAACTCAAATCAAAAAATTCCTTGATGTTAACCGTTTAATATGTTATAAGTTATCATAATCAAGTGGTGCGTTTGAAGGGGGAATCCTCCACATAAAAGAAGTCAAACCTTCGTTGGGCAAATACCGTCCGGCGAGGGATTTTTTATTATGGGGGGGTATGAAACGATCTTGGGTTCAGTTGAAGGATTTTAGTAAATCAAAGGCGTTGCTTATTCTTCCTTGTAATGCGGCTGCATGTATCGGAAATTACTTTAAGGCGGAATTTTACAGTAAGAGAAAATGGAATACATGGCGGGAAGCCGATATGCTCCTTCGGGGACTAAGAAAAAAAGGGGAAGTGGCATTCGCAGCAGTGGACAGCTCCACATTAGAAACTGAGCCAGTAGGTTCTAAAGGTGCTATTGTTTTTGAAACAGAAATGAACCGCGTCAGGAATCCCAGCGGTGAAGATTGGGGAGCTCCTTCTTGGGGATGGTTTCGGCCCACGGCAGCCGGTAGCTGCGAATATTTAGAAGC
>CAYING010000151.1:0-2078 GCA_964364715.1 uncultured Planctomycetales bacterium
GGCCTGCGACATCTTGCGCGAAGTCCTTTTTGAACAGCTTCAAGAAGGAGAAAGATTAGTGAAAGGCGCCATCAAGAAGAAATAAGTGTTAAAACAGTGAAAAGCCCCGCCGGTGGCGGGGCAGGGAGTAAGCGAGATGAAAAAGTTTTCCCTTGTTGAGTTTTCCGTCGATCATCCCAAATTGGTTGTTGTTCTTTGCGCCGCTGTCACTATTCTTTTTATGACTCAGTTTCCGAAGATAAGGACAGATACGAATCCGAAGAATATGCTTCCGGCAGCATCCGATGTGCGGGTGTGGAACGATGAGGTGGACAGGGCCTTTGGCCTTTATGAAGATATGATTGTCCTGGGGATAACAAACGAGAAGGGGGTCCTCAACAAGGATACCCTCGGGAAGATCAGCCGCGTCACGGATGAAATATCGAAGATAAAAGGCGTCGCGTTAAGGGATGTGAATAGTTTCCCGACGATCACCAATGTTACGGACGAGGATGGAACCCTGCGGGTAGCGCCCCTGATGCCTCAGGCTCCCGAGACCGAGGAAGAAATTGAGGCGCTCAAGAAACAGCTTTTTGGAAATTCTCTTTTTATCAATCGCATCCTATCCGAAGACGGAAAGACAACCGCGGTCTATATCCCCCTTGAAAAAGGGGCCGGCGGGAAAAAAATCGCTGATGAAATCAGAAACATCATTAAGCAGGAGAAAGGCAGCGAAAAATATTATATCGCCGGCGATCCAGTGGCGCGGGACACCTTCGGCTCGGAGATGTTCAAACTTATGGCTGTCTTCGCCCCCATCGCGGGCGGGGTTATGCTCCTTGTCAGGTATTTTATGTTTCGTGATTTTTTCCTGTCAATCACGCTTATGATGGATGCGATGATGAGTATCGTCTGGAGCATGGGGCTTCTCATCGGGCTGGGATTTCCTGTCCACATCATGAGCTCGATGGCGCCGGTGTTTTTGATGGCCATTGCCACAGACAGCATCCACATCTTTAACGAGTTTTATTTCCGTTACAAAGAGAAAAAAGACAAAAGAGCCGCCATCATTGAAACAATGCAGGCGGTCGGAAGGCCGGTCCGTTACACGGCATTGGCAACCGCCGCGGCCTTTGCCGTCTTGTTATTTATGAATATCATCCCGGTCAAGATCTTCGGCGGATTGGTCGCCTTCGGTACCGTCGTCTTAAGGATTTTAAGTTTCAGTTTTATCCCGGCCATGTTTACCTTTGTCAATGAGAAAAATATTGCCAATATCGCCGAAGGTGAAGACACTGCTTTAAGCCGAACATCCCTTTTCTTAAGGAAGCTCGCCGGCTGCGGCGCGCACCGGCCCAAGAGTACGATTTTCATCGGATTTATTTTGTTTATTATCTCGGTCATCGGGATCACAAAGATCACGGTGAACAATAACATGGTGGAATGGTTTAAACCCGACAGTGAGATCCGTGCGGCCGACAGGGAAGTCAACCGGGCGCTGGGCGGAACCTCGCTGGGATATATCGTAGCCATATCCCAGGAGGATGATTTTATTAAAAACCCCGAGGTTATGCAATACCTCGAAGGCCTCCAGCGGCATATTGAAAAGCTTCCCGTGGTCGGCAGGACCTTTTCGGTTGTCGATTATGTCAAAAGGATCAACCGTGTTCTCCACAACGACGATCCGGAATATGACGCCATTCCCGGGGAGAAAAACGTCATCGCCCAGTATCTCTTTTTATTCAGCATGTCGGCCAAGCCCGCGGATTTGGATAATGTGGTTGACCCGCCGTTTAGGCAGGCGAACATCTGGGTTCAAATGAAAACCTGGGATGCCCGGGCAATGGAATCCGTCATTGCATCGGTCAACGAATACAAGAAATCGCATCCGACGGCGTTAGAATTAAAACCCGCCGGCGCCGCTTATTTTAATCTGGTCTGGAATCATGAAGTGCTTTGGGATATGGTTAGGGGTTTTATCCTTGCGTTGATTGCCGTGTTTCTTATTCTCGCCTTCGCTTTTCGCTCCGTGAAATTGGCGATTGTCGGATATGCGCCGTTGCTTTTTACTATCGTCGTCATTTACGGTGTCGTCGGGT
>CAYING010000152.1:0-1770 GCA_964364715.1 uncultured Planctomycetales bacterium
GTTTTGCGCCACTCGCGGGGGCTTAAAAAGGCCGCTGTCTTCTCCGGCACGTCGAGCTTGGCCGGGGCCCTCAGGCTGACAACCTCCGGACGGGTCTTCACGATCAAGCGGTCAAAAGGGATTTCGTGACAGGCATGCGTCTTAAATTGTGTTCCACTGAAACCGGCCGTCGCAAGCAGACGGTTTTTATATGCAGAAATATTTTCCGCGGAACCGGCGACCGTGCCGTTGATCCCCTCCGCGGCGACATAAACCCGGCCTTTCAAATCGAGCGACCGGCATAGCTCTTTGTGCTCGACGCAAAATTTTTCCGGATCAGAAATGGATGTAAATTTATAATAGGCTATGACTTGAGGCATATTTGATCGACTCTTCGATCGTGGCCCCGGCGAGGACGACGTCGCCGTCGTAAAAAACGACCGATTGGCCGGGGGTGACGGATTTTTGCGGTTCATGGAAATCTACGCGCACGCGGCCGTCCTCAAGCGCGGTCAAGAAACCCTTCACTTCGGGCGCGTTGTAGCGGATGCGGACGTTGACTTCCATTTTTTCCGTTGGGCGATCAATGCTCACAGGATTAAAATTGCTGGCCAAAAGCCCGCTGGAATACAACATAGTTTCCGGCCCGATGTAAACCGTGTTGGTTTCTTTCTCAATTTTATAAACATAAACCGGTTTGCCAAGCGCAATCCCTAAACGCTCACGCTGACCGATGGTGTAATACGCAATACCCTTATGTTCACCGACAATCTTTCCGGTTTCATCCTTGTACGGCCCGGGCGAAAAAATTTCTTTTCCTAAACGATTTTCCAAAAATTTCTGATAGCCACCATCGGGAACAAAACAAATGTCCTGACTTTCGGGTTTATCCGCCGTATTCAATCCATATTTGCGCGCCAGATCCCGCACTTCCTGCTTGGTTAAACCGCCGAGCGGAAATAAAACCTTCGGCAACGTTTCTTTCTTCATACTGTAAAGAAAATACGATTGATCCTTGCGCGGATCTTTCGCTTTCTTAAGTTCAAAGTTTCGCGTTCTTTCGCTGTATTCAATTTTGCCATAATGGCCGGTTGCCAGCGCATCCGCGCCCATACTCATAACCTTGTGATACAGCGAGCCAAACTTCAAATGCTGATTACACTGCACGCACGGATTCGGCGTACGTCCGGACAAATATTCCGACGTAAAATTATCAATGATGTGATCATTAATATCTTTCGCGAAATCGAGGACATAGTGCGGAATGTCGAGGATCTGCGCGGCGCGCTTGGCATCCTGAATACCGTCAACGCCGCAGCAGGACGGCTTTTTGCTCTCCGGATGGGAAATGCTGAAGCACATCGTGACACCGACGACGTCATGCCCGGCATCCTTCATCATCCCGGCGACGACAGATGAATCCACCCCGCCGCTCATCGCGACGAAGACTTTCTTTTTTATGGCAGAGGTTATCATAATATCAATGGTTGCCTGATCACCGAGTCACCATGGCACCCGTTTGTCCTACAAGTTTACCGGTGCCCCTGTGACTTGCTGAGCTGGTGACTTCCTGGATCGCCCACAGTGTCGTTTCCAATAAATATCTCAATTCATTGATCGTGATCGACAAGGGCGGAATGATAACGATCACATTCCCCAATGGCCGCAGGATCACACCGCGTTCGCGCGCCTTTTGGCAAACCTTCACGCCGATGCGCTCTTCCCACGGGAACGCCTCCATGGCCGCGCGGTCTTTGACAAGTTCGATCCCCGCCATCATCCCCAGCTGAC
>CAYING010000153.1:0-1694 GCA_964364715.1 uncultured Planctomycetales bacterium
AGATAATGAGGAAGTTGATTTTATTTACCAAAGGACAGATGGTAAATATTGGGTTATCGAGTCAAAATACGGACAGCCCGATCAAAAATGGCTGCGAGTTTTAACGCAATGGTCAAAATCCGAGAGAGAACGAGTGTCGTCTTGTTTTTTGGTGAATCGGGATAAGGCCGGGACCGGTGACCAAACTCCCTCGACGGATTGGCCTTTACAGTGCCGGTTAAATGTTATCCCTGCCCCGGTGTTTCTTTATCTTTTGAGTCGGGAAATATGGATGAAAGAGAGTACCAAAGAAAACATCATGGGAGGTACGACAGCAAGAACAGGGGCACTTACCGGTAAAGCAGAAGTTGGGGAAGTACGAAAACAACAGTAAGCAGCCTGGACATAAAAATAATCAAAAATACATTAGGAGAATAATTTTATGCAAGTAGACAGCGCGATATTGGCGGATTTTGTTCAAGAGAATCATGGAAAATTATATATTACCGGCGGCGGCATCGATACCCTCTTCGCGAACGCGGTCCCTGTCCGGCACCCTTCCCTGGGGATCGCGTTTCGGTTGACTCTAAGCCCCGCGGAATTGGGACGTTCTCACCAATTAGAGATTTTGCTTGTGAACGCGGATGGCGGCCGGCTCGCAACGGTAACGGCAAAAATTCAGGCTGATCGTCCGCCGCAAGGGACAACGGGATGGCCGGTCAGTGTCCCCTTGGCCATCAATTTTGCTAATATCGAATTCCCGGCCTTTGGTGATTACCAGTTCGATTTAATGGTCAATAATTCTTCGATTAAGGATATCCGTTTTCGAGTCGTTCCGGCTCCATCTGTTCAAAAACCTGTTTGATTTTCTCAAGAAATTAATTTGATATTAAGGAATATATGACGCCCAGCGCGCTTGTTTCTAAACTGTGGAATTATTGTTCGATTCTCCGCGATGACGGATTGTCCTACGGCGATTATGTGGAGCAGTTGACGTTTTTGCTGTTTCTCAAGATGGCCGATGAGCAAAGCCGGCCACCGATCAAAAAGCCGTCGCCGATCCCGAAAGGTTTTGGCTGGGATGTACTCATCAAGCTTGATGGTGATGATTTGGAAACGCATTATCGTCACACCCTCGAAGAATTGGGCAAGCGGCCCGGGATGCTCGGCGTCATCTTCCGCAAGGCGCAGAACAAAATCCAGGACCCGGCCAAGTTGCGGCGGTTGATCGTGGATTTGATCGACAAAGAACAATGGTCGAGTCTCGACGCGGACGTGAAGGGGGATGCTTATGAAGGCCTGCTGCAAAAGAACGCTGAAGACGTCAAAGGCGGCGCGGGCGAGACGATTCGCCGGGAACTGCTCAAGCAAGCCGACGTCCATACATTGCTGCGCCTGCCCACGGGTATTTTTTATGCGCAAGGCGTGAAGGCGAACGTGCTCTTTTTTGATCGCAAGCCAGCCCAGGAAAAACCCTGGACGGAAAAGCTGTGGATTTACGACCTGCGCACAAACAAACATTTCACGCTTGAGGATGATCTGAAATGCCCAATGTCCCGGCTGTAGACAGATTCCGCAAACTCATCGACGACATTTCCCGTCTTTACCTCGACGCCCGCCGGGCCCAAGTCCAGTTTGCCTGGGAAACGGGGCGGCGCATTGTGGAAGAAGAGCAGGACGGGGCCATGCGCGCGCAGTACGGTACGGGGCTTTTG